>NZ_JBFUAP010000021.1:0-172066 GCF_056406215.1 Mucilaginibacter sp. P1_D10 | reverse complement strand
TCATAAAGAAAATGGGCTTTGTAAGTCTCAAAGACATCTCAACCCCACTTAAGACTGTTACTGTTTAATGAACCGCCGTATGCCGAACGGCACGTACGGTGGTGTGAGAGGACAAGTAGGGAACTAATCCCTACTTTCCTACTCGATGTGCCGTCGGTTTCAAACCGACGGCAATGAAGGTGCATAATGGTTATTTATCTACATAAACTAAGCAAGCGCAATGGTCATTGCCGATTATGCACTTTCATTGCCGTCCCTTTTTAAGGGACGGAACGGGTGTGCTTTTAAACCTTTATTTTTTCTTGCCATTTATTTCCTATTTTAGGCTGATAAAACCTAACCTGAATTGGAAGATTACGGTAACAACTTAAGTATAAAAAGCTGGGCCGAGGCAGACCGCCCCCGCGAGAAACTAAGCGGGCAAGGCCGCCGTGCCCTTACCGATGCCGAACTCATCGCCATACTCATTGGCAGCGGCAGCCGCAACGAAACCGCCGTTGAACTAAGTAAGCGCATCCTGCATCATTACGATAATGACCTTAACAAGCTGGGCAAGGCCGGCATTGGCGAACTTTCAAAATTCAAAGGCATAGGCGAGGCTAAAGCCATCAGCATCATAGCTGCCCTGGAAATTGGCCGCCGACGCGGCGAAACGGAAAGTGCAATACCCGAAGTGCTTACCTGCTCCCGCGATATATACAACGTAATGCGCCGCCACCTAATGGATTTGAACCACGAGGAATTTTGGATAATGCTGCTCAGCCAATCCAGTAAAGTATTGGGCAAGGAACTCATTAGTAAAGGCGGCCTCAACAGCACCGTTGCCGATCCGCGTATCATCTACTACACCGCCGTTCAGCACCAGGCCAGCAGCATAGTGCTGGTTCACAACCACCCATCAGGAAACCTAAAGCCCAGTCGCGACGATATTTTCCTCACCCGAAAAATGGTAGAAGCCGGCAAACTGCTGGATATAAAGGTGCTAGATCATGTGATTATTACCGATAAGGGGTATTTTAGTTTTGGGGATGAGGCGATGCTGTAGAGATTGTCTGAAACTTGATTATTAGGATTTGAGGATGGCCCTGATGCTGTTCATCAGGTAATCTAAAAATCGTGCAAATCAAGGTTCAGATAAATTAAAACAACCCCGTACTTTAGTCGTTGTAAATAAACAATCAAAAACCCGCAAACCATGATAGAGCCAGAAGACGACCAACTGCAACAAGACGACCAGCTTGGCCAAACCGAGAACGACGATCAGATGAGCCAGCAGGATATCCACTCCAACGGTTTCGATGAAACAAACGAGCCTGTTGGCGAAGTTGACGAAAGCGCACCATTGCAGCGTGCCTATGATGCTGCAGAATCTGCCTTCACCCTCAATTTGGATGATGACGGGGATGCAATAGATGAGGATTAAATGTAGCTGGTTAACCAATAAATTTTACTTAAAGCAGTGGCACTACAGCCGCTGCTTTTTTGTGTATAGCGAAAACCGGAGTTTTTTGTACATTAGGTACTTTAAATTGTTATGCATCCAAGGAACAACGCTTACGATCTACTCCGGTTAATATTCGCTTTGTTCGTTTTTCTCTCTCATAGTTACTTTTTAACCGGCACGCAAGGGGAGTTTGTAACAATGCTTTCCAAAGCGCAAACCTCTCTCTCTGATATCGGCGTTATTGGTTTCTTCACTTTAAGTGGTTACCTTATCAGTTCAAGTTTCGATCGCTCAGAAAATATTTCGCGGTTTTTGCTTAACCGGGTGCTGCGGATATTCCCCGGGTATTGGGTATGCCTGTTGGTTACCGGTTTTGTTATTGCCCCGTTTATTTATTTAAACGGCCATCAATCATTAAGCGGTTTTGCATTTTTTGGCGACGGGAGCGCTTTTTCGTTTTTTTATAGGAACTTTTTTTTGGCTATAAATCAATGGAACATAAAAGGAGTGTTGGATTCTTCTTTTTATCACGGTTCGATAAACGGCAGCCTATGGAGCCTCTACCCCGAAATGCAATGCTACGTATTGATACTGGTTATCGGCCTGTTTGGTCTCATCAACAAAAATAAATTTGCTTTTTTATTGATGCTGGCATTTGTTTACTTTATTTATTCCATCAATTTATTTAACGGTGCCAGCAAAATAGGACCTACTTTTTTGCTACTATCCAACGCTTTTAAGCTATATATTGCCTTTTTGTGCGGCACCGCGGTGTATGTATTCAGGAATTGGTTGTTTATAGATTTGAAGGGGCAGTTGTTTATACTGCTGGCAACCCTGGCGCTTTTGCGGTTTGGCGGCTTTAACATTGCCGCACCCCTTGCAATCGCAATATTGGGCATAAAACTGTTTTCGGAATTTACAGTAAAACTTAAATACGACATTTCTTACGGGCTTTACATTTATGCCTTCCCAATTCAGCAGCTTGTTTTTACGGCTTATGGCAAAACGCTTGGCTTCGTGCCTTGTTTATTGATTGCTTTGTTATTAAGCGTGTTAGCCGGGTTTTTAAGCTTCGTGCTGATAGAGAAACCGTTTATGCGACTAAAAAAGGCCCCGTTGCCCTTAGATAGCTAATAAATAGTGCCGCGGGTGCGAAATCTTAAATCTGCTATTTAAAACCTTTCGTCTTTCCGCCTTTCCCCCTAAATCGTATCTTTGCCGATTATCATTCTGCTATAATGAAGATATCGTATAACTGGCTTAAAGAATTTATTGATACAGATAAAACCCCCGAGGAGATATCCACCATACTCACCGGCACGGGTTTAGAGGTTGAGAGCCTCGAAAAGGTACAGGCTGTACCGGGCGGGCTGGAAGGCCTGGTGATAGGTTACGTGCTGGAATGCAAAAACCATCCGAACAGCGATCATCTGCACATTACCAAAGTTGATGTTGGCGGTGCGGAACCCCTTAACATCGTTTGCGGCGCAGCTAATGTAGCCGCAGGGCAAAAGGTGGTTGTAGCCACTGTAGGTACTACCGTGCACCCAACCGTGGGCGAACCATTCAAGATAGGCAAATCAAAAATACGCGGCGAAGCATCTGAAGGGATGATCTGCGCCGAAGACGAGATAGGCCTGGGCAGCAGCCACGAAGGCATTATGGTATTGCCTGCCGATGCCCCGGTGGGTACCCCCGCCAAGGCATACTTCAACCTGAACGACGATTACATGTACGAGATAGGCCTTACGCCAAACCGTGCCGATGCGGTATCGCACCTGGGCACAGCCCGCGATATTGCTGCGTTCCTAAAAATTGGCATCACCAAACCCGATGTATCAGCCTTTAAGGTAGATAACACGGACAGCAAAATAGAGGTACTGGTAGAGGATGAGCAGGCTGCTCCGAGGTATGCCGGCCTAACCATTTCGGGTATCGAGGTAAAGGAGTCGCCGCAATGGCTTAAAGAGCGTTTGGCAGTGATTGGCGTACGCAGCATCAACAACGTGGTAGATGTTACCAACTATGTATTGCACGAACTGGGCCAGCCCCTGCACGCCTTTGATGCCGCTGCCATTGCAGGCAACCAGGTTATCGTAAAAACCGTTGCTGAAGGCACCGTATTCAAAACGCTGGACGATGTGGATAGGAAACTATCTGCCAATGACCTGATGATATGCAACGCCGAAGAACCTATGTGTATAGCGGGCGTGTTCGGCGGAGCGAAAAGCGGCGTTAGTGCAACTACAACCGGCATCTTTTTAGAGAGTGCTTACTTCAACGCGGTTTCTGTACGTAAAACAGCAAAACGGCACGGGCTTAAAACTGATGCATCGTTCCGTTTCGAGCGCGGCACCGACCCTGATATGCCGGTATTTGCTTTGAAACGTGCGGCGCTGCTAATACAGCAGGTAGCGGGCGGCGTGGTGTCGTCGGAAATATTCGACCATTATCCTAACCCGGTAGCACCTTTCGAGATAGAAGTTACTTACAAAGGCATCGACAGGCTGATAGGCAAAGCCATCGGGCACGATACCATCAAGGCCATATTAACCGGGCTGGATATTACCATTGTAACGGAGAGCGAAGAAGGTTTAAGCTTAAAAGTAGCCCCTTACCGTGTCGATGTAACGCGAGAGGTGGATATTGTGGAAGAGATTCTGCGTATCTACGGCTACAATAATATCGAGATACCTACGCAGATAAGGGCATCGCTCAATAACTCGGTAAGGCCCGAGCGCGATACCGTGCAGAACGCTATCTCCGATTTATTGAGCGCCAACGGCTTCAACGAGATCATGAACAACTCGCTCACCAAATCGGCCTACTCAGACGATTTAGAGCATGCCGTGAAGATATTGAACCCGCTAAGCAGCGACCTCGACGTGATGCGCCAGAGCATGCTGTACTCGGGTTTAGAGGCTATTGCCTACAACCAAAACCGCAAAGCTGCCGACCTTAAACTGTACGAGTTTGGCAAGATATACAACTTTGTAGATGAGAAGTACGTAGAGGCGCAACGCTTCTCCATCTTCCTTACAGGTGCTTTCAAAACCGAGCAATGGAACGGTAAAGCGGTGCCAGCATCGTTCTATAACCTCAAGGCGGTGGTAGATGGCCTGCTGAGAAAACTAAGCATTACTGATTATACTACAGAAGAAACCACTGGCAATGGTTTGGCCTATGGCCTGCAATACCTGCGCGGCAACAAGGTGCTTGTGGGCTTCGGTTCGGTGGCGGCTTCGGCATTAAAAAAGGCCGAAGTGGATAAGGAGGTTTTCTATGCCGATTTCGATTTTGATGTAGTATTGAAGCTGGTGCGCAAAAACGTGATAGTGTACCAGGAAGTGAGCAAGTTCCCGGCCGTGAGGAGGGATTTGAGCATGCTGGTAGATAAGAGCGTAACCTTTGGCCAGTTGAAGCAGATAGCCGGACGGACGGACAAAAAGCTGCTGAAAGCGGTGGATGTGTTTGATGTGTACGTAGGCGATAAGCTGCCGGCTGGCAAAAAATCATACGCCCTGAGCTTTATTTTGCAAGACACCGAAAAAACTTTAACTGATAAGGCAATTGATGCCACCATGCAGAAATTAATTTATAATTTAGACAAAGAAGCAGGAGCAGAAATCCGTAGGTAAATCCTAAAGCCGAAACTCTGAATTCTAAAAGAGAAGAAATTCTAAGACCTAAACTCTAAATTCTAAAAGGAGTTAAAGTTTCGCGGTTAGAGTTTCAATTTAGAATTTAGGGATTAGAAATTAGAGTTTAACATTTTTAGAATTTAGGAATTAGCATTTAGAATTTTTAACACACCCATGCCTTCAGTAGCAGAACAATTAACTAAAGTTGTATATAAAACCGAGCGGTTGATAGAGCTTTGTGCTGCGCTACAGGAAGAGAACGACTTGCTTAAACTGGAAAGCGATGCGCTTAATGCAGCGCTTGATGCCAGCAAAAACAAGACGAAAGACCTGGAGGAAAAGCTTCGTGTATTGAAACTGGCAAAGTCTTTTTCAGAAACAAATGAAAAAAGTGTTGACATTAAGCAAAAAATTAACGACTTTGTGCAGGAAATAGATAAGTGTATTGTATTGCTTAAAAAGTAGTACAAAAAGTGAAAAGCTCAGATGGGAGAAATCTCAATAAAAATAAATATTGCTGACCGGGTTTACCCCTTAAAGGTAAACATGGAAGAAGAAGAGATAATAAGAAGGGCAGCCAAGCTCATCAACGACCGCATAAAGGAGTACCAGGAGAACTATGCGGTTAGGGATAAGCAGGATTTGCTTTCGATGTGCGTGTTGCATTACGCAACATCTGCGTTAAAAGCGGATAAAAAAGTTACGTCCGACGATTCAGAAGTTACCGATAAGGTTTATCATTTAGACCATATCCTGTCTGATTTTTTTTCTAAACAATAACGTTCTTACACATAAAACAGAGCCATTAAGATTTAACCGCAGTTAAATTTTAAGTTTTCACTATTAAAAACTTAACGCTTCAATATCTACGGATCAAAGAGGCATGCGTTGATCGTGTAATTTACGGTAACCCGTGATCCCGAGCCATCCGACCAGAAGTTTTAACAATACATGAACACTTAGAAGTTTAGTTGCGGTTTTTTTTATTTATATAACCTAAGAAATGAACACATATTTGTACCTGATAATCGGGATTCTCGTTGGAGTAATCGCGGGCATCGTCATAGGCCGTTTCCTGCTACGGAAGCTGTTTAAAGACCAAGAAGTAAACGCCCAGAATAAAGTAAAGAAGATTTTAAAAGAGGCAGAAATAAACGCCGACATCCTTAAAAAGAACCGCCAGCTGGAAGCCAAGGAGAAATTTTTGCAGCTTAAGGCCGAGCACGAGCAGGACGTTAACGCCAAAAACAACGTGCTGAACCAGCGCGAGAACGGCATCAAACAAAAAGAGCAATCGTTTAACCAAAAGCTGGAAAACCTTAATCGTAAGGAAACCGAACTGGATGGCGCCCGTAAAAAGCTGGAAACCCAAACCGATACCCTCGCCAAAAAGCAGGAGGAAGTTGAGCTCCTGAAAAACCAGCATGTAACCCAGTTGGAGGCTATTGCCGGCTTAAGCGCCGAGGATGCCAAGAACCAGCTGATAGATAACCTGCGCGAAGAAGCCCGCAGCAAGGCTATGGCACAGATAAAAGATATCGTAGACGAAGCCAAGCTTACCGCCACCAAGGAAGCCAAGAAAATAGTTATCCAAACTATACAGCGTACCGCTACCGAGAACGCTATAGAGAATACGGTATCTATCTTCAACATCGAGAACGATGAGATAAAGGGCCGTATCATTGGCCGCGAAGGGCGCAACATCCGCGCGCTGGAAGCCGCAACCGGTATAGAAATCATTGTGGATGATACCCCCGAGGCCATCATTCTTTCGGGCTTCGACCCGGTACGCCGCGAGATTGCCCGTTTGGCTATGCACCGTTTGGTTACCGATGGCCGCATACACCCGGCACGTATTGAAGAGGTAGTTGCCAAAACCCGCAAGCAGATTGAAGAAGAAATTGTTGAGATAGGCGAGCGTACCGTTATCGACCTTGGTATCAACGGCCTTCACCCCGAGCTTATCCGCATGGTGGGCCGGATGCGTTACCGTTCATCATACGGGCAAAACCTGCTGCAGCACTCGCGCGAGGTTGCCAACTTTTGCGCTACCATGGCAGCAGAACTGGGCCTTAACGTAAAGCTTGCCAAACGCGCAGGCCTACTGCACGATATCGGTAAAGTACCAGATGATAACCCCGAACTGCCACACGCTATTTTGGGCATGCAATTAGCCGAGAAATATAAAGAGCACCCCGAGGTATGCAACGCCATAGGCGCCCACCACGACGAGATTGAAATGACCTCGATGCTATCGCCGATAATACAGGTTTGTGATGCCATATCAGGCGCAAGGCCGGGCGCACGCCGCGAAGTGGTAGAAAGTTACATCAAACGCTTGAAAGAGCTTGAGGAGCTTGCATTATCGTACCCTGGCGTAGAGAAAACTTTCGCTATACAGGCCGGCCGCGAATTGCGTGTTGTGGTTGAGAGCGAGAAGATAAGCGATGCCCAAAGTGAAATACTGGCGGCAGATATATCAAACCGCATACAAACAGAAATGACCTACCCGGGCCAGATAAAGGTTACCGTAATACGGGAAACCCGCTCGGTAGCATTTGCAAAATAAATAAGCTTAAATTTGAGCCCTTCCTTGAAATAGGGAGGGCTTTTTTATTTTATGGCGAAACCAAAACCAAATACTATTAAACCCGTGCTTCCCAAAAAGGAAGAGCTGCGCCTTATTGAGGTATATTTCAACCGACTGGATGCAAGCCATCAACAGCCGTTAAACCGCACCTTGCATATCATCAGCATATTGCTCATGATATTCAGCATATTGGGCATAGCGTGGGCCATACCTTTCCCTACGCTGAAATTCCTCGGCATTTACAACAGTTACTTCAACTGGTACTCGTTTGTAATAGCCGTTGCCATTTATTTCTACCTCAAACTCACCCCGCTGTTATCTTACATTATGCTGCTGGCTATGTTCGTGCTTAGCTACGGCGTTATGCAGCTGGCAGCCTGGCAGGCTTTGGGCGGCCCTGCGTTGTGGATGATATCGCTGGGGCTGTTCGTTCTATCGTGGATTGGGCAATATGCGGGCAGCAAGATAGAGGGCAACCCACAGTCTTTTAAAGACGACCTGCAGCTTGCCTTCGTAACCCCGCTATGGGCGATGTACAATATCTTCAAAAAAATCGGGCTGAGGTATTAGGTATGGTGATAACCACCGGAGAATCGGTAATAGGCATTATGTTGCCTGTAGGCGTTAATTTTGGATTGCTTTATAATAAATACGACCCATGGTTTAGTACCAGGTATAAATGGTATGCGGTTATTGGCTTGTTTGTTTTATCGTCTGCGATGCTGGAATTCTTAAAGTTTAATGATGAGGATTGGTATCTTGCACTAAGAGCCGCACTTACTCCACTAATAGTTGTACTGCTGGACTACGCTTTTAAAAGGATAAGCATGATAGTGCAAGACAGAGACTATTATCTTCGGTTTAGAGATATGTCTATCATGTATCATGGGAGAAAATATAGTTTTTGGGACAACTTGCTCACGGTTGTAATTACCATAGTTGTAATATTCATGCCAATGGCTTTGATTTTAATTTACCGGAAATGGTAATTATCACTTTTTGCCGTTTCTGCTGTTCACAAACAACTTTTTTTAGTAGTATGCGATCATGAAGCGCCCCATATTTTATTTCGAGCGACTTAAGGCATGGGATATTTGGACTATCGCTGCCTATGTCATCATCAGCCTTGCGGTTTACATAAATGGTAATAAAGGATCGTTGTTGCTATATGTAATCTTTACTCAAATATTTATTTATGTATGTAATTATCGGTCGCTAAGAAACCTATCCGTTTATTTAGTTTGGCTTGGTTTTGGTATCGTCCATTTTGTGGTTTATTTATATTTGCGGAATAACCCCTTATTTGCATTGCCTAAAGGCAATGCCGCCAATGCTTTAAAGGATACCATAATCCTCTTATTTGTTTATCAGTTATTGCGCATATTAAGCTTAAATATACAACATCAGGAATTTGTTATGCCAACTCGCAGCGGTACCGACATATTTGGCGAACGTTTTCCTAATTGGCTGGACACCTTGTTGTTTTTTTTATATATGGCTTGCGTTGCCGGGCTTATAGCGTTAGGTTGAGACGGAAGAAATCTCTGTGGACGTCAATAGTATCACAGGTTCTGTCCGCAACAGTGTCGTTCCTGAAAACAGACGGACGAAGGGATATCTGTATTCATTTATTATCAAGTCTAAATGGGGAATCGCGGTCAATTCGCTTACCGTCGGTTAAAACCGACGGTAATGAAAGCGGATTAAAGAACTATGCACTTTCATTGCCGTCCCATTCATGGGACGGAGCGCCTGCATCGCCGCCTTGCAAATCAAAATCCTGTCTAATCCTTCAATCCTTTAATCGTGTTAAAGGTTCTTCCCCAGTTTCTCCAATATATCCTGCGGTACTTTCTCTAAATCGAGCACCAAAAAGCCATCCAAACAATCAGAGAATTTAGGGTCGATGTTGAAGCTGATGATTTTGGCGTTTAGTTGTATGTACTGGCGCAGTAGTACGGGTACTTTCATGTTATGCGTTTCTACCTCAGATATCAGGTTATCCAGCCCTTTAAAGCTGTCGCCGCCGCTCATGAGTAGGTCGGTATCGATGTTCTCGAAGTTTACCTTGAATTTTTTGCGTGGCTTTACGTATTGCGCCAGTTCGTGGTCGAAATGGTTGCGGTTGATGTAATCTACGATGAGCGATTTGGAGAACTGCGAGAACGAGTTGCTGATGCTTACCGGGCCAATAAGGTAACGGTAGCGCGGGTTATCTATCAGGTATTTAAGGATGCCTTTCCAAAGCAGGAAGAGGGGGAGGGGCTTCAGCTGGTATTCCTTGCGTATCCAGGAGCGGCCCAGTTCCAGGCTTTTCTTCAGCACAGGGGTAAACTGCTCCTTCAATTTGAATAGCTCGTTTATATAAAAGCCTTTTTTGCCCACGCTGTAGAAAATCTCGTCGCCCAGGCCAATACGGTAGGCACCTACGATCATCTTCGCTTCAAAATCCCAGATGAACAGGTGATGGTAGTAGATATCGTACTCGTCCAGGTCAGTCGCTTTGTTGGTACCCTCGCCCACTTCGCGGAAGGTAACCTCGCGCAGGCGGCCAATTTCGCGGATGGTGCAGGGGATTGCGGAAGTAGGGGCGATGAACACCTCGTAGTTCTTCTCCGTCCATACCTTATAGTGCTCGCGCAGGGGCGCAATTTCGGCCTCCAGCTTGTCGGCAGCAGTTTCGGGTACTATGGCTTCGGGCAGGCGCTTTATCTTGAACAGGTTGCGTGGATTGAAGATTTTCTTCTCCTCATCCAGCCCTGCACCAAGGGCGTAGGTTTTGGCCCGCAGGTAGTTGAGTACTTTAGCGCCGTTGTTATTATCGGGGATATCGGCAATTTTGATGGGTTTGCCAATACGTAGCTTAATGGTATGCCCCTGCTTGTTGAATAGTTCTGATGGCAGCTTGGCGGTACGCAGCGCAGGGTGTATCAGGCTCAGCAGGTTAAACAGCAAGCCGTTATTGCCATGGAAGTAGATAGGTACCACCGGCACTTTAGATTTGGCAATTATCTTGCCTACCACCGGGTGCCAAAGACGGTCGGTAACCTCTTTTTTCTCCATCTTGAAGGTAGATACCTCGCCCGCAGGGAAAATACCTATGGGCGTGCCATTGGCCAGCAGTTCCAGCGTGCTTTTGAGGCCGCTGATGCTGGAGGAATGCTCCACATTTTCGAAGGGGTTAACAGCAATGAAGTAATCTGCAAGGTTGGGTATTTTCTTCAGCAGAAAGTTGGCCATCAATTTAGAATCGGGCCTGGCCATACAAAGTATCTTTAGCAGTACCATGCCCTCTATGCCGCCATAGGGGTGATTGGCAATGGCTATAAAAGCGCCCTCTTTTGGTATGTTTTTCAGTTCGCGTTCGTCAAAATCTATCTCTATACCGCAGCCTTTTAAAATAGCATCTACAAATTCGGGGCCTTGTTTGGGCTGGGCCTGGGCAAATAGCTGGTTCACCTGGTTTATCTTCATCAGTTCCATCAGCAGGGGGGCCAAGCCGGGCATTTTTAGTTTGTCCAGTTTAGTTGCTTTGGCAAATTCCTCGGTGGTTATAACTTTCATCCTCGTTTAACGGATTAAATGGTTGTAAAATTATTACTTTAACGCTTGCAATTGTATGATATGAAAGCGCAGCTGAAAAACTATCTGTCCCTCACCAAAAAAGAATGGAACGGTATGCTTGTGCTGGTTATTTTGATAATTGCGGTTTTAGCTGCGCCCTACGTTTATCAATGGTATCACAAAGATAGCACAATTAATAGTAAAGCGTTCTATGAGGCAGCGGCACAGCTAAACCAAGCCAACCCGGGTTACCAGGCGGCGGCCTCGGCCGGACCTCAAAATGGAAGCTTATCCAAATTCGACCCCAACACCCTACCGGCTGCCAAATGGAAAGAACTGGGACTAAGCGATAGGCAGGTAGCCATCATCATCAACTACCGCAGCAAGGGCGGCAGGTTTTATAAAGTGGAGGATTTGAAGAAGGTTTATGGCATTACAGATAGCAACTATAAAGCCTTAGCACCTTATATCGATATCCCCACAAGTAAGGAACCGGTTGCTGTCGTAGTAGAGCTCAACACTGCCGATTCTGCAAGCCTTACTGCGTTAGACGGCATCGGCCCGGCTTACGCCAAACGCATTATCAACTATCGCGAACGGCTGGGCGGTTTCGTAAACAAAGAGCAACTGAAAGAGGTATATGGGTTGGATGAATTAAAATACGCCGAAATTGCCGGGCAGCTAAAGGTTGATGCCTGGCGGATACGTAAGATCGATATCAACACCATTACTTTTGATAAGCTGCGCCTGATGCCCTACCTCGGTTATAAACAGGTGAACGCCATCATCGAATACCGCAATCAGCATGGCAATTACGCATCGGTAGCAGATTTGAAAAACATTGCCATTTTAACCGACCAAATTTTGATAAAAATATCCCCTTATTTGGTAATAAAATAGAAATTCACGGAAGTTTTTTCCGTAAAATTGAAGCACATTAGCGCAATAAATGATACAGCAACAAATAAAGGATGCCATCCGCGATATCCCCGACTTCCCGAAGCCCGGCATAATTTTTAAAGACATTACGCCGATATTGAAGGACCCCAGCTTGTGCGATAGTATAGTGGAGGCCTTTGTTGCGGGCCTTAAAGATACCCGGATTGATGCCGTTGCCGGCGTGGAAAGCCGCGGGTTTTTATTCGGTTTAACACTGGCTACCCGGCTGGGCGTTCCGTTTATCCCGGTGCGCAAAGCGGGCAAACTGCCTCACACCGTAAAGCAAAAGGTTTACGAGTTGGAATACGGCACCGCCACCATTGAACTGCATACCGATGCCTTTATGCCCGGCGACCATATCCTCATCCACGACGACCTTTTGGCCACTGGTGGCACCGTAACCGCAGCCAGCGAACTGATACAGGATATGGGTGGAAAGGTTGCCGGTTTTACCTTCGTAGTGGGCCTGGGCTTTTTAAACGGCCTCGAAAAAATAACCCCAATAAGTAATAACGTAATGGTACTGGCCAATTACTAAGGTTTTTAGGCAGCAGCCATCTATATTTTTCCTTATATTTTCGGGCTGCAACAGCGGCAAAAACCCTCTAATTTTAATAATTAGAGGGTTTTTGCTTTATAAAAAATCCATAAAAATTAATATCCGTTCGCGATACCGTAAATCTGTTATAATTTCAACCAGCGAAACGGGTGCCCACGCATAGTTGCGGTACCTTTTTAAATAGCCCTTTTAGGCCGCCAATACCAATTATAAAACCATATCGCCAAACAGAAGAATGAAGATCATTAACCGTTGTATTGCCCTTGCTGTAATTTTTGCAGCCAGCACCCATGTTGCCGGCGCGCAAACCCTGTTGAAAAGGGTAGGTAAAGTTACCGGGGTAACGGTGAATAGCCAGGATATAGATATTAAAACCGAGAACGCCTTTATTAAGGTGCTTGTTTATAGCCCAAACATCATCAGGGTGCGTATGGATAAACAAGCCCTGGCCGAAGATTTTTCGTATGCAGTTATTTCCAAACCGGTTGCTACCAAAGTAGCGGTTACGCAAAACGATAACGAGATAAACCTCATTACCGATTCGCTTAAAGTAAACATCAAAAAGAACCCTTATGCCATTACCTTCAGCACCCTTGCCGGCGAGGTGGTAAACCAGGACGAAAGCGGCTTAACTACCTCATGGGTTAGCGAGAACGTTACCACCTACAAGCACATGCAGGATGGCGAGCACTTTATAGGCCTGGGCGAAAAAACCGGCTCATTGGATCGCCGTGGCAATGCCTATACGCATTGGAACAGCGATGTATTTGCTTATTCTGCCGGGCAGGACCCCTTGTATTCTACGATACCTTTTTATATAGGCGTGCACCACAATGTACAATACGGTATATTTTTCGATAATACCTGGCAGTCAGATTTTAACTTTGGTGCCAGCAACAACCGCTTTTCGTCGTTTGCGGCAAAAGGAGGGGAGATGAACTACTATTTCATCTATCACTCGCACCTGGCGGATATCATCACCTCGTACACATCGCTTACCGGTCGCATCAAAATGCCGCCCCTGTGGAGCCTCGGCTATCAGCAAAACCGCTACAGCTACTATCCCGATACCGAAGTTTACCGTGTAGCTAACACCCTGCGCGAGAAAAAGATACCTGCTGACGGCATTACGCTGGATATCCACTACATGGATAAGTACAAAGTATTCACCTGGGATAAAAGCCGTTTTCCCGACCCACCTGCGCTTACCAAAAAGCTAAAGGATATGGGCTTTAGGGTTACGCTTATCGTAGACCCGGGCGTTAAGGAAGAAAAAGGCTACGGCGTGTACGATCGCGGGCTGACACAGAATATCTTTGCCAAATACCCCGACAGCACCAATTACACCGGGCAGGTTTGGCCGGGCTGGTGCAACTTCCCCGATTTTACAAACCCAAAGGGCCGCGAATTTTGGGCAAACGAATTAAAGGCATATGCAGCCGATGGCGTAAGCGGCATATGGAACGATATGAACGAATTTAGCACCTGGGGCCAAAAAGCGCCGGATAATATATTCTTTAACTATGAGGGCAAGGGCGCATCGCACTTGCAGATACATAACGTGTACGGCCTGGAGATGATACGCAGCAGTTATGAAGGTTACCGCGCAGCACTGGGCGGCAACAAACGGCCCTTCGTGCTAACGCGATCCGGCTACGCAGGATTGCAACGCTACGCCGCTATGTGGACAGGCGATAACCGCGCCGAAGATAGCCACATGCTTGCCGGCATCCGCCTCATGAACAGCCTGGGCTTAAGCGGCGTGCCTTATACAGGTATGGATGTGGGCGGTTTTACCGGCGGTGCATCACCGCAATTGTATGCCCGCTGGATGCAGATTGGCGCATTTAACCCCTACATGCGCAACCACACGCAGATCAACACCAAATCATCCGAGCCATGGGCTTACGGCGAAGAAGTGCTGGAGATAACCCGCAACTACATCAACCTGCGCTATAAATTGCTGCCGTATTTGTACTCGTCGTTTTACGAGGCAAAAGAAAACGGCAAGCCGCTGATGCGCTCCCTGGCAATAGATTATACCCACGACGAAAATGTGTACAACGGTACTTACGAAAACCAGTATATGTTTGGCCAGGCCTTTTTGGTGTTGCCGTTCGATAGCCAAACACAAATTGGAAGGGTGTATTTCCCGGCCGGTAAATGGTACGATTTATATAATGGCCAGGTGCAGCAGGGCAATACTAAGCTCAATATCGATTTGGGCATGAGCAAGTTGCCGGTTTATGTAAAGGAAAGCAGTATTATCCCTATGCAATCGCTGATACAAACTACTGCCGATAAACCGACTGATACCCTGTTTGTACACGTTTACAAAGGCGATATCAACAACAAATTTGTTTACTACGAAGATGATGGCGAAAGTTACAACTATGAGAACGGCGATTTTTACAAACGCGGCATCACTTATGATGCAGCCAGGAAAACCATCACTTTTGCTAAACCCGAAGGTTCGGCAAAATCCAAATTCAACAATATAAAACTGATTTTGCACGGTTTTGGCGGCGGCCCGGTTAAGTTGAATAACAAAGCCGCAAAGGCCAATGATGATTTTAGCGCACTAATGGTGCCAATCTCGCGGTTCGATCCTACTGGTTTATCAAACCCGGTAGAGGGCGAGAAAGTGAAAAGCCTGGTGCTGAAGAACGCTTCGGACCCAATTACGATAAGCTACTAAAAGTTAAAACTGATCTTATAAATACCCAGCCTGCAGCGGTAAACGCTGCGGGCTTTTCAGGTTTGGTTAGCCGCCTTCCTTGCTTCAAATTATCAAAATCTCATCCCCTGATTGCAGGGCCGTTACCGAGTCGGTAACAAAAGCTAAAATTAACCATCATTATAGCAAAAACGACCAAATGCATCTGTAGATGTTCGGCCTTTAATTTTTAGTTATTAACTTTAATCCCGTCTCAATATCAATTTATGAGGATATTTCTACTGTTTTTCTTCTCGTTGCTTTTTGCTGCCCCGGCGTTTTCGGCAGATAACGACGCGCTGCTGAACCAGCTTAAATCCGAGATAGCCAAAAAAGACACTTATGAGGGTGCCAAGCAAACACGCATCCATCAGTTGATGCAACGGCGCGCGCAGGTTTCGCCCACTAATTATGCCCTGCAATACGATCTTTGCCTCAAATTGTACGATGAGTACAAATCCTACCAGTACGATTCGGCCTACGTATATGTAAATAAGCTAAAGGACCTTAGCGTGGGCATGAATGATATGTCGCGCGCATATTACAGCCGTATAAAACTGGGTTTTATTTTGCTCTCCTCGGGCATGTTCAAAGAAACCTTCGACTGCATGAACAAGGTAAACCCCAAATTGCTTAACGATAGCATGAAGGTGGAGTACTACTTTATCATGTACCGCTGCAACAGCGATCTGGCCAAGTACAACAGCGACAAATATTTTTCACCCGATTACCTCGCCGCGAGCAACGCGTATATCGATTCGGCCATAATGCTGAGCAAGCCCGGTTCGGTAGACAGGATTTATTACGCGGGCCTGAGGCATGTAGGCTCGAACGATAACTATAGCGGATCGCAGGAGCTGAGCAAACTGGTAGGGCCGGGCGTGCCTATATCTATGCACCTGCGTGCCATGATAACCTGTTCGCTGGGGCAAAGTTATATCAACTCCAACCGGCGCGATGAGGGCATTGCGTTCCTGATACAATCTGCCATTGCCGATATCAAATCCTCCACCAAGGAAACTGTGGCCCTTTTTACGCTAGCAGAACAGCTTTATAAAGTAGGCAACGTAAAAGATGCCTACAGTTTTGTGCAGCTGGCCAAGGCCGATGCCGATTTTTACGGCGCCCGGCAACGTAAGATACAAATAGGTGCCATATTGCCCCTGGTAGCTGCAGAGGAACTTAACCACACCGAAAGTGAAAAAGACAGGATACTGATATTCTTGCTGGCCATAACCGCCCTGGCATCGCTGGTAATATTGTTTTTGATAATGATTTACAAACAATTGGCCAAACTGAGGCACAAGGAGCGTATCATCGAGGATAAGAATGTGTTGCTTAAGCAGGTAAATTATAAACTGATAGAAGACGCGCACATCAAGGAAGAGTATATCGGGCAGTTTTTTAAGATCATATCCGGGTATATCCTGAAGCTGGAGAAGCTGAAAATGTCTGTTGATACCAAGCTGTCTATTAAAAAGTACGATGATATAAGGCTGATAATCAATAATATTAACATAAAGAAAGAGCGGGAGGTGCTCTACCATAGTTTCGACCATATCTTTTTGAAGATATTCCCCAATTTTATTGCGGTGTTCAATTCGCAATTCGACGAGAAAGACCAGATATGGCCGCAGGAACACGAAGTGCTAAATACGGACCTCCGGATATTTGCCCTCATCAGGATGGGGATAAACGATAACGAAACCATCGCCAAGATACTCGAGTATTCTGTAAATACCATTTACGTGTACAAAATGCGCATCAAAGCAAAGTCTAAAAACCCCGAGCAGTTTGAGCATCGTATAATGGATATAAAAGCGGTTGATTCTGTTGAATAGATAATACAGCAGCAGAGGCCATTTTTGATATTTTAAAAACTATTTAAGGTACTATTTTAACATTACAAGCTTAATAAACGCTAAAAAACACTTATATTTTTAGTGATATTTTGATAGTTAAGTATTTGATTTATAGATATTTAATTATAAATAAACCTATATTTTTTTGCAAATGCGCCAAATGTGTAGGGATTGAGGCGCAAGACACACATCTTTGTATGGAGGTAAAACTCTTTAAGAAGTTAACCGCTTAAAGATTTACCATACCAGGCGGCTTGTTTAAGCCGCTATTACCAATTTAAACTTTAATAAGATTTTTTTTGAATACTGTGTGTAAGCACTTTTGATTTTGGAAGCGGTCCTGAGCTTTTTTGCGGGTGCTTTACAACTAACTATCGTGAACCACGTACAAGAACTTTTATATAACCAATTTTAATTAAACCACAAACTATGCAATTTAAACACTTACTCACATTATGTTTTTTTGCTTTAACCTGCTTCTTTATTCAGCCCGCACTGGCTCAGAATAAAGTAATTACAGGTAAAGTAACCGACAAGAAGGACGGTTCGCCACAAATTGGCGTTACTGTAGGTGCTGGCAATGGTATCGGCACGCAAACCAACGTAGACGGTACCTTCAGGCTTTCTGTGCCTGCCAACACTACTTCTCTTACCTTCAACTACATCGGTTACCAATCGCAAACCGTTAACCTCGATGGCAAGACCTTTATTGCAGTTGCACTGGAATCTACCAGCAAAGCGCTTAACGAGGTTGTTGTAATTGGTTACGGTAGTACCCGCGTTAAGGATGCGACCGGTTCGGTAGCATCATTAAGCCCAAAAGATTTCAACAAAGGCGTTATAGCAACGCCAGAGCAGTTATTGCAGGGCCGTATTGCTGGTGTATCGGTAACCCCAGCAAGCGGTGAGCCGGGTGCAGGTGCTACTATAAACATCCGCGGTGCAAGTTCTATCCGTGCTGGTAGCAGCCCGCTGTATGTAGTAGATGGTGTGCCTTTGGATAACGGTGGTACTTCCGGTGGGTTCGATAGCGGTGCAGGTACCTCTTCTGCCCGTAACCCATTGGCATTTATCAACCCTGCCGACATCGAAAATATCTCGGTTTTGAAAGACGCTTCTGCTTCGGCTATCTACGGTTCACGTGGTGCTAACGGCGTTATCTTGATCACAACCAAAAAAGGCCGCAAAGGTGCGGGTATCCAGTTTGGTGCTAGCACAAGTGTGTCAAAAGCTGCGAAAACTTATGACTTGCTTGGCCGCGAAGACTTCCTGAAAGCGGTTGCAAGCGTAGGTGCCGATCCGGCTGCTGTTGATTTAGGTGGCAATACCGATTGGCAGAAAGAGATTTTGAGGACCGCTATTTCTCAGAATTATAACTTAGCGTTTGGTGGCGCAAGCAATACCGGTAATTACCGCGCTTCGGTTGGATATGACGATCAGCAAGGTATTATTAAAAATACAAACCTTAAACGCTTTACAGCCCGTATCAACGCTTCGCAATCATTCTTTGGCGAAAGGTTGAAGTTCGATTTGCAATCGTTGTACTCAAACGTAAAAGACAGGTTCGCGCCTATCACAAATAACGCGGGTTTCAACGGTAGTTTAATTGGTGCTGCATTGCAAACCAACCCCACCTACCCGGTTTATGATGCTCAGGGCAGGTATTTTTCTTTCTACGGTTACAACCCTCAGGGTTATCCTCTTAATAACAGTTTCCGTAACCCGGTATCAATGTTAAACCAAATTGATGATACCGATAACCTTAACCGCTACTTAAATAACTTAACTGCAACCGTTAGGATTATAGAAGGATTATCTTACAAAGGCAATATCAGTGTTGACAGGTCTGACGGTTTACGCCAAACTTACTATGATCCAACCATCGTTGGTTTTACTGATGCTGGTAACATCCGTGGTTTCGCTTTCCCGCCAGCAACTGGCAATGGCCGTGGTATATTACAATATACCGAGCTAAGGAACATGACCACTGAGCATACCTTAAACTACGACAAAAAGATTTCGGCCAATAGCACTATCACAGCTTTGGTTGGTTACTCGTATTCAAGCTACAAAAACTACCCACGCACAAATGTTGCCTGGGGTGTTGCTGTACCTAAGCAATTCGTGAAAGATTATTTTGACTACGATGGTTTTACCAACAGGTTCCCTTACGCATTTGGCGATAGCAGCAGCTACAAACTACAATCGTATTTTGCACGTGTAAACTACTCTTACAAAGACAAATATATCTTAACAGCTACGGTTCGTCGCGATGGTTCGTCGCGTTTTGGTATAAACAATCAATACGCAAACTTCCCGGCCCTGGCTGCTAAATGGCGCATCAGCAGTGAAAGCTGGGCTCCAAAAAGCATATTCGATGATTTGAGCTTACGCTTAAACTACGGTAAAACAGGTAACCAGGATTATCCGTCTTTAGCTTCTAAATCAATACGTTCATATGATTACTACGGTGGTACTTCGGCAGATAACGCTAACAACCCCGATTTGAAATGGGAAACGCAAACAGCTTACGGCGCTGGGATAGATTTCACAACGCTGCAAGGCCGTTTGAGCGGTACTATCGATTATTTTAATAAATCACAGAAAGACCTTTTATTCTTACAGGATTTGGCGCAGCCGTCAGCAGTTACAAGGCGTTGGGTTAACTTACCGGGTAACGTAAGGAACACTGGTGTTGAGGTTGGATTGAACTTTGCCGTTGTCCAATCGTCAGTTGCAAAGGGCTTCACATGGGATATTAATTACAACATGACGTTTGTTAAAAACCGCATCGAGAACTTTGGTAACCGTAACGTTATCACCGGTAACATCGATGGCCAGGGTTTATCTGGTGCTTTTGCACAGTTCTTCGGTAACGGGTACCCATTGTATGAGTTCAACGTGCCAGATTATAATGGCCTCGATGAAAACGGATTTGCCATATACCCTGATGGTATTGATGCTGTTAAACCACAAGGTAGCCCGCTGCCTACTTTCCTTGCTGGCTTAAACAATACATTTACCTATGGTAATTTCAGCTTAAGCTTCTTCCTAAATGCTCAAACAGGGTTTTTTATTTACAATAATACCGCAAACTCATTTTTCTATAAAGGAAACCTTGTTAGTGGTCGTAACGTAACTAAAGCTGTAGCTGCAACCAACGAAAACGCGCTTAACTCCGGCGAACTTTCCACAAGATTCCTTGAGAAAGGCGATTTCCTGAGATTACAAAACGCATCTTTCGGCTACACCTTCCCGTTAAAAGGAATGGCTATAAAATCATTACGTTTATCATTAACCGGCCAAAACCTGTTCCTGATAACCGGATATAGTGGTATTGACCCTGAAATTAACACAAACAAAGAAAGAAACGGTGTGCCTTCAAGAGGTATAGATTATACCGCTTATCCAAGCGCACGCACATTCACATTAGGTTTAAATGCAGGCTTCTAAAAAAATTATGAGTATGAAAAAAATTATAGTAAGAGCCACGATGTGCAGCATGATTCTTTTAGCTGCTACGGGGTGTGCAAAGTTAGATGAAAAGATTTACGGCAATAAATTTGAAGATACAGGCGGTGGGCTTAGTGCCTCAGATTTGGCAGGTGTGTATTCACAATTAGGTGGCCAGGCAGACCAGGCAAATACCTACGCACTACAGGAGCACCCAACAGATGAAATGATGGGCCCGACCCGCGGTACCGACTGGGGCGATTTTGGTGCATGGCGTAAATTGCACACTCACACCTGGACACCATCGCACGGGCAGGTGAATGATACCTGGGATCAGCTGAACATCGGTGTGTTCCGCGCAACCCAGGTAATTACCAGGGCAACATCGGATCAAATCAAAGCAGAGGCAAGTTTTTTACGTGCTTACTTCATGTTCCAGATAATTGACCTTTATGGCCAGGCACCGTTACGAGATCCTGATGCGCCAAACAGTTCTATCCCGCCAGTGTTCAATCGCACAGAGGCAACCGCGTTTATCATCAAGGATTTGGAGTTTGCTGAATCTAAATTAGGCGCAGCAGCTAACATAGGTGTTGCCAGCAAAGCAGCAGCTGATGCTTTATTAGCTAAAATTTACCTTAACAAAGCGGTTTATACTGCAACTACGGTAGGTGGCCCATTCACATTTGCTAAGGCAGATATGGATAAGGTTATCGAGTATGCAAATAAAGTAACTACAGCAGGTTATACATTAGAGCCGGCAGGTAAATACTTCCAGGATTTTGCATGGGATAATTCAGACCAGTCTCACGGTAACATCTTTGGTTTATACAATACCCCGGCAAGGCAAATGGGTAATGCAAAAAACCGTTGGAAAATGGGCTTACACTACAACCAGACACCTGATGGCTGGAATGGTTTCACCACCCTTGCCGATTTCTACAAGTCGTTTGAAGCATCTGATGAGCGCCGTGGCGTTGCTTACCCGGGCTTAACAGATAAAGTTGGCTTAAGAGCTGGTTTTGCAACGGGCCAGCAATACGGCCCGGGCGGCGTTGCTTTAAAACAACGTGGTGGTAAACCGCTTATTTTTACGGAAAATGTTAACCTTAACTTCTCTACAGAAGCACAGGGAATCAGGGTGTTCAAATACTTCCCACATCCTAATGCAGATGGTACAGTGCCTGATAACAGCGAGGACAACGACTATGTATTCTTACGCTACGCCGACGTATTGTTAGAAAAAGCTGAAGCAATTATGCGTGGCGGTACAGATCCGCTTGGCCAAACTGCAGTAAGCATCGTTAATTCGATACGTACCCCACGTGGTGCAAGCACCCTGGCAAGCGTTGATGCTACTGTTATGCTGGCAGAACGCGGTCGCGAGCTTTACTACGAAGGCTGGAGGAGGAACGACCTTATCCGTTTCGAAAAGTTCAACGATCCTGTAGATCAGCGCCCACTGGCAACTGATAAATCTAAAACCCTTTACCCAATCCCTCAGCGTGCGGTTGATACCAACCCTAATCTGAAACAAAATCCGGGTTACTAATAAAGGAACCAGTTTACAGTTTTATATTTGATTTGAACGTAGCGAAGTAATTCGCTACGTTTGTTTTTTCTAAACGTATAATGTTTAAAAAAAAGCCGTTTACCCTAATTGCTATTGCTTCTTTTTTATTGGTATCCTGCGGCAAAGAACGCGTCGATAATCCGCTATTTTCTTTGCAGGACAATAGCGCCGTAGGCATAAACTTTACCAACACGCTAAACGAGCAGGACCGCACCAACGTTTTCACCTTCCGCAATTACTACAACGGCGGCGGCGTGGCCATTGGCGATATAAACAACGATGGGCTTAACGATGTGTACCTCACCTCAAACCAGGGCGGCAACCAACTTTACCTGAATAAAGGCAACTGGAAGTTTGAAGATATTACCGATAAGGCCGGCGTTAAGGGCACCAAATACTGGAGCACCGGCGTTACCATGGTTGACATCAACGGCGATGGATGGCTGGATATCTACGTTTGCCATAGCGGCAATATCATCGATAGGAAAGGCAACGAACTTTTTATAAACCAACACAACGGCACTTTTAAAGAGGAAGCCGAAAAGTATGGCCTGGTGGATAACGGATTATCTACCCAGGCCATATTTTTTGACTATGATAACGACGGCGACCTGGATTGCTTCGTGCTCAACAACTCTTTCAGGCCTATAGGCTCTTTCGATTTCAGCAAGAATTTGCGGGCTGTCATAGATGAGTTGGGCGGAGCGCGCCTTTACCGCAATGATGGTGGCCACTTTACCAATGTAACCAAAGGCGCAGGCATATTTAGCAGCGATATCGGCTTTGGCCTTGGCGTATCGGTAGCCGATGTAAATAACGATGGCTATCCGGATATCTACGTATCTAACGATTTTTTTGAGCGCGATTACCTATACATCAACCAAAAGGACGGCACTTTTAAAGAAGACATACAAGCCGAGACCGGCCACCTGAGCCTGGCATCGATGGGCTCGGATATCGCCGACATCAACAATGATGGCAACCTGGATATTTTTACCACCGAGATGTTGCCTGAAGGCGACAAGCGCTTGAAGAAGATGACCTCCTTCGAATCCTTCGACGTAATAAAACTAAAACAGCACGATGGTTACTTTAACCAATACATGCAAAACTGCCTGCAGCTCAACAACGGCGATGGAACATTCTCCGAAGTGGCCTTCAATGCAGGCGTAGCCGCTACCGACTGGAGCTGGGGCGCACTATTTTTTGATATGGACAACGACGGCTGGAAAGATATCTTCGTATCAAACGGCATCTATAAAGACCTTACCGACCAGGACTACATCGAATTTTTGGGTAACCGTGAAAATATGGATAAAATAGCCCAGAAAAAATCATTCGATTATAAAGATTTTACGGACAAGATGGTGTCGACACCACTATCCAACTACGCATTTTCTAATAACCACAATCTCACTTTTACCAATAAAGCAAAGGAGTTTGGGCTGGACGACCCATCGTTCAGCAACGGTGCGGCCTACGGCGACCTGGATGGCGATGGCGATAACGACCTTATCGTCAACAACGTAAACTCGCCCTTATACATCTACAAAAACAATGCAGAAACCCTGAAGAATAATTTTATCCAAATAAAGCTGCAAGGCGATAAGCTGAACCGGTTTGGGGTAGGGGCAACCATAAAAACATTCAGCAAGGGGCAGGCCCTGGTTTACTATCAGCAGCCAACGCGCGGTTTCCAGAGCAGCACCTCACCAAATTTAATTACCATTGGCCTCGGCAAGGTAGCTTCGGTAGATTCTGTACAGGTTATCTGGCCCGGCGGTAAATACCAGGTGGCAAAAAACGTAAAGGCGAACAAAGTATACACCTACAACATCGCGGATGCGAAGGGCACTTACGATTTCAGCAGGAAAACGGTTAAGCCGCTGTTTGCCGAAACCGCCAAAGCCTTGTTCGATTCTGTGCCCACCCACACAGAGAACGGTTTCATCGATTTCGATAACGAACGCCTGATGCTCCAGATGCTCTCTACCGAGAACCCTTACATGGCAAAAGGCGATTTAAATAAGGACGGCCTCGCAGATTTTTACTTCGGCAGTTCGAAGGATAGTCCGGCATCCATCTACCTGCAACAAAAAAACGGCAGGTTTAAGATATACGTGCCCGATGACCTGGGCAAGCAGAGCTACATGGAAAACGCAGGCGCAGCCTTTGGCGATTTTGACGGCGATGGCGACGAAGACCTGATCATAGGCGTAGGCGGCAACGAAGATGAACCCGAAAACCCATTATATTTCCCCCGTTTTTATGAGAACGACGGCAAAGGCAACCTGCACCGCAATCCGCAGAAAAGCTTGCCGGCACCGGTAAATGCATCGGTAATGATGGCCTGCGATTACGATAAGGACGGCCACCTCGATTTATTCATCGGCGGCCGGAGCGTGCCCGGTACTTACGGGGTATCGCCAAAATCATACGTGTTCCACAACAATGGCGACGGGCACTTTACCGATGTATCTGCACAGGTGCTTGGTGCCGATACCAAGCTGGGGATGGTAACATCGGCACAATGGGCGGATATCGACGGCAATGGCTATCCCGACCTGGTAGTGGCGGGTAACTGGATGGGGATTGAGATATTCATGAACAACAAGGGCAAATTTACCCATGATAAACAATTGGATAACTACAAGGGCTGGTGGAGCGCATTGCAGATTGCCGATGTGAACGGCGATGGCAAACCGGATATCGTAGCGGGTAACATTGGGCTCAACATCAAATTCAAAGCATCCTTTGAGGAACCGATGAAGATTTACGTGAAAGATTTCGACAAGAATGGAACCAAAGAGTGCGTAACATCGATGTACAAGAGCGACCACATCCCTTACGTGTTCCACATGAAGCCTGATTTGGTTGGCCAAATGCCTATCCTCAAAAAGAAATACCTTAAATACAACGATTACGCAGGCAAGCCGTTCAGCGAGATATTCCCCGATGAACAATTGGAGGGAGCTGAAACGCACGAAATGAACTATCTGGCTTCGGCGGTGTTCATAAACCAGGGGGGCAAATTTATAGCGAAGGCATTGCCTTATAACGCTCAGTTGGCCAACGTAAATACTATCCTTTGCGAGGATTTGGACGGCAGCGGCATCCCCTCGATTATATTAGGCGGCAATTTTTATGGCTTTAAACCCGAAGTTGGCCGTTTAGATGCCAGCCATGGTCAAATTTATAAGTATGGTAAAGGCGGATTTACGTATATTTCGCCATCGCAAAGCGGGATGGATTTGTCGGGCCAGGTGCGTTCGTCGTTGATAATAAAGAATGCCAATGGAGAGAAATACTTTTTATTCGGCCTGAACGACGATAAGCTGAAAGCCTATAAATTACGCCCGTAAACCTGCATGAACCATTTGACGGTAGAAAACCTGGAATATCTATAAAATGAAGAACGCCAAGCGCAAAAAACGCTTACCTAATACCCGCCCTATAATTCTCCGCTCCACAGTGGCAGTATGCTGTGTGGTGCTTGCTTTGATTGCTTTTTTCTATTCTTGCGGATCTAAAAAAGCAGGTGATGGTATTTTTAAGCTTGTACCAGCCAGCGAGAGCGGTCTCGATTTTGTGAACCGTAACGTGGTAAGCGATTCGGTAAATATCCTGGATTACCTGTACTTCTACAACGGGGCAGGCCTCGCTGCTGCCGATTTCAATAACGACGGCCTGCAGGACCTTTACTTCGTATCTAACCAGGGCCAAAACAAACTGTACCTTAATAAGGGCGGGCTTAAATTCGAAGACATTACAAAAAAAGCGGGCCTTGCCGGCACCGGCAACTGGAAAACCGGCGTAACCGTGGTAGACATCAACGGCGATGGCTTAAAGGATATTTACGTTTGCGTGGTGAGCAACTTTAAAGGCTTCAAGGGTAAAAATCAACTATACATCAACAATGGCGACCTCACGTTTACCGAATCGGCAGCTAAGTATGGTCTCGATTTTTCAGGCTTCTCTACCCAGGCCAGCTTTTTCGATTATGATAAAGACGGCGATCTGGATATGTTCCTGCTCACTTCATCGGTACACAGCACAGATACTTATGGCGATTCTACCCAGCGCTTTAAATACAGCCATGATGCGGGCGATCACCTGTTCCGCAATGATAATGGCAAATTTACCGATGTAACGCAGGGCTCGGGTATTTATTCGGCGCCAATAGGGTATGGGCTTGGCTTAAGCGTGGGCGACCTGAATAACGATGGCTGGGACGATATTTATGTAAGCAACGATTTCTTTGAGCAGGATTACTACTACGTAAACCAAAAGGATGGCACCTTTAAAGAGGAAATGAAAAACGCATTCGGGCATACCAGCCTCTTCTCCATGGGGAATGCGATAACGGATATCAATAAAGACGGGCATTTGGATGTGATAAGTACAGACATGCTTCCCGAGGATATCAAAGCACTAAAATCGACCATAAACGACGAGCCGCTGGATATTTATAACCAGGAGGTGAATGCAGGGTACTACTACCAGTATTCGAAAAACAGCCTGCAACTAAACGTGGGCAACGGCAGCAAGTTTGTTGATATGAGTCTGTATGCGGGCGTGTCGGCTACGGATTGGACGTGGTCGCCTTTAGTGCAGGATTTTGACATGGACGGGCGCAAGGACATCTTTTTTAGCAACGGCATCAAAAAACGCCTTAATGATATGGATTACCTGAAATACCTGGGCGACCCTGCCGTAGTAAAGGATTTCAAGACGAGCCGTTTCTTCGATAAAGAAAAAATAAACCTGATGCCCGACGGGCAGGTGCACAACTATTTGTACCACGCGGGTGAAAAACTGAAATTTACCGATATATCCGAAGGGAACGATATGCGCGATACCACCATTTCGGCAGGTGCGGTTTCTATCGATCTGGATAACGACGGCGATCTGGATATGGTGACCAATAATATGGATGCCCTGGCGTCTATCTATCAGAACACGACGATGGAGAAGGCTAAGGATGTCAAGCCGCTTTACCTAAACTTCAGCGTAAAATACACCGCGCTAAATCCGGATGGTATCGGCACAAAGTTTTTTCTGCGCTCCAACAACGAGGTTGACCATCAGGAGATACAAACCAGCACCGCTTACGAAAGTACGCAGAATAACAACCTTACCTTTACCTTTCTGCCCGGCGATAAGCCCGTAGAACTGATGGTGGTTTGGCCTGA
Source organism: Mucilaginibacter sp. P1_D10 (assembly GCF_056406215.1). Classification (NCBI taxonomy): domain Bacteria; kingdom Pseudomonadati; phylum Bacteroidota; class Sphingobacteriia; order Sphingobacteriales; family Sphingobacteriaceae; genus Mucilaginibacter; species Mucilaginibacter sp. P1_D10. The sequence goes on along the minus strand of NZ_JBFUAP010000021.1, from coordinate 144,530 downwards.
TAATTCGTACCAGGTTATCAAAAGCTTCAGCCCGAACAAAAAAACGCTGATTACCTACAACAAAAGCCAAACGCAGCAAACTACAGATATGGTTGGCCTGATAACCAATTATACCAAACGCAATGCGCAGTTTAGCTATGTGCAAGTGAAGGCAAGCATACTCGCCACCCTGCAGCAGAACGAAATACCCGATTTTAATTATTACAACCTGTTGCCGCATACCTATCTGCCGCACACCCCGCCGGTAGCCGTAGCCGATGTAAATAAAGACGGCCTCGACGATATTTACGTGGGCGGTATGGCAGGCGATGACAAATATATTTTGGCAGGCAACAAGGCCGGCGGCTTCACAAAAGTGAGCGTTGCTGCCTTTGATGCGTTTAAAGATTACGGCGATACCGGCGCGCAATGGGTCGATGTAAATAACGATAGCCTGCCCGATTTACTGGTGCTTACTGTAAATCACCCGCTTTTAGAATCGAATAAACGGCAGCCTGTGCGCTTGTACATCAACAAGGGCAATTACCAGTTTGAGTATAAGGCTATCCCGCAGCCGGAGCAGTTGGCGTCAAAGATACTTTTTTATGATTTTGACGGCGATGGGCAAAAAGACATCTTCCTGAGCGCGGGTGTATCGTTTGTGGATTATACCGCGCCGGCGGCATCAACCATTTTATTGAACAAGGGTAATGGCAATTTTGTACTGGCATCGCCGAAGGCTTATACAGAAATCACCACGCTGAAATATATAACCGAGATAACCGCTAAAGACATCGATGGGGACGGAAAAGAAGATTTAATCATAGCATCAGAATGGAACCCGGTACAGATTTTCCTTAACAAAGGCAAAAACCTGGCGAAATTCAGCAGTCCGTTGTTGGACGCGGCAAAAGGCTGGTGGCAATCTGCCACCATTACCGATTTGGATGGCGACGGAAAAGCCGACCTGATAGCCGGCAACTGGGGCGAAAACAGCAAGTACAACGTATCGGCCGATGCGCCCTTGTACGCCTACAATAATGATTTGGATAACGATGGCAAGAACGACCTCATCCTATCGTACCCCTATAAAGGCAGGTATTATCCTTTCCGCCCCAAGAACGATCTGGAGCAGGAGCTGCCTTATTTAAAAAAGGAATTCCTGAGTTTTCAGAAGATGGCAGATAAAACCACCGAGGATATCTTTGAGGACCGCATCAACCAAAACAGCCGCCTGGTATCCAATGAGTTTAAAAGCCTGTTCATTAGCGATGTACTACATGCAACAGCCTCTACGGCTTTACCTTATCTATATCAGCAAGCGCCTGTACGCTCGGTTACGGCGCTAAACAATAAGCAGGGCGATGTATTGCTAAACGGCAACTTTTGGGGCGTAGTGCCCTATGAGGGTAAGTACGATGCTCTGGGCCTGGTTACCATGCATTACGATAAGCAAACCAAACAGCTTTCATTGCCCGAATATTGGGTGAACCCGCTATTCAACTTCCAGGAAATGACCGCGCCACAATTGGTTAAGACCGCCGCGGGCGAAAGCTATGTGGTAGTTACTTACGAGGGTAAATTGCTCCTGATAAGTAAGTAGACCTTAAAGGATGGGCCAGTAAAGTTTGGTTACCCATTTGGCGGTATCGGGCTGTGCAATGCGGTCGGTCACCATTAGTTCAAAAGGCATGGCTACAGAGGTAAGCTTATAGTCTTTCTGGAAAGCACGCATTTGCGCAAAAGCGTTATCGATGGTATGCCTGCCGCCTTTCACTTCTGTTTCCATGCTATTACCGCCACGTACTAAATTGTTGATAACAGATTTGACGCCGGGTTTTATAACCTTGTTAATAGGGATGGCTACCATCACATGATAAGCATTAGAGTCTGTTGGGGTTATATTGAGCATTGGTTTATTAGTCTCGGTTGCATTTTGCGCAGCTATTTGCTGGCGCAGGTCAGCAATCATTTTGCCCAATAAATATGTAGATGGCAAAGCATTCGTAGTGATATTGGTGGCAAGCATGTTTTTATCAGTTAGTTTTACGATTTTTATCCGCAGCCCGTAAACATTCGTGTCCTTTTGTATGAAGTTTTTGAAGCTGGTCAATATGCTGTCCATGTCTGCTTGCTCGTCTTTTATGTGCATAAATTCCATTACCCGTGTAAAGGGGTTAAGGCTGCTTTGCTTAACGGCTTCCCAGGTAATTTTCGTAGAAACATCGTCTATTGCCAGATAGTTTATTTTGCCGTCTAATTCCACCTTGCCGGTATTGATGTCTACTTCGATATAACTATTGGCATCTTTTTGAATGGTGTACAGCCTGCCGTTAAGGGCAAAAAGATTACTGTCTGACGCCATATGTTCGCCGGGCCACCATTTGGGCCAGGCCTCTTTTTTCACCAGGAATTTGAATACGTTGCCATCTACGGCATCAACAGTAACAGTACTGGTAGCGGTGATATTTTGTGGGATAATAAAATAAAGGCTGATGAAAGCCAATAACAATGCACCTAATACTAAAAGAGCAGGTTTCTTCATAAAACGGATAAATAACAAATAAAAAAGCAATACGCAGGAACGCGTTTTGCGTTGCAAAAGTAACTAATTCAATGTGGTAAAATCAAACAATTTTATGCCCGCCAATTAGCAATAAAACCCTTATATTAGCCTCTAAACAAAGAAAAACCATTACCTGCCTGGCGTCAGTTTCCCGGGCGTTTTTCCGTAAACCAATACATCATTATGAACCGTTTCCTGATTTTGCTTGCAGGTGTAGCCCTAACTTTTGCATCCTGCAAGAAAGCTGATTATCAAAAAGTTACCGACGACCCAGAACTGTACCGCATTACGGTAAAGAAATTAAACGATATCGTCCTCGAGAATAATTTCCCGCCGGTTATCGCGTCGCGCAACTATGTGTACGCCAATATTGCCGCATACCAGGTAATAGCCGCCGGCGACCCTAAGCATTTCCGCAGCTTATCGGGCCAAATAAAGCACCTGCCCGCCGCACCAACCCCGCCAAAAGATATCGAGATCGATTTCAAGTTTGCCTCCATGCTGTCGTTTTGCACCGTAGGCAACGCGGTTACCTTTCCGGAAGGCAGCATGTCGATCTATATCGACGACCTGAAACAGAAGGCTAAGGACGCAGGTATGCCATCGGACGTGTTCGATAATACCGTGGCGTATGCCGATACTGTAGCCAAATACATACTTAAATGGAGCAAGAAGGACCATTATGCGCAAACACGCTCGGCAAGTAAATATACCGTAAAACGTGTAGACGGCCGTTGGATACCCACGCCACCCATGTATGCCCAGGCACTGGAGCCGCACTGGGGCGAAATACGCCCGATGGTGTTGGATTCGGCATCGCAGGTTGCTGCACCCGAGCCGCCAGCCTATAACATGACCGATAAGAACAGCGTTTTTTACAAGAACGTTATGGAGGTTAAAACACTGGTAGACAGCCTGAACAAAGAGCAAAAACACATAGCCGATTTTTGGGACGATAACGCCTTTAAGTTGAATGTGATAGGCCATGCGTCCTTCGCGACCAAAAAGTTCTCGCCCGGCGGGCACTGGATGAATATTGCCGGCACAGGCAGCAGGTTAAAAAAAGCCGACTTCGGTACAACCGTAGCAGCCTACACCGAAACATCTATCGCCTTATTCGATGCATTCATCAACTGCTGGTACGTAAAATATCAGGCTAACAGCGTGCGCCCCGAAACGGTTATTACTAAACAAATAGATGCCGATTGGCGTCCTTACATACAAACCCCGCCTTTCCCCGAGTATATCAGCGGTCACGCGGTTATCTCGGCTGCTGCTGCCGAAGTGTTGACTAGTGCATTTGGCGACAATATTGCTTACACCGATTCGTCTGAATCTGAATTCGGTATCGAGCCGCGCAGTTTCCCGTCGTTCCGTGCGGCGGCGCTGGAAGCGGCCATATCCCGTGTTTATGGCGGCATCCACTATAAAATTGCCTGCGATGTTGGTAACGTGCAGGGACGTAAAATAGGGCAATTGGTTACCCAAAAACTGCAATTGAAAATAAAATAGCACCAATTTTATGAGAAGTATTAAACTGTTTTGCTTGCTGATGAGCCTTTCGGCATCGGTAAAGCTGATGGCGCAGGACCCCTGGGTAATAAAAGCCGATAAGATAGACCCGGCGAACTACTACGGCATTACCGTAGCCAACGGCATGATTGGAATCGTATCCTCGCCCGAGCCGTTCAAGGTGAAGAATGTGGTGCTGGCCGGCGCGTATGATTTGTATGGCCGCGGCCGGGTAAGCAATTTCCTCAATAGCTTCAATTTACTAAACATGTACCTGGAGGTTGATGGCCGCCGCCTGGACGCCAAAATGGTAAGCAATTTTAAGCAGGAGCTGGATATGCAGCACGCCGCCATGACCACCACCTTCGATTATGGCGATAAGGCGAGCATAAAATACACCTACTATTCGTTGCGGCAGTTGCCTTATACTGTACTGATGGATGTTGCCGTGACTGCCAAAAAAGCAATCACTATTACCGCTGCCAGCGTAATGGAGGCACCCGATGCCTTGAAACAGGTAGAGAACTATTATAATGAGATTGACCGTCCGCATGTAACTATCAGCTTGTTAACTTCCACCGCAAAAAGTCCTACGGGCAAGCTGCAGCTTTGTGCATCAACTTCGTTCTTGTTCAACGAACCGCACGGGCAGGAGCCGCGCGTGATACACGAGATGTGGGATAATAACATGCACCTGATGAAATTCAGCCACCAGGTTGCTGCGGGGCAAACTTATTCCTATGGCGTAACAGGCTCGTCCATTACCTCTGCCCATCATGCCGACCCATTGAACGAGGCCGAGCGCTTAACCATTTTTGCCCTGCTGGAAGGTAAGGACAGGCTGATCAAATTCCACAACCAGGCGTGGGACAAGCTTTGGGAGAGCGATATACAGATAGAAGGCGATGCCCAGTCACAACAAGACGTGCACAGTATGCTGTACCATTTATACTCGTTCTCGCGCGAGGGCACGGCTTTATCACCATCGCCCATGGGCCTTTCGGGCCTGGGTTATAACGGCCACGTTTTTTGGGATACCGATTTGTGGATGTTCCCTGCCATGCTGGTGCTGCACCCGGAGATCGCCAAATCGATGGTAGAATATCGTTTCGAGCGGTTGGATGCCGCCCGCAAGAATGCGTTTTCGCATGGTTATAAAGGAGCGATGTTCCCCTGGGAAAGTGCCGATAGCGGGGTAGAAGAAACGCCTGTTTGGGCATTGAGCGGCCCTTTTGAACACCATATTACTGCGGATGTAGCCAATGCCGCCTGGAACTATTACTGCGTAACGCAGGATAAGGAATGGCTGCGCGAGAAAGGCTGGCCGATACTATCGGCCACCGCTGATTTTTGGGCAAGCCGGGTAGAGCGCAACGGACCCGGCCATTACGATATCAAGAACGTAGTTGCTGCCGATGAATGGGCGGAGAATATCGATAACAACGCCTTTACTAACGCTGCCGCGCAGGTTAATCTGAAAAACGCAACCGCTGCCGCCAAAATATTGGGCCTGACCGCCAACCCCGATTGGATGAACGTAGCCAACAATATCCCTATCCTGAAGATGGATAATGGCGTAACCGCCGAGTTTGCCACTTACAAAGGCGAGGGCATTAAACAAGCCGACGTAAACCTGCTGGCCTACCCGCTGAAAACCATCACCGATCCGGCCCAGATAAAAAAAGACCTGGAATACTACGAAACTCGTGTGCCTAACGAAGGCACCCCGGCGATGACGCAGGGCGTTTTCGCCTTGCTATACGCCCGCCTGGGCAATGGCGACAAAGCCTACCATTGGTTTAAGGAAGCTTACGAGCCTAATCTTAACCCGCCATTCCGCGTGATAGCCGAAACCAAAGGCGGTACCAACCCATACTTTGCTACAGGAGCCGGGGGCATTATACAAGCTATGCTGATGGGCTTCGGCGGGTTGGACATTACGCCAGCGGGCATTGTACAAATAAAAAGCAAGCTGCCCGCCAACTGGAAATCGTTGAAGATTACCGGGGTAGGGATGAATAAGGCGACTTATACGGTGAAGTAAGCAATAGGGCGGGCCGCCACCCAGCAGATGGTTGGCGACTACCACCGCGATAGGGATTGCAGTGGAAAACCCGCAGCGAAGGGCTGGCTTGTGCGGCTGCGCGAGGATTTGTAACGGAAAGCCCGGGCCAAAGGCATCGCCCCAAAGCGCTCCACCAACGGGTCTTTACTGTAAGGAGCGGCGAGGGGAAAGTGCGTTGGGGCGACGCGGACAACCGACCGAAGGGGGGCTCATTAATTCCTTTGAAAAACAAAAAGATGCATTAATAATCATCGGCAAGCAGAGCGGATATGCAAGTGCGCTTTGCTTATCGGTGTGACTAATAAAAACAAATTTTAAAATGGAAAAACTAAAGGATAAAATCATACTGCACGCCTTGCTGAAATATGGATTCCATTTCCTGCTATTCGTAACTTTTTTCTTTGCGGCAGAAAACTTATATCCGGAATTTCAAAACTTCCTCATCAACAATTTTTCAAAGATTAACTATTATCAAGCAAGCCTAAAGAGTGGGGTGTTCTTTGGTATCCTGGTGTTCGTCATTATTTGCCATCTGGCAGATTTTTTGATTGTGCGGAAGTATGGCCTTAAGGGTTACACCATCGTTTACCCGGTTCTTTTAGATATCTGCTGTTTGTTTATCTCCAATTTGGTGATCGTGATTTTTAATAACATTGTTATTGGCAGCAAAGGCCTGGTCGATTTAGAATCGCTAAATAACATTATCATTATAGGTGCCATTGTGGTTTTGAAGAACCTATTAGTCATGCGTTATTTAAAGCACAGTCAAAAGAAAGCGCTACTCGCTGGGCAAATTCCCGCTTAGCGTCATTCCGGCAATCCGATAATTTCTACTTCACTATATCCAGGGTGTGGCTCAACTGCTCAATGCCGCCTTGCCAGCCGAGGTGGCCGGGGATGATATATTTGGCGTGCCCGTAATACTTAATCACGTTTTCGATAGCGGCGGGCCATTGCTCCAGGTTTGCATCGCCGGTAAATCCTTTGCTATTCGTATCCAGGCTTTTCACCAGGCAGCCGCCAACCAGCACCAACTCATCGGGGAACCACACCACAATATTATCTTTAGTGTGCCCTTCGCCGGGGTAGTAGGTCTTTAGGGTTAAGCCGCCTACCGTAAAAGTAGTATCGCGACCGAAGGTAAATTCGGGCAGTTTATTGTGCTCCTTTTTGGCGAGTTTATAGGTTTGCGTGCTGCTGTAGGTTTTGGTGCCGGCTTTCTTCAGTATGTCGAAACCAATAACCTTATCATCATGAAAGTGGGTAGCAATGCAAAGCACTATCTTTTTATGGTAAGTTTTATCGAGGGTGTCTATCAACTGCTGCGTTTGCGCCTCGCCCCAGGGGGTATCTATCAAAACAATGCCGGCATCTGTCACCACAAATAAGCTATTAGAAGGGTATGGTTCGCTATCCTTATCTGGGTAGCCATGCGATGTTACTACGTAGTAGTTTTTAACCAATGGGGTAATGGTTATGGGCGGTAATGGTTTTTGCTGAGCAAGGGCGGCGGTAGCAATGCTTACTAAAAAAGTAATTAAAAAGGCAATTCTTCTCATTTCAAAAAAACATTCAGTGCTACAATGCTTCTATCATATCTAAAGTAACCTTATCCAAACCGCTCACTACTACGTCGGCTTCGCTAAGTGTTTCGGGGGAACCTATTCCCACGGCTTTCATGCCTGCGTTTTTTGCAGCTTCTACACCCGCCACGGCATCCTCAAATACTACGCAATCGGCAGGGGATACGCCCAGGGCTTCGGCGCCTTTCAGGAATACCTCCGGGTCGGGTTTGGCTTTGCTTACGCTGTTGCCATCTACCACGGCATCGAATAAGGGGGTTAATTGCAGCTTGGCCAATATAATCGGCGTGTTTTTGCTTGCAGAACCGATGGCCGTTTTGATGCCTGCATCGCGGCAGCTCTGCACAAATTCGCCTGCGCCGGTGAGTATCTCATCTGGTGTCATCAGGTTAATCATTTCCGTGTACCAGTTGTTTTTGCGTGTGGCCATTTCTTCCTTCTCGGCATCGGTAGCATCGGTAATATTACCCCAGCCCAGCACCAAATCAAGCGATGCCATGCGGCTTACGCCCTTAAGCTGCTCGTTTTGGTGTTCGGTAAAATCGAAACCCATCTCGTTAGCCAGGCGTTTCCAGGCTTTATAATGGTACACGGCAGTATCAACGATAACGCCGTCGAGGTCGAATATGCAGGCTTTTATGATGCTCATCTTTATACTAAACCGCTAATGTAGGTTTTGGTTGTTAATAATCATTATAAATAATTGTTAACATTATTTGGATTAATTATAAATAAATACAACCTTTGCATTGCAAACATGGTTACAACGCAGCATACTCAAGAGCTTTCTACCTGGACTAACGTATTCAGCACCACAAAAGGCGCTATATACCAGTGCGATGAAGAGCGTTGCTGGTACGTTGATTTTGCGGGTAAACTTAATAAATTCGATTACCGTTGCCTGCTGAAATTGAAGAAAGCGGTTTATCATGTAGATATCGAAGACCGTCTGCTGAACAGCGGCAAAGCGCCCGATGTAGAAATCATCTTCATTTGTGCCTGCGACCATACCTACGTGCTTACCCTACTGCAAATCATCGCCCTTAAAGAAATACTAGAGGGAACTTTCGTGATGTTTGAACTGAACACCATTATACAGGACCGCCTGTACCGCCTGTCGTGTTAACAAATAATTTAGACTGAATTCATATTGCTTTTATTTTCTTTGCTGCTGATTTATAGCGGTATTATTGTGTAGCGAAATAAATCGGCACGTTTGTTGCCTTTTGTTATCAGCTCTAAAACCACAAGAACATGAAAGATCTTATCCGTATCAAAAGCCTGATTTCTGCCGAAGTAGAGTCGCTTTTAAATCAGCAGGTAAAAAAAGAAGCGTATTCGTCTTCCGTATATTTAGCCATGGCTTCTTGGTGTAACCGCAATGGTTACGATTTTTCTTCTGACTACTTTTTCAAACAGGCCGAAGAAGAACGCCAGCACCAACTAAAATTTTATAAATACATCCTGGATATGGGTGGCAACGCCATTTCGCCCGATGTTACCGGTATCAAGCAGGAATATAACTCTTTCCGCGAAGTTTTCGAAGAAGCTTTAGACCAGGAAATAAGCGTTACCCAGTCAATCAAAAATATTTACGCCCGTTGCTTAAAAGAGCAGGACTTTGTTACCAACGAGTTCCTGAACTGGTTTTTGAAAGAGCAGCGCGAAGAAGAATACAAAGCACGCCGTGCACTGGAATTATTCGAAGTGATTGGCGAAGAAGGCACCGGCAGGTGGCAGATAGACAAGCACGTTGGCGGTATAGAATACAACGGCTAAGCGTAAGAAGCCTCATCCCAACCCTTCTCCGAAGGAGAAGGGCTATGATATTTAAGCCTCATCCCGACCGGATGGGGCTTTTTAGCTCTCCAGCAATTTCAAAACTTCCTTAGGCGAATACTCTTTTAACCAAGTATTCCCCGGAGATATGGTACATACCGGTGCATAATCGCACCTGTCCGTGCATTCTATCCTGAAGACTTCGATATCATCCTTAGCGTGTTTGGCAAATTTATGGGCAAGCTTATACATGTCCTTACCGCCGCGCTTGGCGCATTTGCTGCCGGTACATACAAATAAAACCTTATCGGGTACGGTAAACTTGCTCATCACATCCTCCTTATTGCCAAATAAATAACCATACAAATAACGGGTTTATTTTTTATTTATACTTTTATGATGTTATAACCACAAAGCACACAACCATAATGAAAGGTATCGAGATTATTTCTATCCCTGTATCCAACCAACAGGCCGCCAAGGAGTTTTATTTAAAAATGGGCTTCACGCTGATAGTAGAAGCGCCATACGAAGGCGGCTCTAACTGGATACAATTGGGCATCCCCGGATCTGATACCTCTATTACGCTGGTGAACTGGTTCCCCCAAATGCCGCCGGGTAGCATCCGCGGCTTGGTTATCAAATGCGAGGATTTGGATAAAGATATCGAAGAGATGACCGCCCACGGCGTGGTAGTGCAGCCCGCCCAAAAAATGCCCTGGGGGCGTTTTGCAACGGTGATAGACCCTGATGGGAATGCCTTGAGTTTGCACGGGAAATAAGCGATTTAGTTTTAACCGCAAAGGACACAAAGAAAAACGCAAAGAGCCGCAAAGCCTTGCAACCGTAAAAGCTTACTAAATAATTTGCAAGACTTTGCGTTCTTTGCGCTAACGCCGCTGCAAATCCTTTGCGTTCTTTGCGGTTAATTAAAACCATGCATAATTTTTACGATGTTTAGCCCCATGCTTAAACGATACTTTTTCCTTTTCCTCCTCATACTTGCCACCGCCTGTAACAACGACGAAAAAGACACCAGCAAAGATTACATCTACAAAGTAGTGGGCGTTAAAGATGGCGATACTATGGTACTGCTTTCTCCCGATAATATCCAAACTACAGTGCGTCTTGCCGAGGTGGATTGTCCCGAGAAGAGCCAGGCATTCGGTCAGGCTGCCAAACAATTTACATCAGATCTGTGCTTTGGCAAGCAGGTAAAGCTTATAGCCAACACGCAGGATAGGTACGGTCGCACGGTAGGTCAGGTAGAATTGGCCGATGGCACCAACGTAAATTACGCCTTGGTGAAAAATGGCTATGCCTGGCAATACCTCGCCTACTCAAAAAGCCCGCAACTGGCCACACTGGAGCAAGAAGCCCGACAAAGCCATCTGGGCCTTTGGCAAGATGCCAACCCAACCCCGCCATGGGAGTTCCGCAAGGAAGGAAAAGCGCAACGCGCGCAAAATAAAGTAACACAGCCCAAAAAGGCTAAACGGCATTATAAGAAGAGGAAGCCGAAATACAGCGATACGACTGCTTTTTAATCAATACGTCATGCCGTTTATTTCGGTACCCCATCTACAAGTTGGCCACAATGCGAAATGGCTTTGCAAATGACGACTTTTATGATGGGGTGTTGAAACAAGTCCAACATGACGTAAGTAGTAATTTAGATTTGTCAACTTTTTAAATTTGGCAAATCTTTCCGCGCATAATCGCGCTCGTTTCCCTATCTTGCTTCACCATTCCCATCCCGATGAAAATTTTTAAGGCACTGGTTTCATTAATAATTACCACAGCCCTCATTTGGGCACTACAAACAAAATTTGGCGATATACCGCCTATAGGCAAGTTCCTGAACCCGGCCACCGGTTTTTGGCAAAATGCCGAAAGCAAAAACATAGATGCCGCCGAAGAACTGAAGATTGATGGCCTTACCGGCAAGGTAACCATACAGTACGACGATAACCGCATCCCCCACATCTTCGCCGAAAACGACCACGATTTATACTATGCCCAGGGCTTTATTACAGCGCGCGACCGCCTCTGGCAAATGGACATCCAAACCCGCAGCGCATCGGGCCGATTATCCGAAGTAGTGGGCGCAAAAGCACTGGATGTTGACCGTTACCACCGCCGCATGGGCATGGTGTACGGTGCCGAAAATACCCTGAAAGCTATGATGAAGGACCCCGTGATGAAGGTGGTTATCAACGCTTATACCGATGGGGTGAACAGCTATGTACACCAGTTATCTAAACGAGATTATCCTATTGAATTCAAACTATTGGATTACGCACCAGAGGAATGGAAGCCCATCAATTGCGCGTTTTTGCTCAAGCTGATGTCTGAAACTTTAGCCGGCGGCACCAACGAACTGGCTATGACCAATGTACTGAATAAGTTTGRCGCAAAGATAACCAACGATTTATTTCCCGATTACCCTATGCACGAGAGTCCTATCATCCCGGTAGGTACCAAATGGGATTTTAAACCGCTGCCCATTCCTGCGCCGCCTGCGGCCTTTAAAGCGCAGCTGCTTACGGGCATGAAGATGAAGGAAAGGGTAGAGGGCATAGGCAGTAATAACTGGGCCATTAATGGCAGCAAAACCGCATCGGGCTATCCCATTTTGGCTAACGACCCGCATCTGGATCTGACCTTCCCATCCATATGGTACCAGATGCAGTTATCGGCGCCCGGCGTAAATGTTTACGGGGTATCACTGCCCGGTGCGCCTTGCATCGTTATCGGCTATAACAAAAAAATAAGCTGGGGCGTAACCAATGTTGATGCTGATATTTTAGATTGGTACCAGCTGAAATTTAAAGACGAAAGCCGCAACGAATACTGGTACAACAATCAATGGAACAAAGTTACCCTCCGCGTTGAGAAAATTGCCGTAAAAGGCCAGCGGGATATCATCGATACCGTGCGTTACACGCGATTTGGCCCGGTGGTTTATGATAATGCAGGTATGGCCAAAGGGCACGATAATATCCCCGTGGGCAATGCTTTAAAGTGGATAGCGCACGACGAAAGCAACGAGTTTAAAACCTTTTACCTGCTTAACCGCGGCAGCAATTATGCCGACTACCGCGAGGCCTTGAAATACTTCAGCGCACCGGCGCAAAACTTTGTATTCGCCTCTGTTGATAACGATATAGCCATTACCCCAAACGGCAAGCTTCCTTTGAAGTATAAGGACCAGGGCAAATTCCTGATGGATGGCGGCGACCCGGCTAACGACTGGCATGGCTTTATCCCTTTTGAACAGAACCCAACGGTGAAGAACCCGCCACGCGGCTTCGTAAGCTCGGCCAACCAGAGCTCTACCGACCCAACTTACCCGTATTACATCAACTGGCAGTTTGCGCCCTACCAACGTGGCAAGCGTATTAACGACCGCCTCGGCGCGATGCAAAAAGCCACTGCCGATAGCATGCGTATTCTGCAAACAGATACTTACAGCATCCGCGCGCAGGATATATTGCCCACCATGCTCAAATATCTCGATGCCAGCAAGCTGGATGAGAACCAAACAACAGCCCTCAACATCCTTAAGAAATGGGATAAGTTTTTGGCAGCCGATTCGGAAGGGGCAGCTATATTCACCAACTGGTGGAGCAATTTTTACCGGGCCACCTGGCAAAATAATTTCTCTGACAAGGATATGCCGCTCAACTGGCCATCGATGGACAGGACAGAGGAATTATTGCTGAAAGACCCAAACTCCGTATGGTTCGACAGTAGAAATACCTCTACGAAAGAGACTGCCGCAGATGTACTGAGCCGCAGCTTTAACGTAGCGGTAGATAAATTAGTAAAAGACCAAGGCAAGCCCGGCAACTGGCAATGGGGTAAAGTTAAACCCTTTGAGGTGCGGCATCTGGCCAACCTGCCGGGTTTTGGCTCGGGCAATTTTGCAAGCGGTGGTGCGGGTTCAACAGTAAACGCGCTTATCGACGGGCACGGGCCATCATGGCGCATGGTGGTGCAATTAGGCCCGCAGGTAAAGGGCTACGGCATATTACCCGGCGGGCAAAGCGGCAACCCAGGCAGCTTTTATTACGACGATATGCTACAGACCTGGAAAGACGGCAAGCTAAACGAACTGCTGTACCTGCAATCGCCAACCCAAAAATCGCCCCGAATCAAGACAACCTTAACCCTTAGCAAATAAACCTATGTTATTCGCACTGATACTTTTATTATCGTTTATAAGCGGGTTTATATTGCCCTGGTGGGTGGCCTGCATATTTGCATTTGCCTCGGCAATATTTTTAGGTAAAGCGTCCGGCCATGCCTTTTGGTCGGGCTTTGGTGCATTGGCATTGGCCTGGCTGGCATTGGCCCTGCTGAAAAGCTTGCCGAACGAGAACATCCTGGCTACCCGCGTTGCGCACCTGTTTCAATTATCACATTGGTTGCTGTTGCTGTTGGTTACGGTTCTGATTGGTGGCTTGATAGGGGGGATGAGCGCGATGTCGGGTTTTTTGGTGAAAAGGGTGTTTGAGAAGGAAGCGAAGCGATAGTTGGCAAACCGATGTTTGGATTATTTAAGCGAACAAAGATTGAGGCATGGGAAATAGAGATGCTGCTGGAATCTCTTAAATCTCTTCCGCATGGATATGAAAAGCTTACTGAACAAGTTCAGGCTGGGATATTCAGAGGGGTATTAATTGGCGCAAGCGATATTCCTGGTTATAACGCATTTACTTTTAATTCTAAAGTCTTCTCGAAATTTAGCGAGAAGAATGTTGGTCAATACAAAATAACGGGTATTACTGTTCCGGACATAAACACCAAGACGAATCTACAATACACCATTTATGTTTCGTCGGGGGTCATCAATGGGTATTCGTTAAATAACAGGGGAAAGTTTAAGTTGGATGCTAAAACGGTCAACACCGAAAAGATAAAAATCGAATACATTAAAAATCTCGACTATGAAAAAATCAAAGGCATTTTAACTCCCGATGAAACGCAATTAGTTAGCGTTAGCGATGTATACAATGTGAGTTTAAATAATAAGACCTATTTTCATCTTATAGACCTTGGCGATGGCGATTTCATTGGCATTGATTTAGAAAAAAACGTATATAAAATAACCCATGACCCATTCGAAATAATTCCGGTTAATGGTAACCTGAAGTTTGTGTTAGAGCACTTGAACGATTTTGCTTAAACAGAAGCTTCTGGAAATTTTAAAAAGAAAATTCCTTCACCCCATGTGATTTTTCTCCTCTTCCTGCGAATAATGGTATAAAGAAATCACCCAATGACACCGCAGGCCTATAAAGACCAGTTCTTACAACTCATTCAGCAGAACAAAAAGCTGATTTTTAAAGTCTGCAATACCTATTGCAAGGATGAGGAGGACCGTAAGGATCTGGTGCAGGAAGTCATTATACAGCTTTGGCACGCTTACCCCAATTACAACGACAGGTACAAACTCTCCACCTGGATGTACCGCATAGCGCTCAACACCGCTATCTCATTCTACCGTTCGCATCATAAAAGGCAATCTGCTACGATATCCATCAACGAGGCCATTTTCGAGATAGCTGATGATGCTGATACCACCCGCCAGTTGGATGAGAAGGTTACCCTATTGCACCAATTCATCAACCAATTGGACGAACTGAACAAGGCGCTGATGATCCTCTACCTAGATAACAATAGTTACCGGGATATGGCCGACATCCTCGGCATCACCGAAACCAACGTGGCCACCAAAATAAGCCGCATCAAACAACACCTCAAGCAACAATTCAACAAACAATAAAATACAGAGAAGCCATGGAACTACAGGAATTACAAAATATATGGGCCGAGTACGACCGCAAACTGGATAAAAACCTACAAATGAATATGCAACTTTTAAAACAACTGAAATTCGACAGAGCAAAGAGTAAGCTTAGCAAGCTATTTTACCTGAAAATGATAGAGCTGCTGATGCTGATACCAGCAATACTATATCTCGGCAATTTTGCAGCCGACAATTGGCGCATACCACAGTTTAGTTTGCCCGCAACAGCCATTGGGTTATTATTTATCCTATTCCTGGTGTATGTTATTAAACAGCTAGTAATTATAAGACAAGTTGATATGGGGTTTGATAATGCCGTAGCCCCGATTCAGAAGAAAATAGAGCAACTTAAATTGAGCATTGTTATCTACGTTAGATATATTCTGATACTCTTTCCATTATATCCTTTGCTGTTACTATTGGCCGGCAAAATGATTTTTAATGTTGATTTTATGGAACCCGCACATAAGGCTTATTTTTTATCAAACGTGGCCTTTGATATAATTCTATTGCCCCTGGCTTTATGGCTCATTAATAAATTAAGTTCAAAAAATATAAACTCTACAGTTGCCAAAACTTTATTAATGGGCTCCGGCTGGTATCAGGCCAATGCCGCATACCAATTTTTAGGCGAAATTGAGGATTTTGAGCGGCAGGAGTAGCCTACAGCTTAACTTGCAATTACGCCTAAAGAACGATACCTTGCTACAACCGGATTTTTATGACAATGCTCTCGCCCAAAGCCAAACGGAATATCCTGCGCATCGTGCCATTCGGCGTGCTGTGGCTGGTATTCAGTTTGGTTTACACCCTGCTGGAGCGTGGCCTGCTGGGCAAGCTGAATTATTACCCATCCACCGGCAACCCTTATTTTTTTACGAGGAATATCATTACCATGCCAATTGCGGCCTTGGTAACCGGTTTAATTATGGGCGTGCTGGAGGTTTTTTGTTTCAATAAGTGGTTCGTCAAAAAAAGCTTCACTAAAAAAATCCTTTACAAATCGCTTGTCTATCTCCTGATAATACTGTGCTTCCTCGTCATTACTTTCATCGGCACAGCACCCGACATGGTAATCGCAGTGGGTCGGAAAGCGTTCTGGAACACTGCATGGATTTTTTTTACCAACTATTCCATGTTAAGCGTCACTATTTACATCGCTTCCATTATTTTGGTTACGCAATTTTATACCGAGGTAAGCGCTAGCATCGGCCACGCCGCCCTGCGTAATTTCTTTTTGGGGAAATACCACCGCCCGGTACAGGAAGAGAGGATATTCATGTTTTTGGATATGCGTTCATCCACGACGATTGCCGAGAAACTGGGCCACGTAAGATACTTCGAGATGCTCAAAGAATATTTTGCCGACCTGTCCGAGCCGGTGATAGATTACCAGGGCGAGATATACCAATACGCCGGCGACGAAATGATTATCTCCTGGAAACTCAAGACCGTGCAAAACAACGACTGTATCGGGTGTTTCTTTGCGATGAAAAATGCCCTGGCGCAGCAGGCATCAAAATACGAAGCGCGTTTTGGATTGCTGCCCGGCTTTAAAGCAGGCCTGCATTATGGCATGGTTACCACCGGCGAGATAGGTGTGTTAAAAAAGGAAATCATTTTTACCGGCGATGTGCTCAATACAGCCGCCCGCATACAGGGCCTGTGCAACCAGTTCGATGTGGATATACTCATCTCTGGTCCCCTCGCGAAAGTCCTCGGGCCAAGCTTTCTTTTCCATACAAAATCCCTCGGGCAGCATAATTTAAAAGGGAGGGATGAGCAAATGGAAATACTTACGGTAGTATATACGCCCTAAAAAGCATGGAAACAAAAAACGCCCCGGCACATTGCCCGGGCGTTTTCGTTTTAAGATATCGCTTATTATTCAAACGAATTCAATGTGGTTTTCAACTCGGCGATGGCACTTTCGGTGCTGGTAGCACGTTCGAAAATCTGTGCCGAGGTAACGCCCTCGCCATAAAAATCGGCATTGAGGCTTTTGTTGATAGCCAGGTTAGATCCGTTTACGCTGATGCCGGCAAACAAGCCTTTGCTGCGCGAGTAGGAGTAAATTTCCGCTTCCAGCTTATGGTCTGTGCTGGCAGTAGAGCTGCGACCAACCGGGCCGGCCGCGGCAGATATATCGCCGCCGATGGTAAAATCGCCGTTTTTAACTTTGGTGAGTACCCCTTTGTTCTTGAAAACCAAAACAAGGTCTACCGATTGTACGCCTATTTGAAAACCGAAGCTGCCGCCCGTAAGGGTAACGAATACAGGGTCGCTCCATTTGCCGCCGGGCAGTTTTACCATAGCCAGGCCCTGTCCGCGTTTGCCGCCTATGCCAAAACCTGCGTTGATGAGCTTTGGTACGATAACGATGCCCTCGTACTCCTTAAGCAATTCGCTCGGGATGCTTTCTTTCATCTCGCCGAAGGCTTTTAATACGTTGGTAGCCTGGTGTATCTTCTCGAGGCCTTTTTCGGTAGAAACCGGTTTGGCCGATGCCAGTATAAAGAATGCGCTTAAGAGAAGCGGCAATCTTAAAAATTTAATAGCTTTCATGATAGATAAGAATGATGTGTAATTATTGATTGTCTTTAGCTATAATAACTCAAAAATGGCCGATTTGTTACGCCTGGGAGATGTGCAAATGCTGGCGGATGTGCAGATGTGCAGATTTCAGATGTGCAAATGTCGGTGGATTGCGGAAACCGATAGATATGCAGATGTAGGTCAGGTGCAGGTACTTTTGAAACATCTGCCGTATTCCAAATCTGCATATTTGCACATCTGAAATCTGCACATCGAGATGTTTTCCCGCCTGGAATTTTCTGGAAAATCAGCTTAGAAAAGTGTCGAAAAGTTAGAAAAAGCTGGAAATATTTTTGAGGCCGTACAGGCGGAATTTAGCCAAAAACAGCCATTCCATGCAAATTTCGGCCTTTTATACTTTTACAGAAAAACCCAAAAAAATTCCGAAAAACGCAGAAAAACGCAGAAAAACACAGAAAAACACAGAAAAACGCGGGTTTTTCAGCGACGTTTCAACAAGTTTAAGCCTGTGGCAGGGCAACATCACGGTAGGTCGGCCTTTCCGGGCCCGGCCCGATTTTACAGGATTTGTCCAGAATTTCTATAAAATAAAACTGGACAATCACTGCGCGCCAACATGCATCATCTGCACATCTGAAATCTGAAATCCGCACATCTGACGCATCTTCCTTATCTTTGCAAAAGCATGATCAAGCCGGGTAAAGAAACCATATTCACTTTAAATAACCAAGCCTCATTCGAGGATGCGGCCTTGCAGGTATTCAGGTACCAGGCGGCCAATTGTGCGGCTTACAAGGCATTTATTGATGGCCTGAGAATAGACCCCGTGCTGGTTTTTGAGCTGGCGCAAATACCCTTCATGCCGGTTGAGTTCTTTAAATCGCACCGGATTGTTACGGGTGATGCAGAACCTAACGTGGTATTCACCAGTTCGGGTACCACCGGCATGGTTACCAGCAGCCACACGGTTACCGATGTAAGCTGGTATGTGCAAAGCTTTAGGCGGGCCTTCAACTTATTCTACGGAGACATTACAGATTATACCGTGCTTGCCCTGTTGCCGGCCTACCTGGAGCGCGAAGGGTCCTCGCTTATTTATATGGCGCAGGATATGATAACCGAATCTGCTAATGCGGATAGTGGTTTCTTTTTATACAATCACCAGGAGCTTTATAATAACTTACTCACACAAAAAGAGGCAGGCAAGCCCACTTTACTCATTGGCGTAACCTTTGCCCTGCTTGATTTTGTGGAGCAGTACCAAATAGATTTCCCAGGCCTTATCGTTATGGAAACAGGTGGAATGAAAGGCCGCCGAAAAGAGATGATACGTGAGGAACTGCATGCCACGCTTTGCGCAGGTTTCGGCGTAAGCACCATCCATTCGGAATACGGGATGACGGAGCTGCTGTCGCAAGCGTACTCCAAAGGGGAGGGGATATTTAATTGCCCGCCCTGGATGAAGGTTATCACCCGCGATACCAACGACCCACTTACAATGGTTGGTGATGGCAAAACAGGTGGCGTAAACATTATCGATCTGGCCAACATCAATTCCTGCTCGTTCATAGCCACGCAAGATTTGGGCAAGGTGTATGCCGATGGTTCTTTTGAGGTTTTGGGCCGTTTCGATAATTCCGACATCCGTGGTTGTAACTTATTGGTGGGTTAGCCCGTCAATGCACGTAATGGTGCCTATGTATTGCAGGCGTCTTTTCAAAATAGTATCTTACAGCATATTTAAGTCCCTGAACTTGTCGCCCGTGATAACTCCCCTTATTAAAAAGACGATTGCTTTATTCGCGATGCTGGTGAGCATCCTCGCGGCCGCCTATGGCCAAACTTTTTACGTAAATACCAGCAACCAGGAGCTTAAACGGGTTACTATAACAGGCAACGGCCTGGTAACCCAGGATGTAACCGGATGCGGCAATGGTTATTTCTCTATAGCAATGTATCAAAATACGCTTTATTATAACCTAACCTATAGCACTTTGATGAAAGCCACTCTTACCGATGGCAGCACACCATCGGTAAGCGACTGTATCTCTTTGCCCATAACTGCCCCCGCCAATTCGCTCACAGTGGATAAAGATGGCGTGGTGTATTACGCAGCAGGTAGCCAGCTGTTTTCGTTGGCACCAGGGGCATCGGCGGCGGTTTATTTAGGCGACATGCCCTTCCAGTCTGCAGGCGACCTGATGTTTTATAAAGATGAATTATACATGGCGGCTTTTGAGGGTATCGTAAAGATACCGCTCAACAACCCGGCGGTTGCAAGCCTTTACATCCCAATCCCTAACCGATCTATTCTGGGCCTGGCTGCCGTGCTTCAGAATGGTGGACTGAAAGTATATGCGCTTGCGGGCAGCCTTACATCCGGCACCGACCTGTTGGAGCTTGATATGGATGCCAAAACCGTGAAAGGCACCATTGGCACCCTGCCGTTCACCGTTTATGACGCAGCCAGCAGTACCGAAAATGGTATAGCGCCCGTGATCGACCTGCAGGAACTTAAAATAAACCAGGAATGCGGGGCGATAAATAAAGGCACCATACAGGTGATATGCAAGCCGCACACCAGCGAATACACCTACACACTCAATACCGGCCAAAGCAATACCTCGGGCATCATCGCCCCGCTTGTGCCTGGCAATTACCATCTTACCATTACCTCCAATGGGGGCGAACTCCCCGTCGAAGCCGACTTTGTAATCCCCGATTACAGCCTGAATAATCCTATAATCAGTATTGCCAAAAAGAACCCTGTATGCGATGTGCCCGGCGAGATTACGCTCAATACCGCAAGCGGCAACACCGCCTATGCTATTCAGTACAATAACGCCGTTTACGAGTTTGGGCATAAGTTTACCGGGTTGGCGGCAGGTACTTACCATTTTACCATCATCAACAAAAATGGCTGCCTTATTGATGAAAAGGATTACGTGCTGGAGCAGGATGTTTGTCCTCCCATAGCAATTACCGACATACAGTTTTTGCAGGAATGCATCAATTACAACAATGCCAACGTAACCGTTATTACCACGCCACATCCCGATACTTACACCTATTCGCTTAATGGCGTTACAGGTTTGAGCAATTCCTTCGCCAATGTGCCGCCCGGGACTTATACGCTGGTGGTAACCTCATCCGGCGGCGACCGCAAAGAGCGGCAAGTATTGGTGCCTGCACTTTCGGCCATAAACAAGCCTGCACTAACTTATACCATGCGGAATGCGGTTTGTACCGCCCTGGGGCAGATAACCTTTATTGCCGCCGGCGATTTAAAAGGCGCAACTAAAATAAAGCATGGGGCAAACCTTTACGCCATAGGGCAAACCATAAAGGGGCTGGTGCCGGGCAGCAACCATTTCACGGTATTGACTGCAGAGGGCTGTATATTAGACGAACTGGACATAACCATAGGGCAGGACCGCTGCGATATGGTTACCTTCCCCAACACCTTTACGCCCAATGGCGATGGCGTGAACGATACCTTCCGGCCCGACCAAAACAGCAACCCCATTGGCGTTGAATATTTTATATACAACCGATGGGGCGAGCAATATTTCCACTCGAGAAACCTTAACGGTGGTTGGGATGGCAATTATAGGGGCAAGCCGGCATCAGCGGGCATATATTACCTGGTTGCCAAGTACACCATGGGCGATGGGTTGAGCCATATGCTTAAAACATACATTACCTTGTTGAGGTAACGTGCCGGAAGTTTTTTTCGGTATAAAACGTATATTTACAAGCGGCATATTATTGTTATTTTTGCCGCCGATACAAAATATCAACCATCATCATGATAGAGAAATTCTTAAAGGAAGAACAAGACCCCAAAGCCGTTGAACGTATTTACGGCCGCCTGGTAGATTTGCTGTCTACCGGCGAGGAGATATTATACATAGCGGTGCAAAAGAAACCGATAGTGAACCTGTTTCCCGATTGTATTGCGCTTACCAACAAGCGTATCTTGTTTTTTACCCCGGCAAACCTGGGGCTGTCCATCAAATTTGTGGATTTTGTATGGAAGGATATCGTAGATGTTTACACCCGCGAAGAAATAATAGGTGCCATATTCAGCGTAAAAACAACCAATGGTGCCGAAATGGGTGTGGATTACCTGCCCAAAGTACAAGCCCGTAAACTGTACCAATATGCACAGGAGCGCAAAGAAGCCGAGCGCGAGGCCCGTCGCCTGCGAGATCTGGAAGAAAAACGCGCCGAATCCGGTTCGATGCAGATAGAACAAGCCGCGCCGCTTGCCTACCAGCCCGCTGCGCCGGTATATCAGCCGCCTGTTGCTGCTCCGGCACCTGTGCCCACCCCGCCGCCTGCATCTGTTGCACCGGAAGAGCCTAAAAAGGATGAGTTGACCGAGAAGTTGAAGAGGCTAAAGATGCTTTTTGAAAACGGGCTAATATCGCAGGAAGAGTACAACGCCAAGAAGCTGGATTTACTGAGCGATTTTTAATTCGCTTTATTGCCATAAAATATAAAAGCCCTAAACAGTTGTTGCTGCTTAGGGCTTTTGCTTTAGCAGGACTGCGATTATTCAGCCACAATCAAAAAATAATTCCTCTTTCCTTTTTGTACCACTAAGTATTTGTTATTGATAAGGTTAGCAGTACTATAAATATCATCCGGCGTGCCAACTTTTTCTTTGTTTATGGCAACGCCGCCGCCCTGTATCATTTTCTTTGCTTCGCCTTTTGATGGGAAAATTGTCGTCTTTGCTGCCAGTAAATCGGTTACAGGCACGCCGGCTTCGAGCTCAGCCGTGCTGATGGTAAAGTTTGGTACGCCGCTGAATATCGCCAGCACTTCATCGTCGTTAAGTTCGCTTAAGAACTCGATTCCGGTATTGCCGAATAAAAACTCCGTTGATTTGATAGCCTTTAAAAAGCCTGCTTCGCCGTGCACGCGCAGGGTGATATCTTTCGCCAACGCTTTTTGCAGCGTGCGCAGGTGAGGGGCCGCATCGTGCTCGGCCTCTATTGCTTCGATTGTTTCTTTATCGAATAGCGTAAATATCCTGATGTATGATTTGGCGTCGTCGTCGCCGGTGTTTAGCCAAAACTGGTAAAACTGGTAAGGCGACGTTTTTGCCGGGTCAAGCCAGATGTTGCCACCTTCAGATTTTCCGAATTTAGTGCCGTCGGATTTTTTGATGAGTTGCGTGGTTAGTGCAAACGCTTCGCCGCGGCCTTTGCGGCGTATCAGTTCGGTACCGGTTACGATGTTGCCCCATTGGTCGCTGCCGCCCATTTGCAGGGCGCAGTTTTTATTTTTCCATAGGTAGTAAAAATCGTAGCCCTGCACCAATTGGTAAGAAAACTCGGTGAAGGACATGCCCGTTTCGCCTTCCAGCCTTTTCTTTACCGAATCTTTGGCCATCATGTAGTTAACGGTGATATGCTTGCCTACATCGCGGATAAAGTTGAGGAAATCGAAGCCTTTGAACCAGTCGTAATTGTTTACCATCTGGGCGCTGTTTTCGCCACTGCCGAAATCGAGGAATTTCTCCAATTGGCTTTTAATGCCGTTGAGGTTGTGTTGTAGGTCTTCTTCGCTCAGTAGGTTACGTTCGGCAGATTTGCCCGATGGATCGCCTACCATGCCGGTTGCGCCGCCAACCAATGCATAAGGCTTATGGCCGGCACGCTGGAAGTGTATCAGCGTCATGATCTGCGCCAGGCTGCCTACGTGCAGCGAATCGGCAGTTGGGTCGAAGCCGATATAGCCGGAAACCATCCCTTTATTCAGTAATTCTTCAGTCCCGGGCATTATATCGTGCAGCATGCCGCGCCAGCGTAATTCTTCTACAAAATTCATGTTGTGTGTATGTTATCAATCCCGATAGCTATCGGGACGGCAAAGATAGTAGTTTATACGTTGCACGTAAATGTAAATGCGCCTTTTTGCCCTTGTAAGTACATGAGGCGTTGGAAAAAAAGCGGGGGGAATGTGCGATTCCCCTCTTGAGAGGGGTGGAGGGGTGTGTCCTTTGTACTTTCTCTTACGCAATTGCGCGGTGGCGAACACACCCCGCCACAACACACACCAGCGCGCCCCTCTCAAGAGGGGAACCAAAAAAGCTTTCGCGTACTCTTGGTGTAAACGCAGGGTGATATTGCCATTACATCTGTGTAAAGCCTTTTTTATGTGCCGATTTTTTCGTTTCTTGCTGATGACGCAACATTTTAGCCCCTGTTTATGAATTTTTTGTCGCATTATTACTTCGACCGCGATACTACGGACTGCTACTTTACCTTAGGTACCGTACTGCCCGATCTGTTGAAGAATGCCGATAAAACCATCGTGCTGCATCCCGAAAAGTTGGTGCATAGCAATCCGCATATCAACTCCATTATACAAGGCTGGAACAAACATTTGCTGGTTGATAAGTACTTCCACTCCTCGGAGTTTTTCCTGCGCCACTCGCATGCGCTTAAAAACCTGCTTACGCCTGCCATAGCGGGCTCGCCGGTAAAGCCTTTCTTTTTAGGGCATATTACCATTGAGTTGATATTGGATAACCTGCTCATTACTACGAACAGCGTAGTGGTAGATGATTTTTACGGCCATCTGGATAGTTGCGATATCGAAGTCATCAATGAGTTCCTGGCTTTTGCGGGCATGAAGAACCCTGCGATATTCGGGGAGTTTTACGCTGAGTTCAAAAGAAGTCGTTACCTGCATACCTATGCTAACCTTGGCCAGGTTACTTATGCCCTCAAACGTATTTGCATGCGCGTATGGCGCGACCCGTTTACGTCGGAGCACCAAACGGCTATGACGGAGGTTGTGTTAGCTTACCGCATGGGTTTGCTGGATAGTTTTATGGAGATATATGAGGAGATAGGGGAGAAGTTATGAGAAAAATAGATTTTGTGTGGCTAATGGTATTTATTAAATTTGTTTATGGAAACAGTGATTGTGCACCCAAAAAACGATGAGCAATTGTCTGCTATAAAAGCATTCGCTAAAGCACTTAAAATGGACTTTGAAACTACCAAAAGCCCGTACAATCCTGATTTCGTTAAAAAAATCAAGCAAAGTAAAAAGCAAGTGGAAGATGGTAAATTCATAACACTTGATCCCAATAAATCAATATGGGAAAATTTAGGGTAATTATTTCCAATAATGCCGCTAAAGACTTATTAGCCATTCAAAGGTCAGGAGATAAAGCATCTATCAAAAAAGCTGAGGTTATTATATCTGAACTGTATGATCACCCCGAGACAGGCACAGGAAAACCGGAAAAATTAAAGCACGACCTGGCCGGATATTGGTCCAGGAGAATCAATAAAAAAGACAGGCTAGTATATTTTATTGAAGATCAAATCATTACGGTGACAGTGGTTTCCGCCATAGGTCACTATTCTGATAAATAGCCTCAAATTAAAGCCATCATTTCCTGCGTTAGCGATTGCAGCGGAAAACCCACAGCCGCGGGAGGGGCCGAGCGTAGGCAAGGGCGAGGATTTGCAGCGGAAAGCGCTAACGCAGGCAACGCCATAATATTTAAGTACTTAGTGCAAAATCTTGTTCTAAAGATTTTAACACTTACCACCTCATCAATAATTCCTCTCCGGAGCAAGCTTCGCCTGAAATTCCCCGTAAAAACCGCCTAAAAATCAATATTTAACAATAAAAATATTTTTATCTATAAAAATTATATCCGTACCTTTGCAGTCCCAAACGAGTGTTGGGAAAAAGGAGTAAAATTTATTAATGGCAAAAAAACAAGAAGCAGAAAAAGAATTAAAAGCTAAAGAAGCTGAACTGGGTACAGTTACAGCCTCGGCAGAAAAAGAAACTATTGAATCAGAAGCTGATTCGATATCAATCGAAGAAATCAAATCTAAAATCGCAGTTGCACCCCTTGAGGATTTCGACTGGGATGCAGACGACAAAAAATTTGGTAACTACAGCGATAGCGACCGCGAGAAATTAGAGAAATTGTATGATGGTACTTTCAGTTCTATCACCAAAGGCGAAATTATCACGGGTACCGTTGTAAATATCAACAGCAAAGACGTTGTTTTGAACATCGGCTTCAAATCTGACGGTTTGGTATCGGTTTCTGAATTCCGTGATACGCCTGATCTGAAGATCGGCGATACGGTTGAAGTATTCGTTGAGTCGCAGGAAGATGCTAACGGTCAGTTAGTATTATCGCGCAAACGTGCTAAAACACAAAAATCATGGGAGCGTATTAATTCGGCTCTGGATAACGATGAAATCATCACCGGTTTTGTAAAAAGCCGCACCAAAGGTGGTTTGATTGTTGACATAATGGGCGTTGAAGCCTTTTTACCAGGTTCACAAATCGACATCAAACCTATCAGGGATTATGATGTTTACGTGGGCAAAACAATGGAATTCAAAGTTGTTAAGATAAACCACGAGTTTAAAAACGTTGTGGTATCGCACAAAGTGCTTATCGAAGACGATTTGGAAAACCAAAAAACAGAAATCGTTGCTAAGCTTGAAAAAGGCCAGGTATTGGAAGGTACCGTTAAAAACATTACCGATTTCGGTGTATTCATCGACCTTGGTGGCGTAGACGGCTTGCTGCACATTACCGATATATCTTGGGGCCGCATAGAGCACCCACGCGAAGTATTGGCATTAGATCAAAAAATCAACGTTGTTGTGCTTGATTTCGACGACGAGAAAAAACGTATCGCTTTAGGCTTGAAACAACTTACCCCGCACCCTTGGCAATCGCTTGATACTGATTTAGTTATCGGCTCTAAAGTTAAAGGCAGGATTGTTACCGTTGCTGATTACGGCGCGTTCCTGGAAATTATCCCGGGTGTTGAAGGTTTGATCCACGTATCAGAAATGTCGTGGTCGCAAAACCTGCGCAACCCTCAGGAATTCCTGAAAGTGGGCGACGAGGTTGAGGCTCAGGTATTGACCCTAGATCGCGACGACCGCAAAATGAGCTTAGGTATCAAACAATTAACTCCTGATCCTTGGCAAAATGCCGGTACCAGGTATGCAATTGGTACTACCCACGTTGCTACAGTTAAAAACATGACCAACTTTGGCGTGTTTGTTGAACTGGAAGACGGCATCGACGGTTTGATCCACATCTCTGATCTTTCATGGTCTAAAAAAGTAAACCACCCTAACGAATTTACTAAGGTTGGCGAAAAATTGAACGTGGTTGTATTAGAGCTTGATATCGATAACCGCAAACTGAGCTTAGGCCACAAACAGCTTGAAGAAAACCCTTGGGATACTTTCGAAACTATCTTCACTATCGATTCGATACACGAAGGTACCGTTATCAAAGTAACCGATAAAGGTGCTATCGTAGCTTTACCTTATGGTGTTGAAGGCTTTGCCCCAACCAAACATTTGATTAAAGAAGACGGCAAACCTGTAAAAGCGGAAGAAGCTGCTGAGTTCAAGATCATCGAATTCAACAAAGAGAACAAACGTATCGTTATTTCACACTCACGTATATGGGAAGAAGCTCGCGCTGACGCTCGTGTGCAGGAATTTGAAAACCGTAAGAAAGAAGCAAAATCTGCTAACAACGCGGTGAAGAAAGTGAAAGAATCTGTAGAGAAATCAACTTTAGGCGATCTTAGCGTATTGGCTCAGTTAAAAGAGCAAATGGAAGGCGCAGAAAGCAAAGCGGCTAAAAAAGCCCCTGCTGCTGCACCGGCGAAAAAAGCTGAACCTGAAGCTGCTGCCGAAACAGAAGAAACCGAAGAGGTTTAATCCTCTTAAGGTTTAAAATATAGGCCCTCCTGAGCAATCGGGAGGGCTTTTTTGTTGGGTGATGATTTAAGCTTTCTGTTTTTTTAACCACAGAGCACGCAGAGAAAAAACACGGAGGTTCACAGAGATTATAGAGCTTTGAGCGATTTGCGTACTTTTTGGGTAAGAGCTTACCTTGTTGCGCTGCTTTTATTTGCCGCCAACGGCGGGGATATCACTATCTTACTCATTTGATACCCAAAATTCCCGTTCATATCCGTCCCTTCAATAGTAACCGTATAGGTTCCCGGCTTATCTGCCGCGTAAAAGGATAGCGTTGCCTTGCCGTTTTTGTCGGTGATTAAATTGGGTTCCCAGTGTACTGTCGGGCGGGGGGCAATAGGTGCGGTGCTATTAACCGTATAGCGGGGCCGGTAAAATTGCCTTGGCAAACAATAGGGGATGGGCCTGTAGGCCACTACATTAGGCGATGTACGGGTATAATAGCTATTACCGCTGCGTGTAGTTACGGTGATGAATGTTCTTAGGCCGTCGGCTATTTTTATATCCTTCACGTCATCTGCGCCAATGTAACGCATTAGGTCTATCATAGATTGTGGGTCGCCAATGGGGACGTCTATCGTAGACGTTGAGCCGGTCATCACATTGCTCCCTAATCCGTCTACTATTATGTCATATATCATATCTATGCCTTTGACAAGAGCGGGCTTATCGTGCATGGTAGGTTTTGAAAATAGGCTTTCTTTGTAAAGGGCGCTAAGGCCAAAACCGTTTAGTTTGTGCGATAGCAGGTCATACAGCGTCATCTTGCCGGCCTCCATCAATTCTGCTTCGGTTATTTCTTTTACCAGGGAACCTGTCATCCCGCCAGCCTTTACATAGGGTTTTCGTTCTTTTATATTTACTTCCTTTAACAGCGTTCCTTTTACCTCTTTCATATCTATGCCGGGCACGCGCTCGGGTTGCGGGCGATTAAAGTAGCCCAGCATCAGGCTATCGGTAAGGTGCACAAACCAGGGCATAGGGCGGATACCGTCCTCCTCAACTTTGGCGGGTGTAAAAGTGTTTAAATGGATGTCGGCGGTAGATGCATTACCTTTTTTGTTGTTAACCCTTAAGGTGTATGCTATGGTATCAAACACAGGCAGGTTGCTGAAAGTAAACTCGCCCTGTGCGTTGCTAACGGTGTCGTATAAAACAAGGCCGTATTTTTTGTTTATCGAAAACAGGCTTAGCTTTGCATCTTTCACGGGCTTGTTAAAAAGGTTGCGCAGGTTTCCGGTCAGGCTATTATCAGGCTCGGCTAAAAATTTAGGCGGTTTGGTGGATTGCAGCACACTGGCCCAATCGTACGCCGCCCAACCTTGCGCAAGCATTAAGTTATCCAACGCTGCTGCTTTGCCGGCATCAGTAGTGGTGAGGTACCAGGCGGCATCTTCTACGTAGCCTTTCAGTTCCGAGGTAAGCAACAAATGGCTAACGATGTTATCCGTACCCGCCTTACCATTGATATAGGCATCGTCCGTTACCGAAACCGCGAAGCTGCCGATTATTGGTGCGCCCTGGGGGTCGCACGCATGAAGGGTAAGGGAGACGCTGTCTTTTGGCTGATGTATCGGCTGGCTGCTGATAACATCCAGGTTAAGGCGGTCGTGGTTGTCAATAAAAATCCGTCGCTGGCATAATGGGTTACCCATGTCATCGAGTATGGTAAAGCTGACGATTCCCGAGCTTAGCCCGTCCCTGGGCGAATGGATGTTGCAATACCCTGTACTTAAGTTAAACGGCACCACTACATAAGTTTCAGTTGCCGACTGCACTATTAATTTGTATGATTTGTTTTGCGCAGCAAAGCCAGGTGTTGCTCTTACAGAGATTAAAATAGAATCGGTAAGCGACAAATTATCTGCTCTTAGGGTTAAGCCTGCAGGTGCAACTAATGGCAACGCGGCTGTGTGCACAATGCCATTCACCTCGTATTTTGCTGAATAGGTTTCATTTGCTACCGGCAGTAGCATAAAAATCCCCATTCCTTTATGTGTGCTGGTAAAAGCACTAACCTCGTTGCCATGGCTATCCACAATTTTGCCCCGCACATCTACCCCTAAACCATCTTCGCCAATGGCTTTAAACGCCACGCGCGATGCAAGCCCGGCCACCAATTTGCCACCCTCGGGCATAAATTGCAGATCGATGTTTTGCATTTGCCCGCCGGGGTAAAAGGGGAAGCTATACTTATTTTGGGTGGTTTTATCGGTAATGATAAGCACAAGTTTACGCGTGTCGGCTTTATCCGGCAGGATGAAATTAGCCGTAGTTTTCCCGCCGTCAGACGTAAGTAAATTGTTCTTGAATATCGTTTTCTTGCCTTCGGTTAGTCTTAATTCAATATCCCGGTAGGGAATAATAGCCCGGGCGAGGGTGCTCAATTGTAAGGCGAGGTTAACCTCAATGCCTTTTGCGCTTTCTGTTATAGTATGCTGCTCGTTTACGAGCCAGCCGCCTTGAGTAGATGGCTTGCCTACATAAAATTGCTTGCTGAAAAACACGTCGCTACCAAAATTCTGCATCCAGTTACTGTAGGCGCGGATGGTATAGAGCCCATCTTTTATGCCTTCGCCAAGGGCGATATGGCCCTGCCCCAATCCCGATACCAGTGGGATAGCAAAGCGGTTGAATACCTTACTGCTATCGTTAATGAGTTCGATATATATTTTATTGCTTAACCGCGACGGCGTATAGGTTGTTGCATTGAATAAATTGGCTTTAAACCAAATGGTATCAAAGGTGGTATAATACGGCCTGTCGAACTGCAGGTAAAGTTTTTCGACCCGGTTGAGGGTGGGTATGGTATCGGTTGATTTAACGGACTGGGCAAAAACTGCCTGGCCTACTAAAATGCAGAGGCAAAACGCCGCCCAAAAAGTGGCTTTAATGAAACAAAGAAAGGTACCCGGTTTTAACATGGGCTTAGGCAGATGATTTAGGTAAATATAGGTAATAGCATTTGAAAATCAATGGCTTGATTTTTTATAACAGCAAAGCCCACCAAGTAAAAAAGCACAAAGGGCACAAAGAATATTCTCTGTGCCCTTGTGCTAATCGTTACGCAAATTCTTTGCGCGTTTTGTGTTTAAATAGGCGAGCAGGTTATTTCAATGCCGGGAACTTCGCCGCATCGAAGATGCTTTTTTGCAATGCTACCTTCTCTATCTCCTGCCAGCTGCGTGGCGCATCTGCGGATAGGTTGATGCCTTTGTCTTTGCCTATCTGTATATCGTCTTCTATACGCACGCCTATGTTCCACCATTTACGGTCGCACGGGCTGCCTGCGGGGATATAGATGCCCGGCTCCACGGTGATTACCATGCCTTCTTCCAGAGGGCCGCCATAAGCGCCTTTATCGTGCACATCAAGCCCTATGTGGTGCGATACGCCATGCGGGTAGTACTTGCTTACTTCGGCTGCTGTTTTTATCAGGCCCAGTTTTATTAAGCCGGCGGCAAGTACCTCGCGGGTTTTAAGTTCCAGTTGTGAGTACGGCACGCCTGCTTTGCATAAGGCGAACACCGCTTCCTGCGCATCATATACAATCTGGTAAATAGCTTTTTGCTCCTCGGTAAACTTGCCGTTGGCCGGGAAGGTACGGGTGACGTCGGCAGAATAACCATGGTATTCGGCACCAACATCCATCAGCACCAGTTGGTTTTGTACGGCTGTGGCGTTGTTTTCCTCATAATGCAGAATACAGCCGTTGCCGCCTGCGCCTACAATTGGTGGGTAGCCTTCATCTTCGGCACCGTATTTTTTATGCACGTATAGCATAATGCCTTCCAGTTCGCGCTCGCTCATTGCAGGGGTTACGGCGCGCATGGCTTCGGCATGGGCAAAGCTGCTTATCTGTACCGCCTTTTTAATAAGGGCCAGTTCTTCAGGCGTTTTTACGCCGCGCAGTTGGGTTAAGGCATCATCGTAAAGTACGGTGCCGCCCATATCTGCCGCTACCTTGGCTTTAAAATCGGCCAGGGTTGCAGAATCGGGTTTGGCTACCAATGCCTGTATCAGGGCGTTGTTTTTATAAGCATCCAATTCCAGCTTAGGTTTCAGATAAGTCAAAATACGGTCGATATTTTTTGGTGTGCCACGTTGGGCAATCAGGGTAAGATCGGCAAGCAGGCCTTTATCGGCATCCTTGATGCCGGCTTTGGTTCTGAAAATGCTCACCAGATCGCTCAGGCTGCCTTTAGAGACATCCGCACCCACGTCGCCGGGGATGCCATCGTACAAAATAGTAGCGAATTTTTTGAAATCGATAGCGAAGGCCGCAAATTCGGCACTGTTATAGGCATCTTTAAAGCCAAGTTTATTTTTTGCGCCTTCAACGCCTAAGCGTTTGCCCGTCCACTGCTCGCGGGCGGCATCGCGTTTCTGCACAAATAGCACTTCGTTGTAGGCGTTGCTGCCGCTACCCTGCATATCCTTAAATACCAGCAGCATGGCGTTTGGCTCTTTGTAGCCGCTGAGGTAATAAAGGTCGGGGTTTTGGTGGTAAACGTAGTTTACGTCGTTAGAGAAAACCTCCTCCGGGAAAGCGAATATAACCGCAACCGAGTTAGCGGGCATCTTATCGCGCAGGGCCTGGCGCCTGCCGGCATGGAATTCCTTGCTCAGGTAATCGGTAGGGAGCCTTTCGATAACTTCAGTTTGCGAAAAGGCAGGTGCAATAGCTGCGCAGGTAAGCGCGGCAGCTAAAGAAATTTTATAAAGCAGTTTCATTTGATTGTGATGTGTTGAAAATAACGGATGAAGATAAATATAATATCGGGAGGATAATGTAACAAGGATGTGTTTTTTGTATTTCGCCCGGCAGACGCAAAATATTGCGTCTCTACAATAAATCTTTGCGGCCTTGCGCCTTTGCGTGCAAAACAAATCATCCCCAAAACTCAAAACTATTTGCTACTTTTGCCCAAATCCACCCAAACGATGCAAAATCTAACGCTGCTCGACGGTCAGAAATTTCAAATTACTATACAGCGTTTATGTCGTCAGTTAATCGAAAATCATAACGATTTTTCGGGTTCGGCACTGATTGGCATACAGCCACGGGGCATTTATTTAGCCTACCGCGTGGCCGAAGAACTCAGGAAAATACTTCCGGAAAGCAAAATACTGCAGGGCGACCTCGACATAACCTTTTACCGCGACGATTTCCGCAGACGCGAAACGCAGCTGGTACCCAATCAAACCAAGATAGATTTCATCATCGAAGGTAAAAAGGTAATCATGATGGACGATGTACTATGGACAGGCCGCACCATCCGCGCCGCCATGGATGCCATGCAAGCCTTCGGCAGGCCACAAAAAGTGGAACTGCTCACCCTGGTAGATCGCCGCTACTCGCGCCACATACCTGTTGCGCCCGATTACGTGGGGATAGAAGTAGACAGCATCGCATCGCAAAAGGTAGTAGTAAGCTGGAAAGAAACCGACGGAGAAGATAGGATTGTGCTGGTATCGGAGGCGAGAGAAGAATAAAACCCAGCGTCATTGCGAGGAACGAAGCAATCTCCCGACGGGCAGGGCGGACATGCAAAGCTTAGAGATTGCTTCGTGCCTCGCAATGACGGGGTGGTAAAATGATATTTTAGAAACACATGGCATTAAGTACAAGGCATCTTTTAGGAATTAAAGATTTGAACCTTTCGGATATCGAAAAGATATTCGAAACTGCTGATAATTTTAAGACGGTGCTTAACCGGCCCATCAAAAAGGTACCTTCGCTGCGCGATGTAACCATCGCCAATATATTCTTCGAGAACTCTACCCGTACCCGTTTATCGTTCGAACTGGCTGAGAAAAGGCTATCTGCGGATGTGGTGAATTTCTCGGCATCATCGTCTTCGGTTAGCAAAGGGGAAACGCTTGTTGATACCGTGAACAACATCCTGGCCATGAAAGTGGATATGGTGGTGATGCGCCACCCTTACGCAGGGGCCGGGGTATTTTTGGCCAAGCATGTAAAGGCCCAGATCGTAAACGCCGGCGACGGCGCGCACGAGCACCCTACCCAGGCCTTGCTGGATGCCTTCTCTATCCGCGAACGTTATGGCGAGGTAGCCGGTAAAAAGGTGGTCATCGTAGGTGATATTTTGCATTCGCGCGTGGCCCTATCCAATATCCTTTGCCTTAAACAATTGGGTGCTGAAGTGATGGTTTGCGGGCCTACTACGCTTATACCCAAGTATATCCGCTCGTTGGGTGTATTGGTTGAACATAACCTGATCAAGGCCTTAAACTGGTGCGATGTGGCCAATATGCTGCGCATTCAGCTGGAACGGCAGGACATTCGCTACTTCCCCTCGCAACGCGAATACACCATGCTTTACGGCTTGAACAAGCAAATCCTCGATTCGCTGGATAAGGAGATTACCATTATGCACCCGGGCCCCATAAACCGTGGCGTGGAAATAACCAGCGATGTTGCCGACAGCAAGCAATCTATCATCCTGGATCAGGTGGAGAATGGCGTGGCCATCCGCATGGCTGTGTTATATCTGTTGGCAGGGCAGGGGGCGTAAAATTCAAAATTTATGAATAAGGGCCTCTTTGAAAAATATTGGAGCTTCCATCATAAAGACATCCTCCTTATTTTAGCGTTATTAATTTTAATAGGCGTTGTTGCCTGCGATATTTTTTTCGATACCTATTTTTGGGTGTTCTTTTCTGCATATGGCTTGCGCGATTATTTCCGCCATGATGCCAAACTGCAAGAAATTGAGCGACTGAAGGCAAAAGGGCTTACCGTAGAAGATGCCGAGAATATTCGGTTTGTGAAACAATGGGAACAAACCCGCACTGAGGGGAAGCTAAGTTATTGTTTGTTTGACGGCGGCATTATACAGGGGGGCATATTGGCCTTGTTTTTATGCCTGATAGCCATTGCTATATTTGGCGTTCAAAAACTTTTTGCCGAATTATCTTATATGTTTATCGTAACCGGCGGTGCTTGCATCGTTGGCGGATTGATGGCCTCTTTATTTTACCGGTATTTATGGAAAGTAAACGAGCAACGCTTTAAGCAACTCACGCAATTTGAGCATATCATTTCTTAATAATATCCTACTTGCCTGTATCGGTTTCAGGGCTCAAAATCACCCGGTAAGCCTTTGTTTTAATTCCCTCCCGATGCCGATAAAACTGCGCTGATTCAGCGGGAATTCCAATATTACATGGCCGAGGCTTAAGATAAATAACCAACTGAAGCCTAAGTGATAATCATAAAAATATAGCGCGACTGAAGCTATCCAAATTGCGCCGATAATAACCGCCCTGGTTATGGATATGCGGTGCCAGCCAATCAGCCCTGTTTTGGTGAACCAATTGACATAATGATAGGTATAAGCAAAGGCAATTACCCGGGTCAGGGTGATGCTTGCCCTATCAGTAAATATGCTTAACGATTGATTACGCAGGCTAACCTTGTTCAGGTTGGCAAAATGCCCGTAGTTGCTCATGGCCCAAAGCGTGGGCCTGGTATCGGTAGAAGTAAACAGGATGCAAAGCAAGGCCGGACAAAGCAAAAAGATGAATACCGCCACATAGCCAGAAGCAACCTTGTCTTTCAATGCCCCGAACAACAGGAACGCCCCCGTAAACACATAAACATGGATAAGCGTGGGGATGTACAAGCCAAAAATAGTACGCCAAAAATTATTGCTGAGCAGCAAATTACCCGCACATACCAGCAGGATAAATGCGGCAGCCCTTAAGCGGTTGCCTGGTATGGTTTGCAGTATAATGGATAATCCAAAAGTGTAGTACACCATTTTCACGAAGGGCAGCCGGAACAGCAGGCAAATGAGGATTACCGCCAGTATAAGTAAATAATCATATTTTTTTAGGGTGAAGAATTGTTTGCCGCTTAACCAGGAAATTTCGGTTAGATAATGCAGGGGCCCCAAAACTGCGTACGAAAGCAAGACCAATTCGAAGGGCACGACAATAGCCAGGCACGATGCCAGCAGCATAGCTGCAACGTTTAAGTAATTTAACCTGTTTAATTGCGGAACCGTCATAGTTGGGGTAGCCCCCAAGGTAACTAAATAATCACACTTTGACGGACTACCGCTCCACCTTCACCGTTTCCATATCCGCAAGTTCGAAAGTGATATTCACCGAGCGGCTGCCCTTTGGCCGGGTTCGGTGTATTACATTTTTGGGGATGCTGAACAACTCTCCAATCTGCAGTTCTACGGTTTTATCTTC
This sequence comes from Mucilaginibacter sp. P1_D10, assembly GCF_056406215.1. Classification (NCBI taxonomy): domain Bacteria; kingdom Pseudomonadati; phylum Bacteroidota; class Sphingobacteriia; order Sphingobacteriales; family Sphingobacteriaceae; genus Mucilaginibacter; species Mucilaginibacter sp. P1_D10. The sequence goes on along the minus strand of NZ_JBFUAP010000021.1, from coordinate 108,657 downwards.
AAGGTCTATCAGCAGGCTGCCCTCGGTCACTAAAAACGTTTCGTCGGAATTGGGGTGGTAATGCCAATAGAAATCCTCCGTCATTACGCTGGCGCGGATGACGTGGTCGTTGACGAACGATACGGGAATGTTCTTATAGGCCTCGTCGGTAGCCATCTCCGCGGCAAGGTTAATAATAGTGAGCGGTTCAGGATTCGTCATATTATTTACTGATTATCTTTTTCGCCACATCAGCCCCGCTGCTTAGCGCAGCCTCAACCGTACCCATAGCCGTACCATCGTACAAATATTCGCCGCAGAAATAAATCGTATCATCCACGGGCGTGCACAATACCTTGCGGGCTTCAGGGGCTTCCACGGTATCGTAGCCATAGGAGCCACGGGTGAATGGGGCGGTTGTCCAGTTCATAATGCGGCGGGCGAGTAGCATGCTTTTCAGGTCGGCCACATCATGTTTGAAAATATTGGCCAGGGATTGCAGTCCCTGCCCGCTAATCACCTCATCCGATAGCTTTGCCTTTTCGGCTGCTGCGGGGCCGCCTATCCAGCCGGTGAGTATGTTCGATTGCTCGGGCATCTGTGTCCACCAGGTGGGTATTTCCTCGTCAGAAAACAGGTAGCCCATTTCCTTGATGCTTTTGCCGGCGATATCTTCGCTGCGGCTATCCAGCCAAAACGCCTCCGTAAACTCGAATAATATCTTAATAACCGCGCCGAAGCCCATCTGTTGTATCGCTTTGCTGTGCGCGGGTATCTGTGGTGAGAAACTGATAGCGCCCAATTCGCCGGCCCCCGCTTTTAGTACGCCAAGCGGCATGGCAATTAGTAATTGGGTGGCTTGATATTCGTCTCCATCGGTAGTAAGGGCTGTCACCTTACCTGCTTCCCAAGAGATTTCTTTTACCACGGCGTTCAAAAATATTTCGCCGCCATTGGCCTTGCAGGTGCTTGCTAAAAAATTCATGAGCCGGCAATAGCCGCCATCTATACGGTGCTGGGCGTCCATCTCGTCGTGTTCCCATTCATTACGAAGGGCAAAGGCGCTGGCATCGCACGGGTCGGCAGTATCATACCCGCTTACGAATTTCCATACGCTGGTGCGCAGGGTCTGGTATTTTTCGCCGGGAAATTCGCGAAGCAGGAAATCGTTGATGCTGGTATCGGTTTGCAGTCCGCTTAGTTCACCTATAAGCAAATCCCAATCGTCCATAATACCCTCGCTGCCGTCGAAGCTGCCGTTTTCGTAGCGGAGCATTTCTCCGCTCGCAGGTCGATGGGGGATATTGGCCTCTTTTAAAAGGTTGAGGGTTAGAGGCAAATCGCCATGGATAAACTCGGCGCCTAGTTCGGTAGGGTTAAGAAAAGACTCGTCACTAAGCGTGTGGATACGGCCGCCAATACGGTTGCGGGCCTCGAGTACGATTGTTTTTTTGCCCGCTTTGGCCAAAGCATGAGCAGCCATCAACCCTGCGGCTCCGGCACCAATAATTAATACGGTATTTTTCATAGCAGGTGATGCAAGGTAGAGATGAAATTCGTGATGTGCAAGTTAATGTCGTTTACTTAAACGACTTAGTCAGCCTGGCGAGGCGAAAACGCGCGGCATTGCATAGCAAAATGCTCAGGTGAGCATCGTTATTTTGATAAGGCTGTGGCAATTAATTATAAATGTTTATATTATTTTAGCGCAGCTAACGAAAGACGCTGTTTATGAAGGATTATTTTAAAGTTGACGAGTGGAAGATCATCGAAGAAGGGTTCGACCCGCACTATAATAAAGTGGCCGAAAGCGTATTCAGCCTGGGCAACGGGCGTATGGGGCAGCGCGCCAACTTTGAGGAAGCTTACAGCGGCGAGACCTTGCAGGGCAACTACGTAGCAGGTGTTTACTACCCCGATAAAACCCGTGTGGGCTGGTGGAAGAACGGCTACCCCGAGTATTTTGCCAAAGTTTTGAACGCCGCCAACTGGATTGGGATAGATGTTTGGATAGGCGAAGAGCAATTGGATTTGGCTAAATGCGAGGTAAGTGAATTTAGCCGTGAGTTGAACATGAAAGAGGGGTACTTGCACCGTAGATTTAGAGCCCGAACAAAAAATGGCAACGAAGTTGTTGTGGAGGCTACTCGATTTTGCAGTATGACTGATGATGAAACAGGTGCTATTAAATATCGTATTTCATCCATCAATTTTGCAGGCAAATTAACCATCACTCCGTATATTGATGGTGATGTGAAAAACCAGGATGCGAATTACGATGAAAAGTTCTGGGAAGATATCGCAAAAGATGACTGGGGAAATGGCGGGTTCGTGCATATGCGAACTAAAAAAACTGGTTTTGACGTAGCTACCGGCATGATGTTCACAACGCTTATAAATGGTGATTCGCGGGTATTGGACGGTACGCCTATTTTCAAGGAAAAATATTTTGGTGCGAAAATAATATATGAAATTGGCACCCGTCAATCTCTTACTATTTACAAGTACGCCGCCAATCTTTCCTCTCAGAATTACCCTGCCGAAGAATTGGTTGACACGCTGAAAGTGAAACTTGGACAAATATCCGCCAAGGGCTTCGATACCATGCTGGCCGAGCAAGCCGCTGCCTGGGCCGAAAAGTGGAAGCATAACGATATCATTATAGAAGGCGATGCCAAAGCACAGCAGGGCATTCGTTTCAATATATTCCAGCTTAACCAAACCTACACCGGCGAGGACGACCGATTGAACATCGGCCCCAAAGGCTTCACCGGCGAAAAATACGGCGGCAGCACCTATTGGGATACCGAGGCTTATTGCGTGCCCTTTTACCTGGCCACGGCAGAGCAAAAAGTGGCCCGTAACCTGCTGCTTTACCGCTACAAGCAGTTGGGCAAAGCTATCGAGAACGCCAAACTGCTTGGCTTTAAAAACGGCGCAGCCCTTTACCCCATGGTAACCATGGATGGCACCGAATGCCACAATGAGTGGGAGATAACCTTCGAGGAGATACACCGCAACGGCGCTATTGCCTTTGCTATCTACAATTACGTGCGCTACACCGGCGATGAAGCCTACCTGGCCGATTACGGACTGGAAGTTTTGATAGCCATTTCGCGTTTCTGGTCGCAACGCATTACCTGGTCGGCAGATAAGCAGCAGTACGTAATGTTGGGCGTAACCGGCCCGAATGAGTATGAGAACAACGTAAACAACAACTGGTACACCAGCACCATAGCGGTTTGGTGCATGAAGTACGCTTTGGAAGTTATTGGAAAAGTAAAACAGACTGATAACGCTAAATACGATGCGCTTGCCGCTAAAATAAACTTTGATGAGGCAACCGAAACAAGTCGCTTCGCAGATATTATTGCCAAAATGTATTTCGCGCATGACGATAAACTGGGTATCTATTTGCAACAGGATGGCTACCTGGATAAAGAACAGATCCTCGTTAAAGATTTGCCGAAATCCGAATTACCATTGGTAAAAAAATGGAGCTGGGACAGGATACTCCGCTCTATCTACATTAAGCAGGCAGATGTGCTGCAGGGGCTTTATTTTTTTGAGGAGGATTACGATATCGATACCATCCGCCGCAATTATGATTTTTACGAACCAAGAACGGTGCACGAGTCGTCGCTATCGCCCTGCGTACACGCCATATTAGCCGCTAAGCTGGGCGATGTGGAGCGCGCCTATCAGTTTTACCTCCGCACCTCAAGGTTGGATATAGACGATTATAACGACGATACGGATGATGGCTGCCATATCACCTCGATGGCCGGCACCTGGATGGCTGTAGTGGAAGGTTTCGGCGGCATGCGGGTAAAGGATGGGAGGCTATCGTTCAACCCCTTGTTACCCGGCGAATGGAAAGCCTTATCGTTCCAGATTGGGTTCCGCGGGAGTTTGTTGAACATACGGATAGCCCACGATGGGGTGAGGGTGAAGAATTTATCGGAAAAGGCACTTGTTGTTTTATTGAATGGGGAAGATGTTTCAATAAATGCACAGCAAGAGGCATTCGTCGGCACTAAATAACAAACACATTACCTGCGAAATAAATAGCAAAACTGGTTAAAAGTTTTGCTATTTTTCTTTAATGACGGTGATGATTGCGCTTTTCGCAATTAATAAACTACCATTAAATAAGTGCCTGTTGATATGATTAATAAGCGTACCTTCCAACACTTCTTAGGAAATTAGGTTTACTTAACCGGTTCCTTTTTTTTAGCCTAACCTTTTAACTTGCCGCCTTTTATGCAATCGGCATTCATACTTTCTAAAGCATAATTATTTTTTATAAAGTTGCTTAATCAGTCCATGAATAAAGATCAAATTAATTCAAAGGCACCGGCAAATTCCCCCGAGCAATTAAGCGCAGCTGAACTTATATTGGCTAACAACGAACTGGCCTTTCAAAACATAGAAAAAGAAAAAAGGGCAGCCGAACTCATTATAGCTAATATTGAACTCGATTTCCAAAACGAGGAGAAAGAAAATCGGGCAGCGGAGCTCATCATTGCCAATAGAGAGCTGTCTTTTCAAAACCAGGAAAAAGAAAAGCGTGCGGCTGAGCTGATCATCGCTAATGCCGAGTTGGTGTTCCAGAATGCAGAAAAAGAAAAGCGTGCGGCGGAGCTCATCATTGCCAATAGAGAGCTGTCTTTTCAAAACCAGGAAAAAGAAAAGCGTGCGGCTGAGTTGATCATAGCTAATGCCGAGCTGGTATTCCAGAACGCAGAAAAAGAAAAGCGTGCGGCTGAGTTGAGTAATGCCAACCGGGATTTAAAAATCGCGGAAGACAATATCCGAAAGCTGAATGAGGAAGATATCCGGAAATTAAATGAAGCCCTGGAACAAAAGGTTATCGAACGGACGGAGGAACTGGAGGCAGCTAACCAGGAACTGGAGGCATTTTCTTATTCGGTTTCCCATGACCTCCGGGCGCCACTACGAATAGTAAATGGTTATGCCATTATTCTCCAGGAAGAATACCAAAATATTTTTGACGATGAAGGCAAGCGGTTGCTTTCAATTGTACAGGATAGCGCCAAAAAAATGGGTGTGCTCATTGATGACCTGCTTACTTTTTCGAGGCTCGGCCGAAACGGTGTGTTTAAAACAAATGTTGACATGAACCTGGTGGTAAAGAACGCTGTAGATGAATTAACGGTACTGACAACTCATAAGGCAACCATCGAAATCCATCAACTTTCACCGGTGCTTGCAGACCACTCGCTCATTAGCCAGGTATGGCTAAACTTATTATCCAATGCCATTAAATATTCTGTTCACTCGCCTAAGCCTGTTATAGAGGTCAGCTGCATTCAGCACGATGCGGAGATTATTTATTCAATTACAGACAATGGCGTTGGTTTCGATATGCAATACGCGCATAAATTATTCGGCGTGTTTCAACGACTGCATGATACGGAAGAATTTGAAGGAACAGGCGTAGGATTGGCGCTGGTGCACCGGATTATTAAAAAGCACGGCGGAAGAATATGGGCGACGGCTGAAATTGATAAAGGCGCCACTTTTAATTTCAGTTTACCACAAACAGCCCCAAAACAATAAACTAAATGGAAAACGAACAAGTTGACATCCTGCTTATAGAAGACAGTTTACATGATGCCGAATTAACCATTCGTGCGCTGCGCAAAAACAACACCCATGTAAAGATCGTCCATTTAAAAAATGGCGCGGTAGCGCTCGACTTTCTTTTCGGCAAAGGAGTTTATACCGGCAGAAATGTAAACAACAGGCCCCGGGTTATTTTACTGGATCTGAAAATGCCGAAAGTAAGCGGACTGGAGGTGCTGGAGAAAATAGCCGGCAACCAACTAACCCAAAAGATCCCTGTAGTGGTGCTTACCTCGTCCAAAGAAGATCCGGATGTAGAGCGGGCTTATTCGCTGGGAGCTAACAGCTATATTGTTAAACCCGTCGATTTCGAAAGCTTTCAGAAAATAGTTACCGACCTGGGTATATACTGGTTATCGCATAATCATCCACCACTTAGTTAATACGGCGTGAACGATCCCATTCATATTTTGCTATTGGAAGATTCTCCGCTGGACGCAGAGCTAATCAAAAGAGAACTTATTAAAGGCCTCAACAATCATGATGTGCTGTTAGTGCGTGATAAGGAAAGCTTTCAGCAGGCACTGGAAAACTATCCGGCCGATATTATTTTGTCTGACCACTCACTCCCCAACTTTAATTCCCATCAAGCTTTAAAAATGGTTCAGTCCTCAGGGATCAACATTCCGTTTATTCTGATCACAGCCACAATGACAGATGAGTTCGCGGTAAAGATCATGAAAGAGGGAGCAAATGACTACATCATTAAAGACCGGTTATCGCGCCTGCCTTCTGCGGTGGTCAATGCGATTGAAAAATTCCGCCTGATACGCAAACAAACTGCTGAGCGGGTTAAAATAAATGAAGAGCTTAAAAGACTGAACTACAGGCTGCAACTGGCTACCAAAAGCGCGGCTCTGGGGATATGGGACTGGGACGTCGTCAATGATAAACTTCATTGGGACGACGGCATGTTTCAACTTTACCATATTAATGACAGCGGATTTGATTCAGTTTATGAGGCCTGGACTTCACGGCTCCATCCGGAAGATAAGGATCGAGTAAACGAGGAAATACAACTGGCGCTGAGGGGAGAAAAAAAATACGATACCGAATTCAGGATAGTAGATGGTAACCATGGCGTTCATTCAATAAGGGCGACGGGTACGGTTGAATGTAATGATATGGGTGTCCCCGTCAGGATGATCGGCGTTAACTGGGATATTACCAGGCGAAAATTAGCTGTGGCAGAACGGGAGGCGATAATTGGTGAAATGTCGCGGCGAAATGCAGAACTGGAACAGTTTGGTTATATCATTTCTCATAATTTAAGGGCTCCGGTAGCCAACATTATTGGCGCTGCGGGTGCCCTGGAGGATCCCGAACTGCCCTGCGAAGACAGGATTATATACAATAGGGCAGTTTATCAATCCGCTATTAATTTAGATCATATTATCAAAGACCTGAACCATATTTTGGAGATAAAATCAGGCAATCAGTCCAAAGAAACGGTTCGTTTTTCTGATTTGGTGGACGATATAAAAATGAATATCCACGATTTATTATTGACGTATGAATATAACATTGCGTATGATTTTTCGGCAATAGGGGAACTATTTACGGTAAAGGCTTACCTGTACAGTATTTTTTATAACCTTATTTCCAACAGCCTAAAATATCGAAGGAAAGATATTATCGGCAGGATTGAAATTAAAAGCCAATTGGTGAATAATATGGTTGTGCTCTCTTTTGCGGATAATGGCATGGGCTTTAACCAGGAGAAGAACAAAACAAATATTTTTGGTTTATACCAGCGTTTCCATTCGGGTTTCCCCGGCAAAGGCATGGGCTTATTTATGGTCAGATCCCAGGTTGAAATTTTAGGAGGAAGTATAACTGTAGAAAGCCGTGAACATGTGGGAACTAATTTCCGAATTGAATTTCCTGCCACATAGGCCGTATTCCGGGCTTTATCATACATAAAAGCAGAACTGAAGTATTAGCGTCCCCCCCCGGATGTTATGCACGCTGATCGAAATAAACCGGTCCTTGGTCAGCAAGAAGTATCCGGCAAAAGCAATGAAATTGCTGCAATCCCTGAATTATCGCCTTAATGTTTATTTTCGCGCAATAACATTTAAGCATGACTCCTCCCCACCATAAGCTCATCATCTACCAACTGCTTCCGCGCCTGTTCGGCAATGCCAATAGCACCAATAAATTCTACGGTTCTATAGAAGAGAACGGCTGCGGCAAGCTGAACGATATTACCAACAAGGCTCTCGCAGAAATAGGCAAGATGGGTTTTAGCCACGTGTGGTACACAGGTGTAATTGAGCACGCTACCATGACGGATTACTCAACCCACGGCATCAAGCCCGACGACCCCGATGTGGTGAAGGGCCGCGCCGGGTCGCCATATGCCATAAAGGATTATTACGATATAGCGCCGGATCTGGCTGTGGATGTGCCCAATCGCATCAACGAATTTCAGGATCTGGTTATCCGTACGCACGTCAACGGACTAAAAGTAATCATCGATTTCGTGCCTAACCATGTGGCGCGCACCTACGCATCGGATATGCGCCCCAAAGCCGTGCGCGATTTTGGGGAGGACGACGATACCTCCAAAGATTTCACCTCCGAAAATGATTTTTACTACATCCCCGGCCAACATTTCAGGGTGCCGGCGGGTTATAACCCGGGTGGCGACGAGTTGATATCGCCGTTAAAGGACGGGCATTTTGACGAATACCCCGCCAAAGCAACCGGCAATGATGTTTTTAACGCGGCACCTTCCATCAACGATTGGTTCGAGACGGTTAAGCTTAACTACGGCGTTTACTACCTCGATGGGCACAAAACCTATTTTGGCCACGTGCCGCCGCTATGGTATAAAATGCACCACATCCTTACCTATTGGGCAGAAATGGGGGTTGATGGTTTCCGCTGCGATATGATAGAGATGGTGCCGGTAGAGTTTTGGGCCTGGCTGATCCCCAAACTGAAAGCCGTACATCCCGAACTGATATTCATTGGCGAAGCTTATGATAAAAATCAATACTACAATTACATCCACAACGGCGGGTTCGATTACCTGTACGATAAGGTGGGCCTCTACGATGCCATCCGGAAATTGACCTGTAACGACCCATGGAGCAGCACCTGGGATATCAACGCCGTGTGGAATACCCACAGCCGGGGCATAGACGAGCATATGCTGCGTTTTATGGAAAACCACGACGAGCAACGCATTGCCAGCCGCTACTTCGCGGGTGATGCCTGGTATGCCGTACCGGGAATGATCGTGAGCGCCACTTTGGCAACCGGCCCGGTGATGATATACGGCGGGCAAGAGGTAGGCGAACCTGCCGATGGCGCACAAGGCTTCAGCGGCGATGATGGCCGAACCACCATATTTGATTACTGGGGCGTGCCCTCGCACCAAAAATGGGTGAATAATGGGCAATTCGATGGTGGAGGTTTATCCCCACAACAGCAGCAATTGAGGAAATTTTACAGCGACTTGCTCAACACCGTAAAAGACCATGAAGCCCTCCGCAACGGCGAGTTCTATGAACTGATGATAGCCAACGAGGGTCAGCCCGGCTTCGATACCAGAATGTATTTTTACCTGCGTTATACCCAAACACAGCGCGTTCTGGTGGCTGTGAATTTTAACAGCGCCGAAAGAGACATCACGATAAAAATACCAGTTGACCTATTAGATCAATTTGCTTTGACCGGGAATTCGGTTTTTAGGGATCTGCTTACAAAAACTGTGTTTAAAACAACTGATATTGCTTCGGGAGTGGAAATTAATATAAAATCTAAAAGCGGACTATTGTTAGATTTTAGTTAACCTTTGTAAAATAGCCATGCAGGTACTGATTGCCGTAAAGGGCCTCTATCTTTTCGGGCCTATTAGCTAAAAATTCATCGCAAGCAAGTTTTACACCCGGTGCAACGTCATGAGCAACGCCGTTCTCTGCAACGTCGTTATAGTCCATCAGGATGCATATAGCTCCCTTGCTCATACGGGGATAAATGCTTTCCAGGCAGTGAATAATTACCTTTTTGTGCTCAAACTTATCGCCGCCAAAGCCACAATCGATATGTACAAATGCCAGCGTTTGCGGTAATTCAGCAGGCAGGGTATCAAAAAAATCCCCCTTATGAATAACGGGTAATTTTAGTCCGGCATCGTTGAATTGGCTTTTTAGCTTTTCGAGCACATCTCCTTTAAATTTAAATGGAGTGGTAAAAGTGTCAAATACATGCTGAATTTTATCGGAATTGCGCATTTCTATAACTTTTTGAAAAAGTAAAGCGCATTGCCCTGTAAAGGTGCCCAATTCTACCACATCCCCCGGGATATTACTTGTAATAACACCATTGAGTAAATGATAATAGTTGATCCTTTGCTCAGCAGTAGTCATATCTACGCTGGTATCCAATTGCTGAACATTATAACCAGTTTTTAAAAATCTTAACCCTTTGTTAACAAAGTTTATAAGGGGAGAGTTTCTACGTTTACTAACACTAAAAGGGGGCTGCGTGATAAAGTAATTGTTCATTATTGTTTTATATTGACAGTACCGAAGCTAAAAAATTATTTGAATATAACCCCAAATAAGATTTTGGCTCAATTATGGCTTGAATATTCACTAATAAATCGTTTATTAGCTGATAAGTATCAGTTGCTGATGTGTTTTGTACGCTCTGTTAAGTAATAATTAACAAAGTAAATTGAATGTTGATTTTTTATGAAAAAAAATATACCTGACCCCAACCCCGAATTACTAACGGCCAGATTACTCGTTGCAGAGGAAAATATGATAGTGGATGATGAAGAGTTCCACCACCTTAATAACCCTGCAGATGGCATAAAACCCATCGTAAAAAAATACCTTGGTGTACCCAACCATGCCGAGCAGAAAGGCAACAAAATATTCTTTACAGATGGCGATGCCAGTGTAGAAGTTACCATCGTAACTAAGGATATCATCCGCATACGTTTAGCCCCGCATACCGTTTTTTTGGATGAATTTAGCTACGCAGTGCCCGAGTTGCCTACCAAAGCGGTGCCGTTTGCCCTCACAGAGAGCGAGTTGGAGTTTAAAGTATCTACCACCGCAGTAAATTGCCATATACGCAAGGAGGATTTCTTGATTTCTTTCTCCGATAATAATGGCATCATTACCAGTAGTGATGCTGCGCCCATGCACTGGGAAGAGAACATTAAATTTGGAGGCTATTACGTATTCTGTACCAAAACCTGTGCGCCCGAAGAAAGCTTCTTTGGTCTGGGCGATAAGGCTACAGAGTTTAACCTGCGCGGTAAACGTTTAAAGAACTGGAACACCGATGCCTACTCTTACGGCTGGAACCAGGATCCGCTATACCGCTCCATCCCTTTCTACATCAGCGTAAGCGAAGGTATCGCCCACGGTATTTTCTTCGATAACACTTTTAAGGCGCATTTCGATTTTGGCTGCGAGGATGCAACCAAAACCAGCTTTTGGGCCGATGGCGGCGAACTGCAGTACTATTACATACACGGCCCGCACATGATGGATGTGGTGAAAAATTACCACATTTTAACCGGTACGCACCCCATGCCCCCGCTTTGGGCACTGGGCTACCACCAATGCCGCTGGAGCTACTACCCCGAAAATAAGGTAAGGTTTATTGCCAACGGCTTCCGCCAGAATAAAATCCCTTGCGACGGTATCTATCTCGATATCGATTACATGGATGGCTACCGTTGCTTTACCTGGAACCCTAAGTATTTCCCCAATCCGCGCAAGATGATTGAGGACCTGAATGCCAACGGCTTTAAAACCGTGGTGATCATTGATCCCGGCATCCGCGTAGATGATAACTATTCGGTGTTTAAAGAGGGCAAAGAGAAACGTTATTTCTGCCGCCGCAGCGACGATTACTTTATGGAGGGCCATGTGTGGCCGGGCCGCTGCCAGTTCCCCGATTTTACGAACCCCGAGGTACGTACCTGGTGGGGCGATTTGTTCGACGACCTGGTTGACCTTGGTGTGGCCGGCGTTTGGAACGATATGAACGAACCTGCCGTGTTTGGTGCAGGTACCTTCCCCGATGATGTGCGCCACCAGTACGATGGTTTCCGCGGGAGCCACCGTAAGGCACACAATGTGTACGGCATGCAAATGGTGCGCGCCACATACGAAGGTCTGCGCAAGCAAATGAAGAATAAGCGCCCCTTCACCATAACCCGTGCAGGCTATGCAGGTGTGCAGCGTTACTCATCGGTGTGGACGGGCGATAACGTGGCCTCATGGGAACACCTCAAAATAGGCAACGTGCAATTGCAGCGTTTATCCGTATCGGGTATCTCATTCTGCGGAACGGATATAGGCGGTTTCAGCGGCGAGCCCGATGGCGAATTGTTTACCCGCTGGATACAGTTGGGCACATTCTCACCATTTATGCGAGCACACTCAGCCGGCGATACCAAAGAGCGCGAGCCATGGAGCTTTGGCGAACCATTCACCAGCATAAACCGTAAATTCATCGAGCTACGCTACAGGTTGATACCGTACCTGTACTCCACCTTTTGGGAGCACCACCGTTACGGCTTCCCTATATTAAGGCCGATAGTAATGCACGAGCAGGAAACTCTGGCCAACCACTTCAGGCAGGATGAGTTTACCTACGGCGATAAGATACTGATATGCCCGGTGCTTGAACCTGGTCAGCAAAGCCGTACCGTTTACCTGCCAAAAGGCAAATGGTACCATTTCTGGAGCCTGGAAACCGTAGACGGTGGCCAGGAGATAATGGTAGCCACGCCATTGGATACCATCCCAATCTTTGTAAAAGCAGGCTCGGTAATACCGGAGTACCCCGTAATGCAGTACACCAACGAGAAACCGATAGAAGAGGTGAAGCTGAACATCTACTATAGCGATTACGAAGTGAACTCCTTCTACTTTGAAGATTACGGCGAAACTTTTGCCTACGAACAGGATATTTACCTGGAGAAGAAATTCATCGTAAAAGGCACTGCAAAATCCTTTAGCATCAAACAAAGCATGGAGGGTTTATACACGCCGCGATACGATGGCTACCACATCAAAATAAACGGCCTGCCGTTTAAGCCATCAAAAATTATAGCCGATGGCAAAGAGATAAAAGAAGTATCGGTAAACGCCGACAAAACCTACGAGTTTAAATTCAGCAAGAACTTTAAGCAGATAGAGATACTGAAATAGTAAAGGCCCCGAAAGGGGCCTTTTTGGTTTATTTAGGATCGTTTCATTTTTTTGAACGATATTTAGGTGGTGTTTTTAACGATAATTTAAGCGTTATCTGTTTATCAATATTAGTATATTTCATTTGACTCCCATACAATGAATATTATCATGTATGACCCAGACGGGCCCAAAAATGATTTCTTAGATAATATATTTGGAAAGGAGGATTATGTGTATTGTATTCTTGATAGCCAAAGTTTTTTAGAATATATTAAAGATACAGTTATTGCTAACCAACTGCACATTGATCTGATAATAACCGAATACTACAGTTACGGCATTCCAGTACCAGAAATTATCGATTTTATCAGATCGAGTGACGCAACGTATTCCGATAATAACTTTAAATTATCTTCCATACCAATTTTAATATACACTCGACAAAACCCACAGATAGACTACAAAAATCTCAAGGTTAATTTAACATTGGACAAAGGTCATCGAGACCATCGGTCAAGGTTAGTAAAAAATGCAAAAACCCTGGTAGTCGATTGGCGACGAAAAATCTATGATGACTTAGAGTTGTTAGGCGTTGGGGTTGATTATAATTTTGATCGCATTAATATGGGTTATGCGGTTACAGTAAAATCTGACAATACCTTTATTCTTTCCAAATCTTTTTTGATTAAGCAAAAACGACTGCCGTATTTGTGGCTTAAGGCAGATTTTTTTGAGCAGGAAAAGTCATTAAATGATCTCGAAAAATTAATAAATCAGTACCTTGAATATCCAAGAGAAAAACTCCAAAGATATCAATGGGAAGAACAATTTCAGCAGTTTTTCAAACTACATCCTGAGTTTTTATTTGAAAAAAATTATAATCGCTATTGGTCTCAGCCTAAATTGAAAATTGGCGATACTAAACGTTCATATAAACCTGATTTTATTAAGGAACCACGTATCGGAATGGAATTGAGTAAAAATTGGGAAATAGTTGATTTGAAACTACCCTTAATGGAGTTTATGCAACAGACAAGCTTTCACCCAACTTTTACAGCTAAGTTTTTAAAATGTCTAAAGCAAATTAAAGACTATAAGACCTATTTTATGAACGACCAGAATAAAACTAATATTGAAGAGGTCTTGAAATTCCATCCAAAGCACCCCAAACTTACATTGTTGGTAGGCAAGAGAAATACATTATACAATCAGCAAGATTTGCTTCACCAAAATTTGAACGAATTGAATTTTGCAGATGTTAGTTTAATGGCGTATGATGAGATTGTCGACAGGCAAAAGAATAAGATAGAGGAACTTATGGAAATGAAATTATAATGGAAATTAAAATTTTGCTTTTCAAAACCAACTGCGAGGCTATTGCATTTCCGCAATTTTCAACAATCAACCTATCTGCCAATCCCCTACATTCGAAGAAAAAAGAAATGCTCAGGAAAATCCAATCGGTTATTGCAGGTTACATGGTATTTGCCATCAGTTCGGTTTTGTTGTTCAATTTAACGCATCACCATCCGCACCAGGATGCGCCGTTGAATTTTAAATTGATAACTATCGCCTACGGCGTTTTCTTTTCGATAATTGCCGGCCTGGTAGTACAGCTCATCGCGAAGCAAAAAACGTTGGCCTTGAATTACATATTGGCTGCTGTGATGTTTGGGTTTGCCGGCATCTCTATGGCCCTATCCGGCGGCAGCCACTGGACCCAAATTTTTGCCATGTTTATCTTCGCACCAGTATCTATTATGGGAGGATACTTTAAAATTAAAGGTGTAGTTGATAAATAAGATTTTACCACAAAGAGCACAAAGTTTTCACAAAGGGCACAAAGATTTGCGCACGAATTGGTAATCTGACTTAGTTTTATCTTTGCGTTCTTTGCGCCTTCAACGTTTAGCAGGTCTTTGTGGCCTTTGTGGTAAAAAATCCCCCGCCATTCTTTTTTGTTTTAAATAAACATCCGCTGCTATTGTATGTTCAATAATTATATATTTGAACAACGGGAATTATTCCCGCAACCAACTAACCTAAGCGCGTACGGCGCTACCCCACTATGGCAAAGAAAAAAGAAACTACCGGAGCCGAATTATCCGAATCGAAACCTATAAAAGCGGTCAAACCAAAGGCCGCTAAAAAAGCCGAAGCTGCCCCAACGTTCCCGGAAGCTGCAGAACCGGTAGCGAAGAAGCCAAAGTCAGC
The DNA here is from genome assembly GCF_056406215.1 of Mucilaginibacter sp. P1_D10. Lineage (NCBI taxonomy): Bacteria > Pseudomonadati > Bacteroidota > Sphingobacteriia > Sphingobacteriales > Sphingobacteriaceae > Mucilaginibacter > Mucilaginibacter sp. P1_D10. The sequence continues at coordinate 93,643 of NZ_JBFUAP010000021.1, read as the reverse complement.
ATCAAAAAAAACGGGCGCGCCGACAACCAAACTGGCCGATAAAACCAAAATGGAGGTTATTATCAACGCAACTTCTGATACCGAGATAAAAGCTGTAGAGCCTTACAGCCGCTTTACCGAATTTGATATCAACCTGTTTAAAGCGGGCACGCATTATAAGCTTTACGAAAAGTTCGGTTCCCATGTGCTGGAGTATAAAGGCGTTGTGGGCACCTACTTTTCTGTTTGGGCGCCAAACGCGCAATATGTTGCCGTAATTGGCAATTTTAACGGCTGGAACAAGGGTTCGCATGCGCTCAACTACCGTTGGGATGCATCGGGTATTTGGGAAGGCTGGATACCCAATGTGGGCGTTGGCGAAACCTATAAATACTTCATCAAATCGCATAACGGTGCCGAACTGGAAAAAAGCGACCCATTTGCCCTGCGCTGGGAACTACCGCCGCATACGGCATCTATAGTGGCCGATACCTTCTACGAATGGAAAGATCAGGACTGGATGCGAAACCGCTATGAGCATACCGCTTTAGATCGGCCGTATTCAGTTTACGAAATGCACGTTGGCTCCTGGGCGCGCAACCCCGAGAGTCCCGATGAGTTCCTGAGCTACCGCCAGTTAGCCGCCAAGCTGGTGCCTTATGTAAAGGAGATGGGCTTCACCCACGTGGAGTTCATGCCGATAATGGAGCATCCATACTACCCAAGTTGGGGCTACCAGATAACCGGTTTCTTTGCGGCATCCAGTCGTTACGGCACGCCACAGGATCTGATGTACCTGGTAGAGGAGTTCCACGCGAACGGCATAGGCGTTATACTCGATTGGGTGCCTTCACACTTTCCCGGGGATAAACACGGGCTTTACGATTTCGATGGCACGCACCTTTACGAGCACGAGGACCTGCGCAAGGGCTTCCACCCGGATTGGAAATCGTATATATTCAATTACGGCCGCAACGAGGTACGCGCCTTTTTAATCAGTAACGCCATCTTCTGGCTGGAGCGTTACCATATCGATGGCCTGCGCGTAGATGCTGTTGCTTCGATGCTTTACCTCGATTACTCGCGAAACCACGGCGAATGGGAGCCGAATGTCTTCGGTGGCAACGAAAACCTGGAGGCGATTGCTTTCCTGAAAGAATTCAATACGGCCGTTTACAGGCACTTTCCCGATGTGCAGACCATTGCCGAAGAATCTACCTCGTTCAGCGGGGTGAGCAGGCCGGTTTACACCGGCGGCCTGGGCTTCGGTATGAAATGGATGATGGGCTGGATGCACGATACGATCAACTACTTCGAACACGACCCAATACACCGCAAATACCACCAAAATGAGCTTACTTTTAGCATGGTGTATGCCTTTACCGAAAACTTTATGCTGCCTTTCTCACACGATGAGGTGGTTTATGGCAAGGGCAGTATGCTGGGCAAAATGCCGGGCGACGACTGGCAGAAGTTTGCTAACCTGCGCTTGCTATACAGCTTTATGTTTACCCACCCGGGCACCAAATTATTGTTTATGGGGGGCGAATTCGGCCAGGTGGGTGAGTGGAGCTTCGAGCGCTCTTTAGACTGGCACCTGCTGGAGCATACCAGCCATAACGGCATCAAAGAAGCCGTAAAAGCTATCAATAAATTATACAAATCTGAGCCGGCCCTGTACGAGAAAGGCTTCGATTGGACGGGCTTTGAATGGATAGATGCCAGCAACATGGCCGATTCGGTAATCGTGTACACCCGCAAGGGCATAGACGCCGCAAACGACCTTGTTATTGTTTTGAACATGACCCCCGTACCGCACCAAAACTACCGCATAGGCGTACCGGCGGCAGGGGAGTGGCAGGAGATTTTCAATTCCGACCAGCAACAGTATTGGGGCAGCGGTATGATCAACTTCAATCCGATTAAAACCGATGCCGAAGCATGGCATGGCAAAGAAAACTCGATGCAATTAACGGTGCCGCCGCTGGGGGCGGCTATATTTAAAAGGGTTGCAAAAACAAAATAACACACAGAGATGAAGTTCTTTTATTTATACCTCATCGGTGGCATAGCTGCGTTAGCCCTGTTGATTTACCAACTGATAACCACCTATCCGGATATCAAATACGGCGGAGCGCTGTTTTATATTATCCCAACGGTGGGGCTTTTTTACATGGCCAATAAGGCGTATCATGTAAAGAAGGATAAGGAATTGATGTAGTGTTGCCCGGAGGAGATTTGACAACTCTTAAAGAGTTATCAAATCTGGCTCTTAAATGATTTTACCTAAAGATGGCTGTACACACAGGCCATCTTTTTAATTTTATAGCATGCCGACATTAACCGCGCACGAAAAGAATGTTATTGCCAATTATCCCCTGCTGGGGGATGATGGCAGGCCTACGATGATACAGGTTCGCGAATCTGACGGTGTAGAACCCATAATCGACCCCGGTTTTTTGCTGCCTCACCGTAAGCAGTTTTTTATGTTCGCGTTGGTGGTGCAGGGCAGCAGCCGCCATTGGATAGATGATGTGCCTTACACCGTAAAGCCGGGCCATTTTTACTTCACCGTTCCGCAGCAGATACATTTAAAAGAAGAGATTTGCCCCATGGAAGGCCTGGTAATCACCTTTACCGAGGAGTTTTTGCTGCTGGAAGAGAACCTGATGCTGCGCCGCCTCCCCATTATCCAAAACCCTGCGGCGGCGCACGAGTTGGTGCTTATGCCCGAAGAGTTTGCCTACATACAGGATATTATGCGCAAGATGAACACCGAATACCAGGCCAATAGCAGCTGGCGCAACCAAATGCTGGCCTCCTGGCTGCAGGTGTTGGTGATATACCTTAGCAGACTTTACGCCGAACAATTTGGCGAAGGCTGCAAGATAACCCAGGGGCAATGCCTGCTCAAAAGCTTCCAACAGTTGATTACCGAACATCATACTCATCAGCACGAGGTTGCCGGGTACGCTAATTTGCTTAATCTCACCCCTGGCTATTTTAACGATGTTATCAAACAGCAAAGCGGAAAAACGGCAATAAGCCATATACACAACCGCCTGGTTATGGAGGCCAAGCGCCGTTTGCTGCATACCGAACTTTCGGTAAAGCAAATTGCAGATGAGCTGGGTTTTGAGGATGCTGCCTACTTCAACCGCTTCTTTAAGCGCCTTGCCGATGCCACCCCGATGGCCTACCGCCAGCAAATCCGCGAAATGTACAGTTAATGCCTTACTATGTGCAGTGGCATAACTATTGCCGTGCTATAGCTTTGCATCATGAAAAAACAAACCGTATTAATTACCGGCGCCAATAAAGGTATTGGCCTGGAAACCGCGCGGCAACTGGCAACAGCCGGCTACCACATCTACCTGGCTGCCCGCGATAAAGATAGGGGCGATGCTGCCGTTGCCCAATTACATGCCGAAGGCCTAACAGATGTAGAGTTTATACAGTTGGAGGTAACCAACGAAGAATCTGTACAGGCAGCCTATGCTGAACTTAGCCGTAAAATAGATTATTTGGACGTATTGATAAACAACGCCGGCATCCCCGGTAGCTTCCCGCAATCGGCTCTAAATACGCCCGATCAAACATTCAGAGATGTGTTTGAGGTAAACCTGATAGGCGTAGCGCGTGTTACACGCATATTTGTGCCCCTTATGCAAAATGCGCCCAACCCACGAATTGTGAACGTAACTTCAGACCTTGGTTCGTTAACGTTGCATAGCGACCCAACGTGGAGGCACTATGAGGTTAAAACGGCTGCTTACGGCCCATCGAAAAGTGCATTGAATAATTACACCATTGCTTTGGCCTACGAATTAAAAGATAAATTCAAGGTGAATGCTGTAAACCCAGGCTACACCAAAACCGACTTTAATGGTAACCAGGGCTATAAAAGCGTGGAAGAGGGTGCTGCACCTATCGTAAAGTATGCTATGATAGATAAAGACGGCCCGACCGGAGCATACTTCAGCGACTATGGCGTAACGCCCTGGTAAAATAACGCAGCAGGAGGGGCGGGGCTATACGGCCCCGCCTTTCTTTTTAGGATTTGTTTGCCCTTAGTTCCTGAAGTTTTGGGTAATCATCAATCCGTATAGGCCGCCGTCTAAAATGCCAATACCCACCCGCCCATAAGCCGGGTTAAGTATATTGGCGCGGTGCCCGGGCGAGTTCATCAGGCCGGTATGCGCCAAAGGCAGCGTTTGCGCAAGCGCGATGTTCTCACCCGCGGTAAGGAAGATTATCTTACCCTTTATCATGCGCGCGTAGGGGTCGGCACCCTCGGGCGTGTAATGCGAAAAGTAGCTCCGGGCAAACATATCTGCCGAATGTTTACGGGCAACCACGGCAAGTTTAGGATCGGCTTTTAAAGAGTGCAGGCCATGCTCTTTCCGCTCTTTATTGATCAATACCAGCATTTCGGCTTCAAGGTCGGGCCGTTCGGTGGCATCGGTTACTTTAAACGGGAGTTTGATAACCTCCTCGCCACCTGTTTTGTTGTCTTTGGTGGGTTCTGTATGGTTAAGTACCTCTCTAAATACGGGCGACAGCGAGTCATCCATCCAGCTTACCTTGGCAATCAATTTCCTGGCCACACGGCTTTCCCTTGTCTCTTTAGAAAGGCCGTTGGTAAAAGGCACCAACAGCAAGATGCCCGATATCAGCACGGCCCAGATGAACCCGTTGGCAAAACCGGGGATGGCACCCAAAAGCTTATTCGTTTTGCTGATATGCTTATCGATGGGTATCCGGTCGAGCGTACTGTCGATAATCCTATCCAATACAAGCTTGCCGATGAAAATACCGGCTATGAACGACAATGGCGGTACCCAAAAACCTGCCGAGGGCATCATCATATGCAGAAAGCCTGCAAGCGGGTGGTAAATCAAAAAGCCGATGATGAGGCTACCCACCCATGCCGCCAACGAAAGCGCCGATAAGATAAAACCCTGTCTGATGCCCGTACGGATGCAAATGATGATGAGGAGGATTAAAATGAGGTCGATGTAGTTCACGGAGTGGTTTTTGGGCAAGGATATTTTCTAAATTTAACTTTTCCATTTAAATTTAAAAATTGTTTATCCAAATTGCCTGCACTTTATGCTGCTATGAATCGCTCTCCTTTAGTTTCAGAGTAGACGGTTGATGCAGGAATAGGATTTAGTGTTGGTTTATATCTACTCCCGGCACCGGCGTTCCAATGTCTAGCCTATAAAAACGCATGCTTAATATCGCCACAAAAAGATTCGGGATAACCATCAGTAAAATAGTCCCCAAGGAATAATCGGCGGCGTTGCGGACGATGTGGAAATACACATAAAATAAGGGGAGTGAAACGAAGAAGGTGGAAATTGTAATCTGCGACTTTTTATTGTAAACGCCGGGTGCAGACCGCATAGCCCTATAAACAGCAAAAGGTAATACCACAGTAATTATGCCGGTGAGCATAGCAATATCGTAAAAATCGATACGGGCAGCAAATCCCCAATTATCTGGTTTTATCAGGAAAATCAACGCCATAAAAGCGTACATGATAATCATGCTTAATATTGGCGATACGAATAATGTGGTAAAGCCCACTTTTAAGGAATAGGTTAGTGCTTTTTTCATGGTGATGATGTAAAAATAAGCCTTATAACGGCATTTACAATGCCTTAAAAACACAAAAGCCTTAAATCTTTCGACTTAAGGCTTCCGGCTTTTTTCTCGGTGATCTCAACAGGATTCGAACCTGTGACCGACAGATTAGAAATCTGTTGCTCTATCCAGCTGAGCTATGAGACCATGCAAAATTTTGCGCTGCAAATATGCAAATTTATACTCAAAATGGCAATATCCCCTTGGTTGATTTATTGTGGTTTTTTAACTATATCATTAATAAAACTTCTTTAAAGGTAATAAAGCCTATATTTACACTCGAATAAAGTGAATATGGGATTACCGCTGAGGATTACTTTTGATGATAAAGATTATGTTTACCAGATTGTTAACAGCAAACTGATAGGCCAAAACACCACCGAACTTGAACTGTTATTGAACGGTGAAAAAGTGGAACTGATAAAAGATGCCCGCCGGGTTTGGACGCTTAAAGAGGGCGACACTTCCCTCGATCCAGAACTGGTGCAGGCGCTTGGCCGGTCGGTATCGTTACGCTTGCGGATGTAGGTTTACTGTGGTGCTCAAACCAATTTAAAATACAGTGTAATCAATACGCAAAAGATTAAAAACAAGGTAAACCAAGCTCTTCTTTTTATCCGGTTGTCAAAATAGGTACTTGCGCGAATTTTGTAAAAAGACCATATTAATCCCGCAATTAACAAACAGCCGGCAGTTACCGAAACCGCTTTGTTTTCGCTAATGTACGTTGTGCCCATTAAACCAAGCATCACGAAAATACCCGCGAAAGCGTATTTTTGTGAAAAGCTTTTTTGTGGCAAACCCGATAATGGTTGTATAGTCAGTAATTTGGCTTTAACCTCAGTGTAATGTTCGAGATATGGAAATACGCATATCAGGTCTTCTTTCGTTGTTCCCCGTATATACAATATCCCCTTGTTGTCTTCGGTGATAGAGTCAATCGCATCTAATGATAATTTTTTATCAGCAAGGCCTTGCTGTTTACGTAACAGGTAATTATCGCCGATAGTAAGTTCGTAGCTGTAAAAAATTGCTTTTTGTCTTTTTACGCCCCTGAAAATACTATAAGTAAAAAATATAGCTACAACAATGATGTAAACAAATGCGGATTGCATACTTTCTTCGGCACTACCTTCCGAGTAATAAGAAATGGCAAGGCCTGTGAGTAAAGCGGCTGCCATCAAGGGGATGGTTTTGGCAAGTATCTGTTTACGAAAATTGCCAAAGTTTTCGGGCTTGTTTCTGTATTGCTGCATATAATAAGGTTTATCGCTTCGCGAATATAATTATTATGGATCAGTTGGAGCGTAACCTGTGGCTCACGACAGCCATTATTTGATTTATCAGCCATATTAAAATAGGTAGTGTACTATTTACACGCTTAAACCATCGTTTTTGTCGCCTTTTATTAACCTTGCGGTAATATTGCATCAATAATTGCCGAAATATTATCTATCATTGCAGTTATTACCATACTGTGAAACAGCGCAGGAATGCGTTTTTATCTGTTAGCTTGACAGATAAAAACGCGGTTAAAAATGTTAGAAAAAACCCGAAAAAGTTTAATTTTTCGCATAAAAACGCATTTTATGATGTGCATTTAGCAAAAAACAGCATTAAAATAACCAAGTGTTTTTTTTACAATAAGTAAATCATACTTTTAACACAATTTTTTTAAAACTCTTAACTATATGATCATAATTGCTGACGGTGGCTCGACCAAAACAAACTGGTGCCTGGTTACTGAAGAAGGTAAAAAAGTGTATTTCAATACCGAAGGTTACAACCCGTATTTTGCTCCGAAAGATTACATCATACAATCCCTAAAGGAAAGTTTACCAAACGACCTGGAGAAAGACAACATTAGCGAAGTAAACTACTACGGCGCAGGTTGCTCTACCCCCGAGATGCGCAAGGTTGTGGAAGAAGCTATGTCGGCTGTTTTCACAAAATCTAAGGTAAACATAGGCCACGATCTTTTAGCTGCCGCACGTGCGTTGCTGGGCAACACCGAAGGTTTCGCAGCTATTTTAGGCACCGGTACCAACACCTGCCTTTACGACGGCAAGGACGTAGTACAAAACATCGATTCGGGCGCTTATATCCTGGGCGATGAAGGCAGCGGTTGTTACATTGGTAAAAAGCTTTTAACCGATTACTTGCGCGGTTACATGCCCGAAGCAGTGCGCAAAGCATTTTGGGAAGAGTTTAAATACACGCCAGATGATATCAACGAAATTGTTTACACGCAGCCCCGTGCAAACCGTTTCTGCGCAAGCTTCAGCAAATTTGTTTACGATAACAACGTTAACATCGAATACTCGCGTAACTTGGTGCGCACCTCGTTCGAAGATTTCTTCAAGAACCTGGTTACCCATTACCCCGATTATCAAAAATATACCTTCAATTGCATTGGCTCGGTAGGTTACAACTTCCGCAACGTGCTCGAAGAAGTTTGCACCGAAAACGGCATGACCGTTGGCAACATCATCCGCTCGCCTATAGATAACCTGGTGAAATACCACCTGGACCTGGCGCCTAGCAGTCTTTAGAATCAAGAGACAAGAATCAAGAGACAAGAATCAAGAAACAAGAATCAAGAAACAAGAATCAAGAGACAAGAATCAAGAGACAAGAATCACGAGACAAGAATCACGAGAAAACCAAAAAGGGGTCGAAAGCATTTGCTTTCGACCCCTTTTTATTACCACCCGTCATTGCGAGGCACGAAGCAATCCTCGGCAAGCAGGTTAGATATGCAGGGCCGTTTAGCAAATCCGCTCTGCCTTGTGCACCTTCACACCGATGATTGCCGCGCTATCGCTCGCAATGACGATGGGGGGCATAACGCAGAAAAGCGAGGAGAATCCTCGCTTTTCTGCGTTTAACTGAATTACTAAACTGCAAACTGCCCACAGCTAACTGCAAACTGGTTACTGCACCAAATTCAATTCGTTCTGGAAAATCTTGGCGTACTTCCTTCTATCAAACTTGTAGAGTTTGGCGGCGCGGTACGATACGCCTTTCTGCTTCTCGTCCAGCTCCTTTAAAAAGCCATAGCTCAGCATCTTCTTGCGGAAGTTGCGCTTATCCAGCTTTTTGTTCAGCACTGCCTCGTAAAGGGATTGCAGCTGCGTAAGCGTAAATTTCTCGGGCAGCAACTCAAAGGCAATGGGCTGATAATTCAGCCTGCGGCGTATTTTATTGAACCCGGTGTTGAAGATATCGCTGTGGTCGAAGGCGAGCTTAGGTAAATCGTTAACGGGGTGCCAAAACGCCGATTTTGCGTATTGCGTAACGGGTTTAAGTTCTTTTTGCCCGTTTATACGTATAAGCGCGTAATAGGCAACGGTTATAACGCGCCCTTGCGGGTGGCGCTTTACCTCGCCAAACGTGTGGAATTGCTGCATGTGCAGATCGCGGAGACCGGTAAGCTCGTATAAAATACGCTCAGCGGCATCATCGATACTTTCATCCTGCGATACAATGTATCCCGGCAAAGCCAGCCAATCCTTAAAGGGTTCCTCATTACGTTCAATGAGCAATATCTTTAATTCGCCGGCTTCAAAGCCAAAAATTACACAGTCGATTGAAAATACCGAATCAAATGTTGGTAACTTTACTTCCAAAAGTGGTTATATTAGGTTAACTGGTTAAATATATACCTTAAAATTCATTACAAAAATAATAAATTAAATTTAATGGTGTAATTTCGACACCTTATATTCGTGGCACAAATTTACGATCGTAAAAATGGGTAAAATTTCAAAAATAGCAGTCCTCACTTCAGGCGGCGATGCACCGGGCATGAACCCCTGCATACGAGCAGTAGTGCGTACTGCCATATATAATAAGCTGGAAGTTGTTGGCGTAAGGCAGGGTTACCAGGGCCTTATAGATAATAATATGTACGATATGCAAACCCGTTCGGTGAGCAATATTCTTAACCTGGGCGGTACCATATTAAAAACTGCACGTTGCCTGCCTTTCCGTACCGATGAAGGCATGGAACTGGCGTATAATAATATAAAGGCACAAGGGATTGATGGTTTAGTAGTTATTGGTGGCGACGGCACCTTTACAGGTGCGCTACGTTTCTCTAAACGTTTCCCGGATATTGCCGTAATGGGCGTGCCCGGCACCATCGATAACGATTTATACGGCTCTACCTACACGCTTGGTTTCGATACAGCTACCAATACCGTTATAGAAGCCATAGATAAGATACGCGACACTGCCGACGCGCACGACCGCCTTTTCTTTATAGAGGTAATGGGACGCGATTCGGGCGCTATTGCCCTGCGTGCAGGGATTTCCTGCGGTGCCGAGGCTATTTTATTGCCGGAACGCGCTACTGCTATAGATGATTTGATAGAAAGCCTTAAAGCGGGTCAGTTCAACAAAAAATCATCCAGCATCGTAATCGTGGCCGAAGGCGATAAAACCGGCGGCGTGTATGATCTCGCCGAACGTGTGCGCGCGCAGGTTAAATTTTACGATATCAAGGTTACCATATTGGGCCACTTGCAACGCGGTGGCAGTCCCTCGGCTTTCGATAGGGTGCTGGGCAGCCGCTTAGGTTTCGCAGCCGTTAACGCTTTACTAGCCGGAAAATCGCAAATGATGGTAGGGCTTGAGGCCAACCATATTAAGTTGACCACTTTAGAGGAAGCGCTTACCCAGCACCAGTTTAAGCTGGAAGAGGATTTGATGCAAATGTCTGAAATCTTATCAATCTAAATGTTAGCAGTCGTTTATAGTGGGTCTAACAATGCGGGTTGGCGCTTAGCCGATAAGGAGAGGACTATTGCCTCTTTTAACACCAATGCTATTAACCCCTATTTTAACGACAAAAAATATATTACGGACCTGCTTAACCGCAACATTAACCTCATACACCACGCCGAAGAAATAAAACGTATTTACTTTTTTGGTGCAGGCGCATCTTCAGACGAACGTAAGGAGGTGGTAAAAAGTGCCCTTGAGGCTTTCTTCAAAAACGCGAAAGTAGTGGTAGAGCATGATATTGCCGCCGCCGCCATAGCTTGCTGCAAAAATAACCCCGGCATTGTAAGTATTTGCGCAAGCGGCACCAACGCAGCCTGGTACGATGGCAAAAAGGTGAAGCCCAACAATTATGGCCTGGGTTACATACTAGCCGACGAAGGCAGCGGCAACTGGCTGGGCCGCCAACTCATCAAAAGCTTTATGAATGAGACACTTCCGGCGCATTTGCGCAAGAAATTCATCCACAGCTACGATGCTGACCGCAAAACTTTGCTGGAGAAAGTTTACCGCCAGCAGCAGCCCGCGTTGTACCTAAGCTCGTTCAGCGATTTCTTTTTGGAGTACAAAAACGATGTTTATCTTCGCAATATCATTAAAACAGGTTTTACTAAGCTGATTGACACCTATTTGTTACCTTTGCAAAAAGAACATCCGGGTGCGCCTGTGCATTTTGCGGGAACGGTAGCATCCAACTTCCAGGATTATCTGGCCGAGGCGGCGGAAGCTAGTGGCATTAAGATAGCCGGCATAGTAAAAGAACCTATAAACAATTTATTGACGTATTATTCAAACAAAAATTAGAAAAAACATGAAAATAGGAATTAACGGCTTTGGCCGTATCGGCCGTTTAGCTTTCAGGGCTGCAATTGAACGCGAAGGTGTTGAAATTGTTGGTATTAACGACTTGGTAGAGCCTGATTATATGGCTTACATGTTGAAATACGATTCAACACACGGACAGTTCAAAGGCACCATTGCTGTTGAAGGCGGCCATTTGGTAGTAAACGGTAAAACTATCCGCGTTACTGCCGAAAAAGACCCTGCAAACCTTAAATGGAATGAAGTAGGTGCAGAAGTTATTATCGAATCTACAGGTTTATTCTTAACCTTAGATACTGCACAAAAACATATCGATGCCGGTGCTAAGAAAGTAGTAATGAGCGCCCCTGCAAAGGATGATACTCCTACATTTGTAATGGGTGTAAACCACAAGCTGTTAAAGGCTGAGCAAACTATCGTTTCTAACGCATCATGTACCACCAACTGTTTAGCGCCTATCGCTAAAGTATTGGATGATAAATTCGGTATAGAAGAAGGCCTGATGACTACCGTACACGCAGTTACAGCAACCCAAAAAACTGTTGACGGCCCATCGGCTAAAGACTGGAGAGGCGGCCGTGGCGCTTACCAAAACATCATCCCTTCATCAACAGGTGCTGCTAAAGCAGTCGGTTTGGTACTTCCACAACTGAAAGGTAAATTAACAGGCATGAGCTTCCGTGTACCGGTTGCCGACGTTTCTGTTGTTGACTTAGTTGTGCGTTTAAAGACGCCAACTTCATACGAAGGCATCAAAGCTGCTATGAAAGAAGCCTCAGAAGGCGAATTGAAAGGCATCCTTGGTTACACCGAAGACGAAGTAGTATCAGAAGATTTCAAAGGTGATGCACGCACATCGATATTCGATGCAAAAGCAGGTATCGCACTGAATGATAACTTCGTGAAAGTAGTATCATGGTACGATAACGAATGGGGTTACTCAAACAAACTGATCGACCTTGTACAAGAAATTGGCAAACTGTAAGGTTTGTAATTTCTTAAAATAAATGCGAAAGCCTCCCGTTGGGGGGCTTTTTGCGTTTGTGGTTTTGTGGCGGTGGGGACACCGCCACAGGGAGAGAAGGGGAGAAAAGAGAAAACACCCTATCCCCTAAGGCGGTGCGGTGGGGACACCGCCACAGGGRGAGAAGAGGAGAAAAGAAAAAYACCCTATCCCCTAAGGCGGTGTCCCCACCGCCGTTTGCTTYTCCGTGATGAGTGGCGGTGGGGAMACCGCCACAGGGAGAGAAGAGGAGAAAAGAAAAACACCCTATCCCCTAAGGCGGTGTCCCCACCGCCGTTTGCTCCATCAATTTATTGCACTATAAATCACCCGTAAGCCAACAATTCTATATTTTAGAGTATGGAACTGAATACTACATATTTTTATACTGTTGCTATCGTCGATTGGGTACACCTGATGAAGCCTGGTAGCTTTAAACAAATAGTTTTGGATAGCCTCATCTGGCTGGTGAAGAAAAAGAAGATAAAAGTTTATGGTTTTGTAATAATGCCGAACCATATCCATCTGCTTTGGGAAAATATTGCCATGAATGGCAAAGAAATGCCGTACGTAAGCTTTATGAAATTTACCGGGCACCAATTTCAGGAACAACTGCGGAATACGGATAGCCCTTTGCTGCACAAATTCCAGGTTGTAAGTACCGACCGCAATTACCAGTTTTGGCAAAAAGATGGCCTGGCTAAAATAGTAGGGAGCCGAAAAATGCTGGAACAGAAATTGGACTATATGCACTTAAACCCATTGCAAGCACACTGGGACCTGGTTGCCGACCCTAACGAGTATTATTTTTCGTCGTGCTCTTTTTATGAAATGGAGGATAGAAAGTTTAGTTGGCTAACACACTATATGGATGTATTTTAAGCATCGTGGCGGTGGGGACACCGCCACTTGGGGGACGAGAAGAAACACCCACGCAAGGCAGTGTCCTCACCGCCGTTTGCCTCTCCACCGAGAAAGAAAAACACCCTTTCCCGTAAGGCGGTGTCCCCACCGCCGTTTGCTTCTCTGTGATGAGTGGCGGTGGTGACACCGCCACAGGGGGAGAAGAGGCGAAAAAGAAAAACACCCTATCCCGTAAGGCGGTGTCCCCACCGCCGTTTGCTTCTTCGCTATGAGTGGCGGTGAGGACACCGCCACAGGGGGAAAAGAGAGAAGTAAACTATTCCCTAAGGCGGTGTCCCCACCGCCGTTTGCCTCTCCTCGATGAGTGGCGGTGGACACCGCCACAGGGAGGGCGAAATAAACCAGGACGGCTTTTTTGTTCCGGCAATTTACCCTACAATCTTCGATGTAAATAATAAAGGCATCTGCCTACCCTCGTCCAATGGCGGCCATGGGGCGGTTGCGTAATCTTGCAGATCCTCTACAAACCTGCTCAATAGCTTTACGCCCAATTCGGGATGGCCAAGTTCTTTGCCCTTAAATCTTACGATTACCCGTACCTCGGCACTCTTTTTTAACAAGGAAATAATGTCGCCAATTTTAGATGCGTACTCAAGTTCTGATAACCGCGGGTGAGTCTTGATTTCTTTTATCATGGTTTATCTGTAATTAAGGTTATTGCAAAAGCATGTTTGGCTTTCGCCGCTGTTGGTCTTGTGGCCAACGTCGTTGTTGACTAAGATAGCAAAAATAGCCGCTCCATTGACACACCCCTGCGCGGACGAAACACCAACAACGGCGGAACAGCACAGAATAAGCTTACATTTGCGCATACACATCAACTATGAAGATCCAATTCTTTTCTGCCAAGCCGTACGATAAAGCTTTTTTTGCCAGCCATAATGAAGCCTATGGCTTCGAGCTGGATTTTTTGGAGACCCACCTTGGCCCGCATATTGTAAACGCTGTCGACGATGGTACATTTGCCGTTTGCGCCTTTGTAAACGATAAACTCACAGCCGAAGTAATTGCCGCCCTTGCCGCAAAAGGCGTAAAGGTTATAGCGCTGCGTTGTGCCGGCTTCAATAATGTTGACCTGGATGCGGCAAAGCAATACGGTATCCGCGTGTGCCGTGTGCCCGCATACTCGCCCGAGGCCGTTGCCGAACATGCTATGGCGATGCTGCTTACGCTTAATCGCAAAACGCATAAAGCTTATAACCGGGTTCGCGAGCAAAATTTCTCGCTAAATGGTTTATTGGGCTTTAACCTGCATGGCAAAACGGTAGGCGTAATTGGCACCGGGAAAATAGGCAAAGCCTTTTGCCGCATTGCTTTGGGCTTTGGCTGCAAGGTAGTAGCATACGACCTTTTTGAGGATGAAGAACTAAAATTACTCGGGGTAGGGTACACCACTTTTGAAAGCGTACTGCGCCAGGCAGATATCCTATCCTTGCATTGCCCTTTGACGCCCGACAATAAATACTTGATTGGCAAGGATACACTGGCCATTATGAAGCCAGGCATCGCCATCATCAACACCAGCCGCGGCGGGCTCATCCATACCGGCGACGTGATAGAGGCTTTAAAAACCGGGCATATCGCTTATTTAGGGATAGATGTGTATGAGCAGGAAGAAAAGCTATTCTTTAAGGATCTTTCGGGCAGTATTATAGAAGATGACACCATCCAGCGGCTCATGAGCTTTCCAAACGTACTGGTTACCGGGCACCAGGCCTTCTTTACACAAGAGGCACTCTCGCAAATAGCAGAAATTACGCTCCACAGCGTTCAGCAGCTTAGTAGAGGGTTGGAGCCTGATGCGGCGGTGATATTGGTATAGACTTAGCGGAAGGGGAGTATATTGCTGATTTAGCCTTCGTTGGGCGATGTCACCAACCAACCACGATGCTTTTGGTTCTTACATTTGCTTTGGCTCAAGCGGGACGCTTGAATCGGCGGCGGTTTTAATGAGTACTAAATGAACTTCAGCCGTTTTTAATTGGTGTTAAACAACAATTCTTTCATTTCATTTTTTGTGCTGGTCGAGTTATGAAACGGAATTCAAAGCCGGTCCCGCGCACCGTTTCCAACACGATAGCCGGATCGGCGTTAAGGTATTTACGCAGCTTGCTAACGAAAACATCAAGGCTGCGCCCGGAAAAATAATCATCGTTTTTCCAGATATGCAACAGCACTTCTTCGCGTTTGATAAGCCGGTTAGGGTTCCGACAGAAATAAAGCAACACTAATGCTTCTTTTTCAGTCAGCCGCACATTGCCGTTCTGATGAACTAATAAGAGGCTCCGGTGGTCAAAGGCAAAATCACCAAGTATAATCATTTCCGGCAGGGGAACAACCGCCTGTTCCGCCCGTTTCAGGATATTTTTGATCCGTAATACCAGCTCGTCCGCTTCAAAGGGTTTGACCACATAATCATCGGCCCCTAATTTTAAGCCTTTTAATTTGTCTTCCTTCTGATTCCTGGCCGTTAAAAAAAGAAATGGCATTTCCGGTTGCAGGCGGATGATCTCTTCCGCCAGTGTAAAGCCGTCCATTACGGGCATCATCACATCCAACACGCAAAGGTCAGCAGTTCCGGCTTTCAGGTATTTCAACGCCTCCATGCCATTGGGCTGCCAGGTCACATTGAACCCGGCCAGTTCCAGGTATTGTTTCAGGATACCCGCAAAATCAAGGTCGTCTTCGGCTAACAGGATATGTTTCATGCTAAGGGTAAGGTTAAAGTAAAAGTTGTACCATGACCGGGTGAGCTTACCACACCAACTGTTCCCCCGTGCGCGATGGCGATCTGGCGGCTGTAATATAGTCCAAGCCCAAGCCCTTTCACACTATGGATATCGCCCTTTTCCACCCGGTAGAACTTTTCAAAGATATCCTGCCATTCGGAAGGTGAAATTCCGATGCCGTCATCCATGATCCCGATCCGGTAAAAACTTTCGCCCGCAGCGGTAACGATGACCAGATGGGTACCTCCATATTTCACCGCGTTATCCAGGATATTGGTGATGGCGGTAGTCAGGTGAAAGCGGTCTGCTAATAACGTAACCGGCTCAAACTCAAACCGCGTGGTAAGTTTAATAGTTGGATGCGCCGCTCTGAAATCCTCCAGCAACTGAGCGACGAAAAACTCCATATTTAGTTTTTCTTTTTTAAGAACCAGTTGTTGAGGCCCTGCCGTATGCGTGATTACCTGGTCGATCAATCTTTTGAGGCGTTGTTGTTGCCGCTCGCAAATCATTAGCGCATTAGCGATAATGGCATTAGTTTTTATCTCTGGCTGGCTTTTAGCTGTGCTGATCGCCACGTTCAGCGTCGCCAAAGGCGTATTAAACTCGTGAGTAATGTTGTTGATAAAATCGGTCTGCATATCAGCGATCTTTTTCTGCGTGATCAAGCCTTTGATGGAATAATAGAACAACACCACAACAAAACCCAGCAGCAATACCGAAAATATCAGCAGGCCCATCATTTGTTGCAGGATGCTGATCTGCCAATCATTGATGCTAAAGCTGGAACGGCTGTTAAAGTTTTTGATCACCACGCCGGATTCATTGCCATTGCTCGAATTCAGGTCATGAATGATCTTCGCGTGTTCCAATGTTTTAGCATTACCAAACCAGGCCTGGTTATGAATAGTCAAAGAATCATTGGTCTCATCATTAATCAGGGTGGCAGAATGGATCACGACAGTATAAGCCGTATTGTACCGGCTCAAAACATGGTTGTTTTTAATGTAAGCGGCGATCCTGTGGGAATTGGATATCGAACCTGTTTTTATAAACTGTTCAAATGCGCCATAACGGCTCTGTTTGAATAAGGGCTCTGCCTCCCTGAACCAGATATTGGTCAGGCTATCGATCCCGATGCTGTATTCCATTTTGATCAGTTCGGCACGGACGGCCTGCTCGGCCTCTTTCGATCGCAGAATAAAAGTATTGTAAATAAAATAGCCCTGGATGGCCGTTAGCGCCAGCACCGCCAGCGAACAGGCCCAGATCAGGTAACTGATTTTCATTTTCATGGCTCAAAGGTAAATCAGACAGTCCATTAACCGTGCAGGTTTTACCGTCATTAACATTCCGTTAACCAAGCATTAACCAAAATCAGGCATTCAACACCACACTTTTGCCTTAAATCAATTTATTATGTATAAGTTCATATTAATCATCGCTCTGGTTATCCCCGTCACTTTACAGGCACAAACGTTCAAACTATCTGGCAAGGTGCAGGATGCCGCTCATCAGCCTGTATCCTATGCAACCATCACTGTTCAAAACGCCGCAGATACCACCATCAGGCAAAGCACCCTGAACGATTCTGCCGGTGTGTTTTCATTTGAAGCTTTGAAAAAAGGCAGCTATGTGTTAAAAATAAAAACTGTCGGCTTCAAATCTATTTCACAGCAAGTTGTCCTGAATCAAGACATCGTGTTGGAAACGATCTTGCTAAACAAAGACCTGACACAACTTAACGAAGTGGTCATCACCGCTAAAAAACCCACTGTTACTCACAAGATCGACCGAACGGAGTTCAACGTTGAAAATACCGTTCTTTCCACAACAAATGCCTGGGAGATCGTCAAACGCGCACCTGGCGTACAGTCCGGCGGCGGCGAGTTGTCCATCAGAGGCAGCAAGAATATTTTAGTTACCATCAATGATAAAAAGGTTTACTTGTCGGGCGAAGAACTAAAGGCTATGCTGGAAGGCACCAACGGCGGCGATATCAGATCGGTCGAGGTTATTACTAATCCACCTGCCAAATACGAAGCCTCCGGCAGCGCAGTGATCAATATCAAAATGAAGACCAATACAAAAGCAGGCTACAAAGGCTCCATTAGCACCAGCTATCAGCAGGGGATTTATGCGAAGCAAAACATCAGCACCAGCCAGTATTATAAAACCGGTAAGTTATCGCTCTTCGGCAGCTACAGCCTTGGCAAGGGTATATATTATAATGAGATCAAAGAAGTAACCCAATATCCAGTGCAGAAGCAAATATGGGTAGATGTTCTGCACCGCAAAAATTACCGCGATGCAGAACATAATTACCGGGCCGGACTGGATTTTGACATTGATCGCCTGAATAAACTGAGCGTAGGTGTAGATGGTTATATCGCTAAAAAGAACCATGCGCTTTACAGCGTGCCAACGGATATTTATGTTACCGGCGATGGCTTTAAAAATAGCTTTACCACGCAAAACTACCGACTGACACCGAATACGAATACCGATGTAAATCTCGTGTACGAACATGCTTTCGGTGCCAAAGAAAAGATCAGCGCGGCTGCCGACTACACCAATTATAAAAACAATACCAGTCAGGATGTAAAAACCAGTAACTATGTCGCCGATAAGCGTTTTAACCGTTTCCTCACCGATAACGTGCAGCACATCCGCCTTTTCTCTGCACAGGCGGATTACAGCAAGGAGAGCAAGGCTTTCAACCTTGGAGCCGGTGTCAAATTCAGCAAAGTGAGAGCAGACAATAACCTGGATTTTCAGATTGAGAGCGTTGCCGGGCTGGTGAATTATCCGGAATTGAGCAATGTATTTAATTATAAAGAGTCGGTTACCGCAGGTTATATTAGTCTAAACAAAGACATCAGCAACTGGAGTTTTAAGGCAGGGTTACGTGGAGAGTACTCCAATATTGACGGGAGATCCGTACACCCGCAGGAAATAAACAGCCAGGATTATTTAAACCTATTCCCAACATTGTTTGTGCAGAATAAGATCAACGCCAATAACCAGTTGGGGCTTACCTATGGTAAAAGGATCACCCGGCCCCAGTATAGTTATCTCAACCCCTCCAAATCTTATTTCACACCTAACTCTTACCTGATAGGCGATGCAAAACTGAAACCGGCGCTTAGCGACCAAATTAGCCTGCTGTACACGTTCAAGGAGAAATACAATGCCACGCTGTATTATATGGGCGATAAGAATCCAACCACCCAGCTACCGGTACAGGATAACGCCACCAACACCCTGATCCAGAAAGTAACGAATATCCCGAGGAATAACGCCTACGGTATCGACCTTAGCACCAGCCTGCAACCCGCATCCTGGTGGGGCATCGACCTAAACCCCGGCGCTGCCTATGTCGAAAGCAATTTCATTCTTCTCTCCGGCGGCCTGTATCGCAATCATGCCTTAACTTTCAATGGCGCAATAGATAACCAGTTCACATTAGATAAAACACACGGCCTTACTGCCGGCATTAACTTTAGCTTTTATACAGCCGGCGTACAGGGACCAGCCAAAGTAAGTGGCATGAGCAGCCTGGGTTTCAGCGCCCGCAAAAAATTATTTCATAACCAGGCGGAAGTATCCCTAATGGTCAATGACGTTTATCGCGGTGAGCGCCTGAAGGTTACTTCGGATTATGCTGATCAGCACAACTATTTCACATATTACGGCGATACGCAAAGTTTCCGCATTAGTTTTAGATATAACCTCGGCAATGTAAAGCTGAAAGGTAAAGAAGCGAAGGGAAAAACGGATGAGCAGAACCGGCTATAACAAATACTATAAATATATCTTGTAACAGATTTTTACGCCGCCGTTGGTCTTGTGACCAACGGCGTTATTTTTATTTTATGAAGGAGATACCGTCCCGAAACGGCATCAGCTTGTTTGGCGACAACACCAACAAGGGCTGGGCACCACGAACACCAACAAGGGCGGAATAAACCGAATTGATTGCAAATACTTGGTAATCGGTGAGGCCGGCATTCAGCCAATTAAATAATACATCCGGGCGTTATTGGTGATAACACTAACAATGGCGGAAAAATTGAGTACATCTGAAACTAAACCCGCTCTTTGCGTGTGGCAAGGCACTAGTACGCCTTTGCCCGACTAGCCCGCGCTGCATACTAGCGCCAGTCAAGGGGAGGAAATGCTGAAATATGGTTCTGTTTGCACTTTATATAAAGGCAAGATACAGCTTATGAATATGCAATTTATTACTAATTTCGAGAAAAATATAAATCTTGTCCATGGCATACATTTCTAAATCTTTCGTCCTTTTATTGGGGGTGTTATTGTCATTTAGTTCACTTAAGGCACAAAATGTTGACAGCTTAATAAAAGACACAACTATCTATAATAATAGTCAAGTTGACAAAATAGCTGAATTTCCCGGAGGCAGCGTAAAAATTTATCAGCTATTCGGTAAAAATTTTCGCTTCACGCAAGCAGCAGTAAAAAATCGTGCAAAGGGTAAGCAAATCATAAATTTCGTTTTAGAAAAGGACGGAAGTATCAGTAATATCACATTTTCAGCAACGATTGGCTATGGCCTCGAAGAAGAAACAGTCAGAATTTTGAAAATGTTACCTAATTGGAATCCTGCATTAATAAAGGGTTTACCGGTTAGATCGAAAGTTTCGGATTTTCCAATGACTCTCACCGTCGGAGAGTAGAAGGTCACCTTAAATCAACAATTAGTTTTTGATGCCAAGCCTTAATGTTAACTGTTTCAGCCTGTGTTCGGTGTTCAGCCTGTGGTCGGTGTTATCACCGCACCACCTCCGGGATGCTTTAAATATGATCCATATAGTGCGTTATCATTTCATTTGGTGTGTTCAAAATATAGTACCCAGCCGACGAATACCTATACTCCTCCGGTAACAAACATAATCCTGCTTTAACGGGGTTATGATGAATATAGTCCAGCTTTTGTTCCAATACAATCCTGTTATACATGGTCGCTTTGTAAGGGCGGCGTTCCCAAAATTGGTATTCCCTGTCGTTTTGGGTGCTTTTGTAACTGCTTAAATCCTCGCCGTTATTTATCAACGAAAATTTAAACTGCTGACCGGTGAATTTTGCAAAATGTTGTTGAACATTTTTATCGAGCCATTCGGGTTGTTTGCACCAGAGGATGTGGACATGGTTAGGCATAATAACATAGCCATAAAGCCATATACGTTTATTGGTAACCAAATACGTTAGGCTGTTAAGCACAATTTGTTTACGTTCTTCGGCAAGCAATAAGTTTTGCCAGTTTAGGCAGGTGGCGGTAAAAAATTCTATGCCTTGTTGCATTGCGCAATATAACAAATTGTTCGTTTTCGAAGTGATCTGGTAGTGGTGCGGTGATAACACCGACCACAGGCTGAAGTGTTCGTTTCAGTTATTTGGTTGAGTAGCTATGTTTTAATCCTTTAGAAGTTATAAAACGTTATATTTACTATTGATGATTCGGAAAAATACGGTTCTTCCGAATCATCTAAGATCCTATTTCTTTTTTTAAGAACTTACAGTATATTTTTATATTCAATTACAAGAATAAGATTTATTACTGTTTTATTCAACCCATAAGTTTTATATGTTAGAGAACCAAGCATTACTCGTAGAAAGATTAGAAGAGTTGATATTATACATAAAAAACGTGGTTCATGATGGTCTTCGAGCAGGAACTATAAAATGCCATATCGAAAAAATGGCGTATTGGAAGTATGACCAATTCAACTATACTCCAAACGGAATAATTAGGGAGAGCGGTACATTGGTTTACGTAGACAAACCCTACTGGATGTGGACAATTCATAAGATTAGCGAATTTTTACTTCAAAGGATAGAGTATCAAAACGCTTTGAACGTATTAAATTCCATTAAGCATACAGATGCTAACAAAGCATTATTGAGTTTTAGTCGAGCGGTAGTTTCCAATGCATTAGAACAAAAACCTGATAACGAAAACAAAACTATTCTTTCGAATTTCATACGCGATCTTAACAATGAACCATATAATGCGAAACTTATCGCTGATATAAACGGGCTTGTTTTAGAGTCTAATTGCGTTTTTTTAGACGAATTTGCGTGTTTACGAAGAGCTACTGTAGAGGAATTGGAAGAACCCAAACCTGTCGATATGAGCGGTTCTTTTTCTTGGTCAACACACAGTTGCATATTAGAAATAAATCTATCAACTCAAGACGACTCGAGTTTAGTCCTACAACAGATGCTAGATGACTACGTTCGGATACTAATACTATTCGCGGTTGGAAGCATTAAGCAAATAAGATATAAGCTATCGTCGGACAGGATAGTTAACAACACTATTGGTGGTGAAGGCTCTACATTGTATAATTTGCCAGAGTGGAAAAAATACTATTTAAAAAGAGAGAAAGAACAGGGGCTTATAAGCCTTATTTCCAAACTTAGAATGACTAAAAAGCAATTATCAAAGGTAACGCCTGTCGATTTTATTTCCATTGGTTTTGAGCGCTATAACGAGTCACTGCTAGAAATCGTCAAGATTGAAAGGCGAATTGCCAATGTTGTTATGGGGATTGAAGCATTGATATCCGACAGCACAACTGAGTTATCATTTAAGATGCAAACAAGGGTAAGCAAATTATTACAGTTTTTTGGTTTTAATGCATTACAAGTTAGAAAGGACTTAAAGGAGGCATATGCAATTAGAAGTAAGTTTGCTCACGGCGATGTCATTGACAGCAAAACCAACAATCGTATTCTGTCGTTCTACGGGAATAAAGATGATTTTGCCCTGATTATAATTAATTATCTAAGGATAATCTTAATAATGTTCCACATAACGCAAATGGATAAAAAAGCATTTATCGAATTATTGGATGATTCTTTGATTGACTTAAACAGAAACCAAGAATTGCAAAAATATTTAGTTCCTGTCCAGCAGTATATTTGATGTCTCTCTCAGGGTCTCTTAAAAAGGACCCTGCGCACCAAACGGCCGTCGAAAGCATCAACAGCACGAGTTTGTAAACATTACTGATTACCGGGATTATTGGTGCTGAGTGGCCACTTCGTTGGGACTGCATCTGTGCCACTGGGTCCTCTGTTGAGAGACCCGGCGACGAAATTGATATATACGTCTTTTTTAAATATTAATATAACTTTAAATATTATATCAGTTTACTAAACCTGCCCGCATCTCGCAATGAAATATTTAAGATTAGTTAACCAGAAAGAGTACTATGTTGGAAATACTATTGCCAGATTTTTAGGTAATATTAAAGATATCAACATCATCATTGGTTCGAATAACACAAGAAAAAGCAGGTTTCTCAGAAACATCATTAGCCAAGAGCATAATGTGCTTTTAGATGGGGCACCCGAGCTTAATGAAGCTTATTTCAAGAGCGAATTAATTTTTGGCGATTTGGAAAAACAAGGAAAAGAAGCAATGGCCGAGAGATTGTTTCAATTTCAGTTCCATGAAACCACTAATCCTGAACAGCGATATACAGCTATAAAAGAATATTTTAATAATGATAGCCAGATAGACTTTAACAGATTAAAGATAAGTGTTGCAAACATCAGTGAGTCTTTAGCGGGGCTGGCCGTAGAGGATAACTTCAAAGCGCTTCAAACCATAGCTTTTCAAACCCTTCATGTTTGTGAAGTTTTACTTTGGATATTCGATCGATTAAATCAGACAGGTTTACCAACTGAAAAACCAACAAGTTTTTCACCAACTAATGTAAACGAAGTTCGATACATGGTATCTTCAACCATGTATGATGGCATAACCGATTTTGACCTTAAAAGATCAATTATTGAACGAGTAAGGGACTATATGTGGCTTGTCAAAAAGCTGAAGTTTGAACGGCTTGACAAATCGCTCGTTTATATACCTGTTTTGCGTACATCCCGAATGATCGGAGGTTTTTTGGGAGATGTCTACGGGGAGACAATTTTAAAACAACATTTCAGTAACCCTACCGGTAAATTAAAGATTGAAACTGGCTTGATGCTTTTTGAAAAAATTGGGTTGGCCAGAAACGGCACGCGTAAACAAAGCCGTGATTTTGCAGCATTTGAAAAATTTGTTGGACAGGTGTTCTTTAATTCGGATGACCTGCATATAGTTGCTCATCAAACTGAGAAAAAAGATGAGCGAAATATAAAAATAAGCCTGCCGGGAGAATTAGAGGATGTATCTATTTATGATTTGGGGGATGGGATACAAGCCATTGTAAACTTGCTCTTTCCAGTATTTACCGCTGACGATGGTTCATGGATATTTATTGATGAACCAGAAAATCACTTGCATCCCGGTTATCAAAATTTATTGATGCAAACACTATCGGCCAATGAATTTATTCTTAACAAAAAGCTTCGTTTTTTTATAAATACACATTCAAATCACGTTCTATCTGGTGCCTTATTGGGGCCTGATAGCGCGGAAATACTTGTTTTCAGTCGGCGGGATATGCACTCTACAAATATTCAATCATTTAACGGTAATGAATATCATACACTTGAAAAATTAGGGGTTTTAAATACATCCGTATTAATTAGTAATTGTAGTATATGGGTAGAGGGCGTGACTGATAGATTTTATCTTCAGGCTTTTTTGTATGCTTTTTGCAAAACCAAAAGTGAGAAAGATTTTAAACCGCTCGAAGGGCTGCATTATTCTTTTATTGAATATGGTGGAAAAAATTTAATTCACTATGAATTCGATCATCAATATAAAGAACAAAAGAGTATAAACGAAGACAGGGAGGATGATTTGAAAAACAAGATTGAAGCTTTCTTTATTAATGCCAACGTCTTTCTATTAGCGGATTCTGATTTTAACGCAGAAAAGCATAAGTTTTTTGAAAATATCTCTAAACCAAATTTTGAATATTACAAGACCGAACTGCCGGAAATTGAAAACCTGCTGCCAGATAAGGTTTTAAAAGGATTTCTCATAGATGAGTTGGGGCTTTCAGATGAAGATGCATCAGTCCTGTTTCCTATCGACCATTCACTAAAATTGGGAAATCATTTTCATGAGAAAATAAAATATGGGAAAGGCTTCCGTAAAATCAGGGCTGAAAGTGGAGGAACGTTGAGCCCAAAATATAAAAAATGGCTGGCAGATTATGTCCATAAAAGTATATTGAATAAGACTTTTGTTTGGGATGACCTTTTGAAATCGGATAAACTAAAAATAATCACCGAAAATCTATATCAATTCATTTTGAAGAATAATAAATTACGAAGTAATTAATAAAATGACCTAGGCGGCCAACCGTTATCACTTACTTACTTTCCAGTTAAATCAGTGCACTAAAGCTGTAATATGAACTATCAATATGAACCCTTAGCGGAAGAGTACAAGTTCCAAACATTTCTAAAGGACCTATTTAATGCCATATATAATAGTAAGACATTTGAAGAATATGGTTCTAAGGGGCATATTCAACACGGCATTGATGTATATAGCCCAGGTTTAAAAATCGCAGTCCAAGCAAAGAAAAAAGATATTCACCGGAGTCAAAATTCGGTTATCAAAGAATTATTATTGGATTTATCTGAGACCCTGAAAAAAATTGAAGGTTTTCCGCATGCAATCGACCGCCTATATTTTGCAACGACCACAAAAAAACATATAGCCATTCAAAATGCCTGTATGGATGCAAGTCGGACTCACGGCATAAATGTTATTTTTTTCAGTTGGGATGATATACAAGGGAAATTATCTGAATTTCCATCTATCCGTAATCATTACTTCCCGCACTTAAAAGAAGCGGTAAAGGCATCCGGAATCGAATTAGATGAAAAAATTAAAAGACTTGAAACGCTGATTTCTAAACTTGAATCTCAAAATCAAAACGCCAAAAAACAGTACCGCGATATACCATATAGCGATATATTATTGCCGAAAATGCCACAGGAAGCCCAGAAAACCCTTACGGTAATTATTATGAAGATTGCTTTGTTTCAGACATTTGCACAAACGAAGTATAATAAATTCAGGTGTCTTTTTAATTTCAGCGCATCCTACACGCAATATGATGATGGAACATCGGCGCCAGGATTTGAAATTATTTGTGGCGAAGTGCAGTTCCTGGGTAATTGTACCCGTTTAATAAAAGAATTACAATTTGAACCAAATCGTTTTTGGGAGCAAGTTGATCATTATAAGGAAGATAAGGAATTCAATCGTGTCAAATTTAGAATGGAATTACTGCCAGTAGAAGGACTGACTTGTTACGACCTTGAAATTGACGGACAAACCGGCCATTTCAATATCAAAGTTAGAAGATATGAGGGTCTGGAATATCATAAATTAGATTCACTCAGCGCAATATTGCCCTTTATCGCGCAAACAACCAAACCTATCATCAATATTATTGATTTTGACAAAATTGAAAAGCATCCCGCTTTTATGAAACTGTTGCACCACGTTTTAAGGGATAATTGTTTCAAACGAAATTTATTGAAAGTAAACGTTGATGATTTTGATGATTGGGACTTTGAATATCACCCAAATGAAGAAGAATAATTAACTCGTTGTTGCAAAAATATTACCCGCCCGTTCAGGCGTCCCGCCTGAATGATGCAAGTTTTCAGCGTCCACGTTGCCACGTAATACAGCAAGTGCGGGCGGTTACCAATAGCCAAAGTAAGGCGTAAACGCTTGACTAGGCCGGCCTTTCGGAGCATAGTCCGTTCGGTCATAAACCCGATAGCAGCGTAAAGCCCGCTTCTATCAGCGGCTTGCAGCGTATAGCGGGACTGTCGCAACCAAAGAACCACTGCCCTTGCTTTTCAAACACATCTGAAATCCGCACATCGTCCTAACTCTTCTCCCCCCTCTTTATCACCCTAAACACCGTTGTCTGCGCACAATTTAACCGGCCGGCTATCTGCCGCACGCTGTGGCCTTCGGCGTGCAGTTGGAGGATCTGCGCATCGGTGGCTCTGCGCTGAAGGATGGTTTGGGTTTGTAGGTGAGGGGTTTCGCTGCCCTGGCCCTCGAACGCGAATTGGAGCAGGCTGCCGGCCTTTACGATGCGGCAAAACTTTACCATGCCTGCGCTGAAAGCCAAACCGCTGCTGCGTTGTTTTACCTGCTTAAGGTAGCGCAGGCCGGGGCTGCTTTGGCTTTCGCCGATAGCGAATGCGCTGTCGGCAAAGTTCATGAGCATTTTGCTGCCTTGCAGATCGTTGCGGGTGATGGGCCGGGCGGGGTTACGCTTGGGCGTATGCGCCAGTACCAGTATAGAAAGCCCCCAGTGGTTTTTGATGTGGTTGAGACTGCGCATGAGTTTTACAGCGGCGGCGGTGCTTTCGGTACTGCTGCGCAGGGCGGTAATGTTATCGATGATGATGGTGCGCGAGCCGGTGCTGACGATGATATTCTCGAAGGAGTTGATGAGGTAATCGTGATAGCTGGCAAACTTGCGCTCGCGGCTGGCAGCGGGATTGATGATAACGCGGTAGAAATTTGGGGAAAAGCGGTGCATTTGGCCATCGGGCCCGGTATAGCGCTTGGCAAACTGTGCGGCGCTCAGCTCAAAATCGAAATACAGCACAGGTTGGGGCTCCTGCTGCACCGGCATATCGCCCAAGCCCTCGCCGCGACTGATGGCATCGCCTAACTGCACTGCCAGGATGGATTTCCCCACATTGGTATCGGCAAAAAGGATGCACAGTTCGCCTTTAAACCACAGGTCGCCAAAAAGCATATCGCCTGCAGTGGGTTCGCCGGGAGGGAGGTGTAGCCAGTCGTCGGCTTTTTTGATGATAAAGGCTTCGTCGTCGGTTATGGTGCGGGCCTCCTGTTGCTGTAGTAGCTTGCGCTGTTTCGCGGTAAGGGGTATTCCTCGCGACTGCGAACGCATCAGTTCAATTTCCGGCGGGCGCTCAAATAGCGGTTCGTCCGTTGGTTTAATGCTCATAAAAATTTGATTATGATGCAAGTTAGCCAAACAACGGCAGGGAAATGGTGACACTACTGCGTCAGTAGGCATTTTTTAGCGTTCCGCAAAAGGTTTTTTGGAACACTAATACGACGAAAACGCTCCGGTTTTACATCCATATTCGTTAAAAATCCACTCCCAAAACAGTAGATTTAAGCCATTTTATCGACTAAAAACCCTGAAAAATCAAAGAAAAACGCAGAAAAACGAAGGTGTTTTTGAGCATAATTGCAAGGAATTACTCTGTTGGTAATTGTTATCGCCCCAAGATTTGACTCACCCCGACGGCCCGCAATACGCGGGCGTCGACCCTCTCTGCTGCGCAAAGAGGGTGAAGAAAAAAGAAAAAATCCCCAATTTCTCCCCCTCTTTCGGAACGAGAGAGGGGGCGGGGGGGGAGTCGAATAGCCACGCGGACACGGCCGCTACGTTCGAATACTCAAAGTACTTACCCCATACTCTGCCCCACCGTCAGCAAATTATTATCCGGGTCGTGGATAGCAAATTCCCTTTGCATCCAGGGTTTGTATTCCAATGCGGTAACGCTTGCGCCATTGGCTTTGGCCAGTTCGTAAAACGCCTCGATATCGTCCGTGCGGATGTACACCTGTCCGTAGTTCTCTTTGGGGTCGAGATCTTCGAATAGAAAAAAATGAATTTGGATATTGTCCTTTTCCACCATCAGGTATTCCGGGTAATCGCCCCCGAATTGGGTAAAACCAAGCTTATCTATATAGAATTGACGCGTAATGGCTTTATTACGCATGGGTAGTTTCGGGTTGATGGCGGTAAGCATGGTGGTTATGGTTTATGGTGTCAATGATATTCAAAAATTATCCTTTAAAGCTCATGGCCCAGGTACCCTTGGAAGATTCCATGGGTATAGGGATAATCCCTATCCAAAGGAACCCGAATTTAAATCTCCACTGGCCGCTGATGCTTTTCCCGTCGGCAGATAGCTCGCCGGAATAGTATATTTTACGGTGTTTTTTATTAAATGTTTGGCGTGTTCCATCGGCGCGGAGCACCGTCATCACTGGCATTTGCTTAACGAATTCAACCCTGCTGCCGTCAACGGTACCCGTAATTTCTCCGATGCCTTCGGTGCCGCCGCTTGCAAGGTCGTCCTGCACTGTGCCGCTGAACTGGTTACCGTAAACGTTAACGATGTCGATGCCGAAGTAGGTCTGTTTATGGCCACGCATGCTTTCGTGGGCTTTATTGTCGAATTGATAGTAGCCTTGCCAGCTGCCTTTAGCAATCATTGTGGTTTTTTGGATTGGTTTACGCAATATGCATATTCTTTACCGCGAATGGTAATTATCCGGATTGTTTTTGATGCGTTTTGCAATTCAAAGTGTTCCGCTTTCGCCCCAAAAAGTGTTTTGCTTGTTTTTGCAGTTTTTCTTTAAGTATCTAATGCCGAATTTATTGCATAGTTTACTTAAACAATGGGGATGTTCCAAAGTGTTCCACCAAAAACTGCAACTATTTGATAATCAATAACTATTTGAAAAATACTGTTCCGCATTCAAAGTGGAACACTTGGTGGCTTGAGCCGCAATGGGCTTATCCTAGCAGCCCGGCGCCGCCTAGCCCACGCTTTGTAACAAGGTGGCTATATAAAGTGCAACACGTAATTAGTTGTAACTATTTATCGTTATTAGCGGTATAAATACGTCATACGAAAAAAAATTTCTCGGTTAAAACGCTTTAACGCTGATAATAAGGAATTTGTTGGATGTTTTTATAAATTAGCGTTTAAATAAACGCCGCCACTATCAACCTTAACTGATACTCATGGATGCTCAAATACCTTTTTTGAATTTCTCCCTGAAAAAGGTATTAGCACAAGAGCCCGATACCTTAAAAAAGGCGAGGATAAAAATCGTTTATACCATCTTGCTGCTTTCTCTGCTTAAGGTACTGGTGTTGCTGCCAATG
The DNA here is from genome assembly GCF_056406215.1 of Mucilaginibacter sp. P1_D10. Lineage (NCBI taxonomy): Bacteria > Pseudomonadati > Bacteroidota > Sphingobacteriia > Sphingobacteriales > Sphingobacteriaceae > Mucilaginibacter > Mucilaginibacter sp. P1_D10. The sequence goes on along the minus strand of NZ_JBFUAP010000021.1, from coordinate 63,839 downwards.
GTAATTACCCGCATACACGATCATCAGCTTTACCGGGTGGTTTTCGTGTTTTTCTTTTACCTTTTGCTTGCCAAATGCCTGCTTTATAAACCGCAATACATTAACATCATCTCCCATTTTATCGTGTTGACAGGCATCGCAGCGGTATGGACCAACGTTTTCTTCTTCCAGCAGAGCATCAACCTCATTACCATACAGTTTACCTTTATGGTAACGTTTGTGGGCTATTATCTTATAGATAGCCGTTACGCGGTAATTTACAGCATGTTGGCTATTTTGCCGATAATGTATTACCTGGCAGCTACCGGCCGCAACAACTGGCACATGGATGTTATCCCTCAGGAGCTTCCTTCGCCGGGTTTCGAAGCTATCGTAGCCATGAACTTCGTAACCATGCTGTTGATACATTACCTTTTCTACTGCGCCTTTAGGGATAACGTGAACGAGAAGGAGGAACTGAACAGGCAATTGCAGGCCACCGTGGCCGAGACCAAGGCCCTGGCCGATTCGCGCTCTGTGTTTTTATCTACCATGTCGCACGAGTTGCGTACCCCGCTCAACGCCGTATTGGGCATGGCCAGCCTGGTGCGTGATACCGCAACTACCGAACAAACCGAAAACCTCGATATCCTGGAGTTCTCGGCGCAGAGCCTGCTTACGATGGTTAACGATATACTGGATTACAATAAAAGCGAAAACGACAGGATAGAGCTGGAAGCCATACCTGTTAACCTGCCGGTGTTGATGCACCGCGTATGCCTTGGCCTACAGCAAAAGGCCGCCGAAAAGGGCCTTACGCTAACTATGGATGTTGATGAGCAATTGAAAGATAAATGGGTGGTTACCGACCCGACGCGCCTTACCCAAATTATATATAACCTGGTGGGCAATGCCCTTAAATTTACAGAACGTGGCGGGGTAAGTGTTAAGCTGCACGTTACCCAAGCCGATGAGCAGAGCGTAGCCACGTATTTTTCGGTTAGGGATACGGGTATTGGCATAGCCGACAACCGGCAGGAAGCAATCTTCGACCCATTTACCCAGGCATCGGCAGATACCACGCGCCACTATGGCGGTACAGGGCTGGGCCTGGCCATCGTAAAACGGCTGCTAAAGCTTTTCAACAGCAATATCTTGCTGAAAAGTAGTGCCGGCGAGGGGTCTGAGTTTTCCTTTGCTATAGATTTCAACCTGCACAAAGGTAAGGTGGTGCCGGCGTCTATCCATACTGCCATGAACAGCAGTTTGGAGGGGCTCAACATACTCATAGCCGAGGACAATCCTATCAATGCTTTATTATTGGTTAAGTTGCTCACCAAGTGGAACGCACGCTCGGTATTGGCACGTAACGGGGCCGAGGCTGTAGAAAAACTCATAGCAGATGATTTCGATGTGGTGCTGATGGATTTGCACATGCCCATTATGGATGGCTACGAAGCAACCACACACATCAGGCAGCTGGCCGATCCGGTTAAATCATCCGTGCCTATCATTGCCTTAACGGCATCCGTATCGCATAATATCCACAGCAAGATAAAGGCAGCCGGCATGCACGATTATTTGTCGAAACCTTTCCAGCCGGCCCTACTATACCAAAAGCTCGAACCGCTGCACAGCGCCAGAGCCGCCCGCGAATTGCTTGCCCATCACTAATAAGGCAAAATACCTGCGGCTTCTTTATTCAATATCATTTACCTTTACCCTTAAATTATACCAACAGATATGGCAAACCCCACGCAGATAACCGTAGAAGCAACCGTAAACGCACCCGTAGAGATAGTTTGGAGCTTGTGGACCGACCCCGAGCACATCGTAAACTGGAACGCAGCAAGCGACGATTGGCACACCCCAAAAGCGACTAACGACTTGCAAGTGGGCGGTAAATTTACATCTACCATGGCGGCAAAAGATGGCAGTGTGAGCTTTGATTTCGAGGGCGTTTATTCGGTAGTTGATGAGTATAAGCTTATTGTCTACGAAATTGCCGATGGCCGCAAGGTAAGTGTTACGTTTATAGACGAGGACGAGGTTACCAAAATAGTAGAAACTTTCGAGGCCGAAAGCACAAACCCTGTAGAAATGCAGCGCGGCGGCTGGCAGGCTATCTTGAATAACTTCAAGAAGTACGCAGAGGAGAATTGAGAGGTGTTTTTATTCTGGGGTGGTTTTGATTATGTCATTGAAAGAACCGCTATTGTAATACAATCCGTTTAATCACCTCCTGGCATTGTATTCTTTCAATTCTTCTTTCGTAATCAATAGCTTGTAGTTGCGAGACTTCTGAAATTCAGGTTCCCTTTTAGGATATATGAACCTGTTTCGCTTTTTTTGATAGTATTCGAGCTGCAGTGATTTGATTTTTTGTTCGAAGCTAATGTGCTTTTTCATCTGCCTTTCCGTCAATTCCGTTCCTGTAAAAAAACCGCAAACCAAACAACAGTTATCTTTTAGTACTGCATTGTAACCACATACTTCGCAAGAATCTAAATTATCAATCAAATCGATTTTAATCGATCGGTCTGGTTTTAGTAATAGGTAGTCAGGGATACATTTTAATAAACTGTAGTAGTTTGTGCGGTTATCATACAATGTCAACGTATCATCGTATAAGAGTTCTCTATGGTTGGGAATTACCCTTATCTGTTTCAAGTTCAAATTAACCCGTTCCGGAAGCTGACCGTGATAGAAATTATCTTCGAAAATAAACTCGGCAGAAGAAAAAGCAGTCCAGTAGAAAAATTCCCGGCGGTAGTCGAGGGAGCCTATACTTGAAAATGCTGTAAATCCCAAATCGCTTATATCATTATAATTAAAACGACTCTTTGACACCAAAAAGCATTTTCCACAATAAAAATCCGAGTGCCTAATAGTTTTTTTGCCGCAGGTAACGCATGTTTGATTAATCAACTTCGCGTATTTTGAACTTAGGGCATACACTTTTTGGGGTATCTTTTCTCCCGTCTCTTTAAACCTAAATTCAAATTCTTCCCTGTGTGTGTTCGGCCAAATTCCTATGTCATGGGTTATACCCATGCTCTCCAATTCAGCATAAAATCGCTCAGCTACCAGCTTCCTTTTATTATCTTTTTCGAAAAAATTTATTATTATTTCTTTTTCGGTCATCAGCTCAATGCTTATTAAGTGAAAAAACCACATTTTTATATTCGCTGCTAATTTAATGGATTTGTAACCATTTTAGTTTGCCGCAAAATGTTATGCCTCACTGCTTTTCCTCTTCAACTTTTACAGCAGCCAATTTGTAATTACTTATTATCTTCACCCTATGAAAAAATTCTTCTTCCTCGTCATATTTCTTGCTGCTTTTGCCGTTAAAGCATCGGCACAAACCTTTAATGCCGACGATTTCAAGAACAACCTCGGCAAATCCAAAACCCTGTGCGACACGGTTTACTCCGTGAAAATATTCAGCGATACACTTGCCCTCATCAATATGGGCGGCAACTATCCCAATCAAAAATATACCATTGCTGTAAAAGGCAATAAAATAGTGCTGGACTGGGCCAACCTAAAAGGCAAGCGCTTATGTGTTACAGGTATTTTAGAGATGCATAAAAACCGCCCCGAAATTGTGGCTACCGAGCCACCCCAAATTACCTACCCCTAATTTTTTTTCTGGGTAAAAAGCCTACACGCATTTAACTAAAAGTTATATAGCCTATGGTTGTATAGGCGTTGTTGCTGATAACTTAAGGGCTATAACCAATAGCTAATTTTTGAGTTTATCTTGCTTTTTCACCCTAAAAATAAATGAAAAATAGGGTAAGGTGTTTCGCGCTTAACACAAAAAATGCATAACTTAAACCCGATTTTAAACCAATTACAAGCTTTTCTTGAGGCTAAGTAATATTTGGCCGCCTTATACCTCTTAATGGATATACTTACTGAGAATATTTACATACCCGAAGCAGCGGCCGATGCTTTTTTAAGTCCGCTGTTTCCTGCCATTGGTAAGTCTGCCGCCGGTCTGCCTGTATTGATTCTCGATAGTCAGCTTAATCAGGTAGCAGGGGGCATTTCAGGCGAGCTATGCTTCGGAAATGCTGCGGCTGCCGACCAACAGGGCTTATACCGTACCGGGCAACTATGCCGCGCTTTACCAAATGGCGATATTCAGCATTTAGGTACAATGAGCGCCGGTGAAGGGCAAAAACTTCTGCATACATTTAACAATACACAGCAGGCTTACCCCGCTAACAAAAGCATAACCGAACTTTTTGAGGAACAGGCGGCAGCCACGCCGGATGCCATTGCGGTGGTATTCGAAAAACAAAAACTCACTTATAAACAACTTAACCAGCAAGCTAATCAGCTGGCACATTACCTGGTCCAAAAGGGTGTAAAGACCGATACTCTGGTACCCATATGCATTGGCCGGTCATTGGAGTTGACGGTGGCTATTTTGGGCATCTTAAAATCAGGAGGCGCTTATGTACCGATAGACCCACTATATCCGGAAGATCGCATCAGCTACATGCTGGAAGATACTGCAGCTAATGTTATTGTTAGTAGCGCCGCTAATATGGGCAGGTTCGCTAACTCCAAAGCAAGTGTTATTAATTTTGATGATGACCGGTCCCTTATTGCTAAACAATCTACAGCAAACCCGGATATAAAGCCATCTGCTACCGATCTGGCTTATATTATTTACACATCAGGCTCAACCGGCAGGCCAAAGGGTGTAATGGTGAACCATCGTAACGTGGTAAGCCTGGTGTATGCTATGGGTTATTTATCGCTTACGCGAAAAGATGCGCTGTTGGTAACCGGGTCGGTGTCATTTGATGCTACCACTTTTGAATACTGGTGCATGATGCTTAACGGCGGAAAGCTGGTGTTTTGCCCGGAGAAGGATCTGCTGGAAAGTGCTAAAGTTCAGCAATTGATAGCCACCCACAAGGTAAGTACCATGTGGTTTACATCCAGTTGGTTTAACCAGTTAACAGATAGCAGTCCCGAAGTTTTTGCAGGCCTTACTGCAGCCCTTGTTGGAGGCGAGAAGTTATCAGAAACGCATATTGGAAAGATCCGTGATAAATATCCCGATCTTAAGCTCATAAATGGTTACGGCCCTACAGAGAATACTACCTTCTCATTAAACTATGAGATAAACGACGCGGAATTACGCAACCCTATTCCCATCGGCAAGCCATTGCCTAACCGCGGAGTATATGTTTTAAACAGCGACTACCTGGTATGCCCCGTTGGCACGGCAGGCGAAATTTATCTTAGTGGTGACGGCATCGCCCGCGGATATCTGAACAAACCCGAACTGACCGCCGAGAAATTTGTGGTCAATCCCTTTAGTGATAAGCCCGGAGACAAACTTTACCGTACAGGCGACCTGGGTAAATGGCTGCCCGACGGCAACATTGAATACATTGGCCGCACAGACGACCAGGTGAAAGTTCGTGGTTACCGTATCGAACTGGGCGAAATTGAAAGTGTACTACAACAAAGCGGTTTGGTAAAACAAGGCGTGGTTTTGGCCCGCGATGATAGCCAGAAAATGAAACGCCTTATTGGTTACGTGGTGCTCAATGATGCCGCCAGCAAACCACAGGTGCAGGCTTATATGCAGGAAAAACTTCCTGATTACATGGTACCGGCCGTATGGGTAGCGCTTGAGCAAATGCCATTAACAAGCAACGGCAAAACCGACCGGCATGCACTGCCTGATCCGGATCATAATGATATGACTGACAGCGCGTATATAGCGCATCGTAATAAAACAGAGCAAATACTTGCCGCAATTTGGCAGCAATTATTAGCTGTTGATAAGGTTGGTGTAAACGATAATTTCTTCAAAATGGGGGGCAACTCTTTGCTGGCCCTGAAAACGGTAACTGAATTAAAGGCGCAGGATTTTACCCTGCCTATTACCAAACTTTACCAATACCCAACCATAGCGGGTATTGCCGCTTATTTGGATGGCAACCTTAAAACGGCCAAAGCCATACTGCCAAAATCTACCGTCAAAGCAAACAGCGGCGATATTGCGGTGATAGGTATGGCGGGCAGGTTCCCCGGCGCTAATACCATTGATGAACTTTGGCAGGTTTTGGCAGAAGGCCGCGAAACCACAAAATTCTTTACTGATGCCGAGATAGACCCGTTTATCCCACCAAATGTAAAATACGCGCCAAACTACGTTAAAGCGCGTGGGGTTATTGATAAAGCGGATGAATTTGACCCGATGTTTTTTGGCTTAAACCCCAAGGCGGCCGAGTTGATGGACCCGCAGCAGCGCATATTTTTAGAGATTGCCTGGGAAGCGCTGGAAAGTACCGGTCACCTGCCGTCGCAGTACAACGGTTCGGTTGGGGTGTTTGCGGGCACAGGAGCGAATACCTATTTTATCAACAATGTAATACCTAACCAGCACCTCATAAGTAATGTAGGGGCGCTTATTGTAACCACGCTTAACGAAAAGGATTACGTATCGTCGCGCACCGCGTACGAGTTAAACTTAACCGGCCCTGCCGTGAGTGTGCATTCTGCCTGTTCTACCTCACTATTAGCCATTGCCGAAGCCGTGGCAAGTTTGCGTAACGGACAGTGCAATGTGGCATTAGCGGGCGGTGCATCAATTACCTCGCCTATAAACAGCGGGCATTTGTACCAGGAAGGTACTATGCTAAGCGCCGATGGGCACTGCCGTTCCTTCGATGCCGATGCGGACGGTACCGTATTCAGCGATGGGGCAGGGGTAGTACTGCTGAAACGCCTGGAAGAAGCTATTCACGATGGCGATACCGTTTACTCGGTGATTAAAGGCGTTGGTGTAAATAATGATGGCGGCGATAAAGGTAGCTTTACCGCGCCAAATGCAAGCGGGCAGGCTGGTGCTATCGCTATGGCTATACAAAACGCCGGTGTATCTCCTGCCGATATCAGCTATGTGGAAACACACGGCACCGCCACCAAATTAGGCGACCCGATAGAGATGGAAGGCCTTACCATAGCTTTCGGGCCGCAGGATAAAAACCAATATTGCGCCATCGGCTCCATAAAAAGCAATATGGGCCACTTAACAGCCGCTGCTGGTGTAGCCGGGCTCATAAAAACCACTCTGGCGCTTTACAACAAACAGATTCCCGCTTCTTTATTTTACGAACGGCCAAACCCGAATATTGATTTCGAGGGTAGTCCGTTTTATGTGAACGCCACACTTACCGACTGGAATGCGGAGAAACGCATCGCCGGCGTAAGCTCTTTTGGCGTGGGCGGCACAAACGTACATGTGGTACTGGAGGAATATCCGCAGGAAATTAAACAAGGCTCGGCAGGTCATGATCTGCAACTGTTTACATGGTCGGCCAAAACAGGGAACAGCATAAACGGCTACCGCGATAAACTGGCATCGTATATATCCAATTATGATAGCGCCGACCCGGCAGACATCGCCTACACCCTGCAAACAACCCGAACCGATTTTAACCATCGCAGCTTTGTTGTGGCAGGCAGCAAGGAAGAATTATTGGCTAAATTAAATGCAGCCCCCGACGCTTCATCATCAAAAAAAATAGGATCGAAAGCAACTGAGGTAGCCTTCATGTTCCCCGGCCAGGGCGCGCAGTATTTGAATATGGGGCGCGATCTATATGATCATCAACAGGTATTTAAAGCCGCCGTTGATGAATGCGTTGTGTTATTAAAAGGGACCGAACAGGAAAATATCCTGGATATTATATTTCACGACAGCAAGGATGACGCTGCCGGGGAAGCTTTAAAAAATACGCTGTACACCCAGCCCGCCTTGTTCATCATTAGTTACGCCATGGCTAAGCTTTGGATAAGCTGGGGCATTGAGCCGACCGTGCTAACCGGCCACAGCATAGGCGAGTTTGTTGCGGGTTATTTTGCGGGAATCTTTACCTTGCCCGATGCGATTAAACTGATAGCAACCCGTGCTAAAATGGTAAGCGAAACACCAACCGGCAGCATGGTTTCGGTACGCTTATCAGAAGAAGAATTGAAAGCCATCTTGCCGGATACCCTTTCCATTGCCGTAGTAAACAGCAACCTGGCTGCAGTAGCGGCCGGTACTAACGAAGAGGTAAATAAATTTGTAGAAATCCTTACCGAAAAAGGCATTGCCGCCCGGGTGCTACAAACCAGCCACGCGTTCCACTCGGCTATGATGGACCCAATTGTGGCGCCGTTTGAGGCGGTAGTGAAAACAATTCAGCTAAACAGGCCCGTTAAACCCATCATATCAACCATAACCGGCAATTGGATGACCGATGCCGAAGCTACCGACCCGGCCTATTGGGCACACCACCTGCGTAGCACCGTTAGGTTTGCCTATGTTGCCAAAGTGCTGGCCGAAGAGGAAGGCCGTGTTGCTCTGGAAGTTGGTCCGGGTAAAGTATTATCAGGCCTGGTTAAGCAGCAGGCGGGCGGTAAAACATTTACCGCTATTGCGGGTATAGAAGAATCAAAAGATATTACCTCCTATGGCTCGGTTTTAAAAGCTTTGGGTATGCTTTGGCTAAACGGGATTGAGCCGGACTGGAAAGCATTTTACGCCGGGCAAACGCGCTTGCGGGTTAACATCCCAACATACGCCTTCGACCGTAAACGTTATTGGGTTGATCCGGTAACGCCTATAAACGTGCTAACCCCACCATTTGAAGCACCTACAGAAACACCAAAATACTTCCCACAAGAAACACCAACCATTATGGCGAATAGAAAAGCAACACTGATAGAAAAGCTGAAAGAGGTTTTTGAAGTTGCATCAGGTATTGATATCGACAGTACTGATACTGGTTTTGTTGAAATTGGATTCGACTCTTTATTGCTTACGCAGATAGCAACCAATCTTAAAAAAGAGTTCAACGTTCCTATTACTTTCAGGAAACTGTTCGAAGAGCATAACACGCTCGATTTGTTAGCCAATTACCTCGACGAAGTATTACCGGCAGATAAATACCAGCAGGCCGCTGCACCTGCGGCAGCCCAGCAAGCCTACCAGAACGAGCAGGCGCAACCGGTTTACCAGCAACCCACATATCAGCCACCTGTTTATCAGAACGGCCAGCAACCTGTGTATGCAGCCGGGGGCAACGCCGCCATGACCATGATAGCGCAGCAATTACAGTTATTGGCCAGTCAGTTAGCCACCCTGCAAGGTGGTGGCATGCCAGTCAGCCAAACGCAGGTAACTTTGCAGCCCCCGCCAATACAAAAGCCCGTGGTTACTAATGAAAAAGTCACCGCACCTGTGGCACCCGCCTCTTTACAGCCAGATCTTACGCCTGAGGAACAGATAGAAATTAAAAAACCTTTTGGCGCAACTGCCAAAATTGATAAGCACATTACCGGCTTAAACAAAAAACAGCAGGCCTTTTTAGATCAGCTGATTATTGATTTTAGCGAGAAGACAAAAACCAGTAAGGCGCAAACACAACAACACCGTCCGTACATGGCCGATCCACGGGTGGTGAGTGGCTTTAAGCCCTTGACCAAGGAGATTGTTTATCCTATTGTGGTTAAGCGCTCAAAAGGCTGCCGTTTGTGGGATGTTGACGATAACGAATACGTAGATGCATTGAATGGCTTTGGATCGAACATGTTAGGTTACCAGCCCGATGTTTTAAAGAACGCCATTGCCGAACAGTTAGAAAAAGGTTATGAAATTGGCCCGCAGCATGAGCTTGCAGGTGAGGTTTGTAAAATGCTTTGTGATTTTACCGGCTTTGACCGTGCCGCGCTTTGCAGCACAGGTTCTGAAGCTATTTTGGGTGCCATGCGTATTGCCCGCACCGTTACCGGGCGCTCCATTATTGTGGCATTCAGTGGATCGTACCACGGTATTATTGATGAAGTGATTGTGCGCGGAACCAAAAAGTTACGTACCGTGCCTGCCGCCCCCGGTATTATGCCCGAGAACGTGCAGAATATGTTGATACTGGATTACGGCACCGATGAATCCCTCAGGATCATTGAAGAACGCAAAGATGAAATAGCTGCGGTATTGGTTGAGGTAGTACAAAGCCGCCGGCCTGAATTTTTGCCACTGGAGTTTTTGAAAAAACTAAGAGCGATCACCGCAGAAGCTAACACGGCATTAATATTCGACGAGGTAATTACTGGTTTCCGTATGCACCCCGGTGGTATGCAGGCTATAACCGGTATTCGTGCCGACCTGGGTACTTATGGTAAAGTTATAGGTGGCGGTTTGCCGGTGGGCGCTATCATTGGTAAAAAAGAGTATATGGATGCGCTTGACGGCGGCACATGGCAGTTTGGTGACGACTCGAGCCCGGATGCAGGTGTTACCTACTTTGCGGGTACGTTTGTGCGCCACCCTTTGGCTTTGGCGGCGGTTAAAGCTTCGTTAACATACATGAAAGAACGCGGCCCGGCTTTACAGCAAGGCTTAAACGACAAAACAACCCGCCTGGCCGCTGCGTTGAACGAGGTACTGGTAAAATATAAAACACCCATGTACGTGGCCAACTTCGGCTCGTTATGGAAGGTTAAATATCACGAGGAGTTCCCATATAGTGAATTGATATTTACCAACCTGCGCCTGAAAGGCCTGCATATTATGGACGGTTTTCCTTGCTTTATGACGGATGCACATACCGATGCGGATGTTGATTTTATCATAGCGAAATTTGAAGAAAGTATATCAGAGATGGTTGCTGCCGAATTCATCCCTACTTACACAGATATCGCTAAACCGGCCGCAGTGCCTGCACCGGCTGCTGTAGCAGCGCCAAATGCAATGGGCGCACCGCCCGTCCCTGGTGCAAAATTAGGGCGCGATAAAGACGGTAATCCGGGATGGTTCATCAGTGATGAAAAGAACCCCGGCAAGTATTTGCAGGTTAAATAGTTTTTTAATTGAACGGCGTTATGAATTACGAGGTAAGTCCTGTTGAGTTTGATCCGTTTGCAGGGCCCGAGATTGCTTTAGTGGCCCCGGCTACCGAGCCGCAAATTGAGATATGGACATCCTGCCTGATTGGCGGGGCTGATGCCAGCTGCGCTTACAACGATGCTGCATCGTTGCTGCTAACGGGTCCTTTTGATAAAGATGCCATGTTTAAGGCCCTGCAGGCGCTTAGCGACCGGCACGAGGCCCTGCGCACGGTTTTTAGCGCCGACGGCCAGAGTTTCCTGGTGTACGATAACCCGCCTCTGCATATCGATTACCACGACCTTTCTTTGCAGAGCGAAACACAGAACGACCTTTTTATAGAGAACTATACCCGCCAAAACGCCATTACCGCGCTCGATCTGGTGAACGGCCCGCTGTTTAAGCCCACCATCCTGAAGCTAAGCAACCAGGAACATCATATCACGTTTATAGCGCATCACATCATTTGCGATGGCTGGTCGATAGGCGTTATCATGCAAGAGCTAAGTAAGCTGTACTCGGCCTTTGCCAAAGGCGAGTGGCCAAACCTGCCGCCTGCGCCAAAATACAGTGATTACGCTGTAGAGCAGAATGCCCTTATCGATACCCCCGAACGCCACGAAATTGAAGATTATTGGGTAAATCAGTTTAAGGGCAGCACGCATTTGCTGAATGTGCCCACCGATAACCCGCGCCCAGCCCAGCGCACCTATAAAAGCAAACGTGCCGATTTTACCCTTGATGCTAAACTGGTAGCCGACGTAAGGCAGATGGCGCGCAAAGCGGGAGCTAGCTTCGTAACCACGCTGATGGCCGCCTTTGAGATTTACCTGCAGCAGATAACCGGGCATGAAGAGATTATATTGGGCCTGCCCGCTGCGGGCCAGTCCGCCACAGGAAACTATGGCCTGGTGGGCCACTGCGTAAACCTATTGGCCCTGCGCAGCCACCCAAAAGGAGAGCAATCGTTTATAGATTACCTTAAAGAACGCAAAACCCAGGTGCTGGATGCTTACGATCACCAGATGTTCACCTTTGGCAGCCTGCTCAAAAAATTGAATATCCCGCGCGATCCATCGCGTGCGCCGTTGGTGCCTGTTGTTTTCAATATCGATATCGGGATGGATGAGGGGGTAGATTTCTACAACCTGCGCCACAGGTACATCACCACCGGGCGCGAGTACGAAAACTTCGAGATTTTCCTCAATATAACCGACCATAAGGATGCCCTGGTGTTGGAGTGGTCGTACAATACACAGATTTTCGAATTGGCTACCGTCAGCCTGATGATGGACGAATACCAGCATTTGCTTAGGCAGATAGTGCAATCACCGGATAAGCTGATAGGCAAGTTGCCGCTGATGCGTGCCGATGAGTTTACCGCCCAACTGAAAGCCTGGAATGAAACCGGGGTAGAGTATCCGAAAGAAAAATCGCTGCACCAGATCATCAGCGAAACCGCGGCAAAAAATCCGGGCAGCATAGCTCTAAAGTTCGGCACCGAGCAATTTTCCTACAAACAGCTTAACGAAAAGGCGAACCAGCTGGCCTGGTCCCTGGTGACCGAGGGGGTTAAAAAAGGCGACAAGATAGCCATCTCGGTAGATAGGTCGGCCGATTTGGTGGTTGGCTTGCTCGCCATCATCAAGGCAGGCGGCGTTTACGTACCGCTAGATCCCATTTTCCCCATCAATCGCATCAACTATATGCTGGCCGACTCCGGCGCAGCAATATTGCTCACTTCTGCCGATTACGCCGGCAAGTACGAATCTAAGGCGAAAGAGCTATTGCTCGCCGATATGATCGCTAACATGGGTGATCAACCTGTAACGGAGCCAAACGTGGCCGTCAATGGGAAAGACTTGCTATATATCCTTTATACATCCGGTTCTACCGGGCAGCCAAAAGGGGTGCAGATTGCGCATCACAACATGGTAAACTTTTTGTACAGCATGCAAAAGGAGCCGGGCCTTACCGCGCAGGATAAATTGCTGGCCGTAACCACTATCAGTTTTGATATAGCGGGGTTGGAACTCTTCCTGCCGCTGATTACCGGGGCGCAGATCGTATTGGTTGATGCCGCCACCGCAAAGGATGGCTATACGCTGCTGGATATCATCAAAAAGGAAAAAATCACCGCAATGCAGGCTACGCCATATACCTGGCGCATTATGCTGGAAGCCGGTTGGGAAACCGAGGCGATAAAGGCCATATGCGGGGGCGAGGCTTTGCCGATGGATTTGGCCACGCGCATATTGGGCCGGGCATCATCGCTTTGGAACGTTTATGGCCCTACCGAAACCACCGTTTGGTCTACCATTAAAGAAATTACGCCAGAGGATAAACAAGTCAGCATAGGCAAGCCGATTGATAATACCTTTATCTACATCCTCGATAAATTCCAAAACCCGCTGGCGCCCGGCGCGGCAGGCGAAATCTATATTGGCGGCGAGGGCGTTGCCAAAGGCTACCTGGATCAGCCGATACTGAATTATGAAAAGTTTATAGACGACCCCTTTGCAGATACACCCGGTGCCATGATGTACCGCACCGGCGATTTGGGCAAATACCTGCCCGATGGCAACCTGATGTACCTTTCGCGCATTGATGCGCAGGTGAAGATACGCGGCTACCGAATAGAAACCGGCGAGATCGAGTTCCACATGGCTAAGGACCCCGACCTGAAACAGGCCGTGGTAATTGCCCGACCGGATATCAACGGGGTAGACAAGTTGGTTGCCTACGTGGCCTTTAACGATGGCTTTGTATGCAAAGACTTTAACGAATGCACCAACTACTGGCGCAACGAACTGAGGGGCTCGGTGCCCGATTATATGATACCTGATAATTTTATACAGGTTGATGCTATGCCGCTTACGCCTAACGGTAAGGTGGATAAAAAAGCATTAGCACTAATTGGCCCGCTCCCGGCAGACGATGACACCCTGTACATTGCGCCGCGCACCGATGTGGAGCAAATGGTTGCAGACATATGGAAAGAGTTTTTGGGTATCGACAAAGTGGGTATTTACGATAATTTTTTCCAACTGGGCGGGCACTCGTTGATTGCCGTGCAGGTGATGGCAAAAATAGAAAAGGAAACAGGCAAACGCCTGCCCCTCGCCATCCTGTTCGAGAACTCTACCATAGAGAAGCTGGCCCAGGTACTGCATATGGATGGTAAGGCCATTATGTGGGATTCGTTGGTGCCTATAAAGCCAAAAGGCAGCAAAATGCCTATCTATATCGTGCACGGCGCTGGTCTTAACGTACTGCTGTTCAATGCGCTGGCTATCAATATGGACGACGATCAGCCGGTGTACGGGCTGCAAGCCAAGGGACTCAACGGAGTGGATGAGCCGCTTAGTCGTATAGAAGATATAGCTGCACACTACATTTCGTCTATCCGTGCGCAAAATCCGGATGGGCCATTCGCGTTGGCAGGTTTTTCGTTCGGCGGCATCATCGCATTCGAGATGGCCAGGCAATTGGAGGCGCTAAACCTGGAGGTGAAGATGCTGGGCATGTTTGATACCTACGCTTACCGCACGCCGTATTACGATAGCTGGCTGGTAAATAAAGTAAAACGTGGTATGTATGTTGGCCGTCGCCTGTGGTATTCCGTCACGTTTCAGGATGGATTCAAGGAAACCATACAGCACCGCACCAAGGCGGTATCGAGGATGGCCACCCGCCTGATATGGCGGCTGAGGTATGGCAAGGAGCAAAAGGTGGGCTTCTTTGGCTATAGCAACCGCATCGATGATATGAACGATATCGCCCAGAAATATTACCGCATACAGCCTTATGATATTGCTATAGAACTGTTCAGGGCCGAGAAGAAATCCTTTTACCTGGACGATTACGAATTTATGGGCTGGAAGCCATTTGCACTGAAAGGGGTGAACATCCACATTATCCCCGGCGAGCATAATACCATATTTAAGGCACCGAACGATAAGGAATTTGCACGGATATTGCAGAAATGTCTGGATGCCGCCGCAAAGAAATAAACTTACAGCATAAACTGCGCGAGATTTGGGGAGGGTTAATATTCGGTTTTTAAACGAAGTGGACTGGCAGCACGCCGCGCCGGGAGACTTTATTATGCACGATGGCGAGGTGCATGTCTACCGCATCCACATCGGTAGCAATCTGCAATGGCTGGCGGCATTCGCGGCAACGCTAACACCATCCGAAACTGAACGAGGCAACAAATACCACCAGCTGAAAGACAGGCAGCGTTTCGTTATCAGCAGGGGAGCGCAACGTAATATCCTGGGCCGTTACCTTAACCAACCGGCAACTGCGCTTCAATTTGTATTGGGCGATAACAAAAAGCCGTATCTGCCTGCAAAAGGTAGTGCCGGCCTGCAATACAACATCACCCACGCCGGCGAATGGATATTACTTGCGGTGTCGCATACGCCGGTAGGTGCCGATGTGGAGTATATAGATCCAGCATTCTCCTTTGCGGATATTTTACCCGAACATTTCAGCCAGGAAGAAGTCGAGTTCATAAACAGCGAAAACTCGCACGACCATTTTTTCACCCTCTGGACACGCAAGGAAGCCCTGCTCAAAGCCACCGGCCAGGGCCTGGGCGAACACCTCAAATCAACGCCATCGCTTGACGGGGCGCATGAGCTGCCCGGAATTTTGCTAAGCGCAGAAAAGGATTGGAAGATAAACAGTTTTAACCTGATTGATGATTACAAGGCGAGTATCGCCTCCGGGAATGAAATACGTCAGTTACGCTTTTTCGACGTAAATTTTTAAGCTGGAAATTCCTGGAATTTATAGGTAACAAGGTGCGATTTATTGGAAAAAGCTGGAAATTTTTTTCGACCCCCAACACTCCGTATTTAGCCAAAAACAGCCATTTCAAGTAAATTTAGCCCTTTTAGTGCCTGCAAAGAAAAAGTTATACAAAAATGAGAAATATTAAGAAAAACACCGAAAAACACAGAAAAACGCGGGTTTTTGCAGGCTTTTCGGGAGGAATTCCGCCGCTTCGGTGGCAACAAATGGCATGGAAGCGTTATCTCTGTCCGGTTCAAATTTCCACCTATTTCCCGAAATTTCTATAAAATAAAAACTGGACAAAACGCGAGTTGATTTACTGCGTTGAACCCAATGGGTCGGCTATCGGCGTAAGTGGTTCTTGTGCCGTGGGCTTTAGCATTTTTATCTGTTGTAGAGACACTACGGCCTTTTTCCACTCCTTGCGCTGTTTGGTGGCTGTTTGAGAGGTGTCGGCATTTTGGTAATAGGCTAGGATGTTCCGCTGCAGTTGCGGGGTAATGTTCTTGTATTGCTGCTCCTGCAGCTTTATCAGTAGTTGGTCGTAAGTTTTATCGGCAAGAGAATACTCACCAAGGATGGCGCTGCGGCCGGTATCAAAGTCAATATCAGGCAGGCTGAGGCGGTTGTATCCCACTTGTTTCAGAGCCACAGCGTATTTGGCTATTATGGTATCGAAGCTGCGGGCGAAAAGCCGTTCGCCTTCTTTGCCGGGCGATATGTATTTGAGCGTTTTCAGCGGACCTATTTTGGGTAATATCTGAATGAAGAATACCGCAACCCTGGCAAAGAATTTTGGTTTCACCCGCTCTTTGCCGTACTCCAGCCTGAACGATTTTTTGCTCATCTTATACTGGAATTTTTTCGCCGTCATCCCTGGGGTCATCTTCAGTATGGTGTCCTTATTGGCCTTGAACGCCGATTTGGTAAGCACCGGAAACAAATTGCGGATGCCCCAGCGCAGCGTATTGATGCTGCCATTGATATTGGAGAAGATGCCTTCGAGTTTTTGTCCGTAGGTTTCGTAAAAGGCTTTCTCCAGCACAGGTACAGAGATGTTGAAGCCGATAAAATCGTGGTAACCTTCGGTCGTGTAACTGCCACGGCCGGTTTGCAGCACATCGTAGGAAAACTCCATGCGGCTGTGCGATTTATGGTCGTCGGCGTAGGTAATGAAATCGCCGAATTTCTGTTGCAGTTTTGGATATATGAGCGGGATATTGCGGTTAGTAGCCAGCGAATGGCCGTATTGATCGGCCATGTAATGCGATAGCGCGCCCAGGGCAAAGGCATACTCATTGGCGTTTTGGGCATCCTTTATCAGGGCCTGTACAAAATCGCCGCTGCGCACGTAGTGCAGTAAATCGGTAAAAAAGCCATTGCCGAATGGCATGTAGCCCATATCAGCCACCATAGCGCCGCCATAAGCATAAGAGTGCACCATCTTTACTTCGGGGCCCGTAAGGTTGGGGTATTTTTGCCTGATCAGCGGCAGCAAGTCCGACTTCCATGAGGCATCAATAATGGCTTCATGCGCCAGAATGGAATAAGCTTTTGACGGCGATACACAAAACAGCATCGCTACTACAATTAAGAGTGCTTTAAAAACGGGGCAACGGCATGTAAGGTTCTTCAATTCGGTTTGAATTTTAGATTTATGAAGAACCAACAAGTGAGCAGGGATAAAGTTTTAGACGCGCGCTCTATTCGCTAGTGCCCTATCTTCCGCGCTCGTTATACACCCCAAACTCTGCGATAGAGATCTGGTGGTCGGCTTTATCTATCCAAACACGTACTTTGTTACCATACACGGTGGCAAAACGATTAACCTTTACGCGGTTAGTGTTTTCTGTAGCCACGATGGGTTTCCAAACGCCATTCTGTAGGTACTCCAGATGATAATTGATGATGTTGGGTTTCTGCTCGGTAATGGTAACAGTATTGAAGGGTATCTCATGGCCGAAATCTATCTCGTACCAGGGTTTTTCTACCCGTGCGTTCGATGTCCAATTGGTGGTGAAGTCATCGTCGTTGGCAAAATCCATGATATCCATATCCTCGCTCCAGCTAGAGTTGGATACCTTGTGTTTGGCCAGGTTGGTAGAGATGATAGGTTCGCCGGTTGGCGCCAATGTTGGTGCGGGGCCGTCGTTTTTCCAAAGCTCGCCTATTTGCTTTAGGGCGGCGAGCGCATTATCGTCAATCAGCCCATCCCGGTTTGGGGCTACGTTCAGGATGAAGTTGCAGTTTACCTTGTTAAGGGCAATAATGTCGTCGTTAACCAGCTTAACCGGGTCTTTAACCGGCGTGGTAGGGAAGTTTGTTTTCCAGAACCATGCGCTGTTGATAGGGAGGCAGGCCAGCGCAGGCATGCGATTGGTTTCCTTGGATATGCGTTGACCAGCACCCATTTCGTAGGTTTTGATGTCGGTGTAGTAAAGGCCCTCGGCGGGGTATTTGGCACCGTTGAGGTCCATAATTACGCATTCGGGCTGCAGGGATTTTACCAGGTGATAGATGTCCTCGAAGTTGATGTCGTCATAAGAGATACGGCTCCATGGCGCGTCCCAGCCATCTATAATAAGGGCTTCTATCTTGCCGTAATTGCTCAGCAATTCGGTTATCTGCGCTTTTACCATCTCAAAGTGCTTCGGGGTGATGCTGTTTGGCCGGAGGCGGTGGTGGGTATCTAAAATGGAATAATAAAGCATCACCTTTAAGCCATTGGCGCGGAAAGCATCCACATACTCGCGCACTACATCGCGTTTTAGCGGACTATTCATTACGTTGTAGTCGGTGGTTTTGGTATCCCATATGCAGAAACCGCTGTGGTGCTTGGTTGTTAGGCAACCATAGCTCATATTAGCCGATTTGGCGGCCTTTGCCCACTGCGTGGGGTTCAGCTTTTTGGGGTTGAAAAGGGCGGGGGAGGCATCCGGGTCGGGCCAGTCAGCATCATTGAAAGTGGGCATGTTGAAATGGATGAACATGCCGAACTTCAGGTTCACGAAGTTTTGCTGCAGTTCGGTAAGCGATTTGGTTTGTGCCGATGCAGGCAGGATATAAATCATAACCGCCAATAGTATGAGGGACAAGCGTTTGAGTTTCATAAGGCAGATGGGGTTTGCGTGTGAAATAAGATTTAAACATACGGCTTATCAACTTTATTACATCAAATAAAGCAACTTAAAAATGCTGCAAAAAAAGCAATTTGATAAGCAATATGAGTATTGGTTTAAGCAGAATGCTAAACCTGGGTGCACAAATAATATTGCCAACTGTTAAACAAAAAAAGAGCAAAACGGATTGTATAAGGCACCTAACCAAATTTTAAACCAGATGGAGCATTTCTTTAAAAACTATAACGAACAGGCGGGCAAGAAATTTGAAGTACTGGCCCGGGTAAATGAGGTGGATGCCTACCAATTGGTCAAAAATGCGTAAAAATGGAGGTGTAAACGCAATTATGTTGCATTAAGTGGTTATATTTGCTGCATGAGATCGGTTAAGGTAAGTACGAGACTGGATAATATTGGCATGACGGCATCTACTTTATGCGCCATCCATTGCGCGGCGGTG
The DNA here is from genome assembly GCF_056406215.1 of Mucilaginibacter sp. P1_D10. Classification (NCBI taxonomy): domain Bacteria; kingdom Pseudomonadati; phylum Bacteroidota; class Sphingobacteriia; order Sphingobacteriales; family Sphingobacteriaceae; genus Mucilaginibacter; species Mucilaginibacter sp. P1_D10. The sequence goes on along the minus strand of NZ_JBFUAP010000021.1, from coordinate 44,566 downwards.
CCTGTGTTCCTGACAAGTTTACCTCTGGTGGGCCTGGGCTTTTTGGCCAACCCATGGGTAGAGTGGGGAATGATCATCGTAGCCTTGGTTGTGGGCGTGTGGTCTATTGCCGGTTCGTTCCTGAATTCGCATCACAAAGCGTTACCTTTGGTACTATTGGTTATAGGTTTCGCTACTATTATATTCGGTCATATCTTTACCAAAGGCTGGCTGGAGGCTGTTATTGTCCCTCTTGGGGGGCTTGCTATAGCAGCGGCGCACTTCGTAAACTATAAATATGCAGGCACCTGCACATCGGGCGATAGTTTCCTGCATGTAACACACAAGCATCAATAAATGGCAACCGCAAAAAACACTTACCAGTTTGAGGATCTGCTGGCGAAACACCAGCTGAAAAAAACCGCTGCGCGCTTGCGGGTGCTATCTATGATGTATGCCAAAAATACCGCCACCTCGCAACCCGACCTGGAAAGCGTTATGCACGATATAGACCGGGTTACCCTCTATCGCGTGCTCAATGTGTTCGAAGAGAAAGGCATCATCCACAAGGTTTTCGATTTGAATGGCACGGCCAACTATGCCGTTTGCCAATCGGGCTGCCACGAGCACCAACATCATGATGAGCATCTGCACTTTAACTGCACCGCCTGCAAGGGTGTGTTTTGCTTGAACGAACTGAGCCTGCCCACCATCAATCTGCCTGCTGGTTTTCAGCCGAGCAGCTTTACGGTTTACGCATCGGGGCTGTGCCCTAAGTGCAGCAAGATGCAATAAAGTTGCATTGTTTTTCCTCTTTTTTTGCCATAAATATTGCTTCATATATCCGCTAACCGGCAAAAAAGCTTAAAAATCACTGTCGAAAATCTCCGTGTTTTTACCATAATGCGGAAAAAAAAAGGGATGTTTTTCTCAAAAAAGCAACCTCAATCGGCAACATTAAAACTGCAGGCTACAAAGACCGTTTTTCTTAACAATTTCTTTACGCCGCAAAAAAGCAAAAGCAACATTAGTTTTGAATTTTGTTCGTACTTTACCAAAACATCTATACTTACAAAAGCATCTGCTAATGCCTTACTACCAGCATTATTCTTTCGACCTGTGGCTCACGCTAATCAAGTCCAATCCGGATTTTAAGATCGGGCGGGCCAAATATTTCCACCGGCACCATAACGCTCATCATAAATCCGTAGAGGAGATAGCCGCGATATTCCGTCGGGTAGATCTGATGGTAAACGCCATAAACGAAAAGACCGGCAAGAACATCGATGCCGACGAGATGTACCTGATGGTAATCGATTCGATACACGATGGGCAGCTTAACCTGGATGAGGTGGACCTACCTCATCTGCAAACCAAAATGGAGGAACTGTTGTTTCTATATCCACCGCTACTCTACAGCGATGTAACATTTTCGACGCTTATGCATCTAAAACAAAACAGTGGCGGCACTTTTAGCTTGTTAAGTAATACAGGATACATCACCGGGAAAACATTGAGAAAAGTATTGGCATTACACCAGCTGGGCGATTTTTTCGATTTTCAGCTGTATTCAGACGAAACGGGCATGTCGAAACCGAACGCGGCATTTTTTGGCGTAATGCTGAATAATATCAGCATCTGTAATCCGGGCAAAAGCATCCCGTTGGCCGGCATCATCCATGTTGGCGATAATCCCCGGAACGATACCGCAGCCGCAGATGCATTCGGCATAAGCAGCCTGCTTATCAATTCCAATCAGCAAACCATCCTTAACCTCATCAGCTAATGCATAGCACTTATTCTTTGCATCATATCAACAGTGCTGATGATTTCGGCTTCAGCGCCGATGATTACAGCCGCTTTAAGTTTGGCGATGGCCTGGTGTCCAAAGCCTTCGGTACCGCGCTGGCAGATGGTTTTATTACTCAAAGGCTGGCCGTAAACCCTATCCGCAAGCAAATTGTGGTGATATCAAGCCCGTACTCGTTTATCCCAACAGCCACCTTCGCCATGAAGAACTGGTTTGTGTACCGTTTGAATCACTGGCTGGCGCAGCACAACTTCCCTGTAGTGCAGGAGGCCAAGGTGCACCGCACCATTACCTATAAAGAAGATTACGGCGAATTGGATGCCGAGCAACGCATGAGGCTCATAGGCAACGATCAATTCCATATAGATAAGGATTTCCTGGCGGGCAAAACGCTGATTTTTTTGGATGATATCCGCATAACGGGCAGTCACGAGCGCATGATTATGAAAATGGTGGGGGAGTACGGCCTAACTAATGATATCCATATGTTGTACTTTGCCGAATTGGTGAATAAAAACATCCACCCTAATGTGGAGAATCAGCTCAACTACCATCACGTAAAATCGATATTTCATTTAGAGGATATAATAAACGGCGCCGATTTCTGTATAAATACACGGATAGTGAAATATTTGCTTAATTACGATTTCGATAATTTTTGTGTTTTCATTCAAAGGCAAAATGATACATTTACCCTTCAATTATATAACATGGCCTTAGGCAACGGTTACCATACCATTGATGCCTATGCCCAAAACCTTATCCACATCAAAAAACGTTTACTTTTAGATAATTATAAATTAATAGAATATGGCAATTAGTCTTCAAAAGGGGCAGCGCGAAGCTATCGACGCCCCTAAATTTACGATAGGTTTAGGTTGGGATACCAACAGTTCATCAACCGGGTCGGCTTTCGATCTGGATGCTTCTATCTTCGTTATGGGCGATAACAAAAAATTAGTGGCCGATGATTTTTTTGTTTTTTATAACAACCTGAAATCTCCGGATGGCGCTGTTGAGCACACCGGCGATAACTTAACCGGTGCCGGCGATGGCGACGATGAGCAGATCAAGATCGACCTCAGCAAAGCAGACCCGCGCGTTACCGAAATTTGTGTTGTGGTAACCATACACGAGGCTGAAGCACGCCGCCAGAATTTTGGGCAGGTGCGCAACTCTTTCATCCGTATTGCCGATGCAGGTACGGGTGCTGATATTTTGAAATACGAACTGGAGGAGGATTTTTCGATAGAGACAGCCGTAGAGTTTGGCCGCATTTACAAACGCGACAATAAATGGAAATTCGAAGCAGTAGGCGCCGGCATGAAAGGCGGTCTGCAGGATTATCTGAATAAATACAATTAAGTTGGAAGGTTAAAGGTTGAAGGTTAAAAAAAGTAAGCTTTTAACCTTCAACTTTTGACTGAGAAAAACCTTTCAACTTTTAACCTTCAACTTTTAACTTTAAAAAAATGGCAATTAATCTTCAAAAAGGACAGCGCATCAGCCTCGAAAAAACCGACGGTGCAAAGCTGCAAAATATATGTGTAGGCATTAACTGGGGTGCTATAGAAAAGAAAGGCTTGTTCGGCTTTGGCAGCACTAAAGAAGCGGTAGACCTTGATGCCAGCTGCGCTTTATACGATGATCAAAAACGTCTTTTAGAGGTGGTTTACTTCGGTAACCTAAAATCTAAAGACCAGTCTGTTCGCCACAGTGGCGACGATTTAACCGGCGATATGGGCGGCGATGACGGAATAGACAACGAAGTTATTACGGTAGATTTTTCGCGCTTAAGCACGGCAGTAACCTATGTGGCCTTTGTATTGAACAGCTTCCGCGGGCAGGATTTTGGTGCCATACCTTTCGCGTCTATCCGCATTTATGAGGGTACACCAAAACGGGTTACCGAAATTTTTGCAAAATATGATATCGCCAATGATGCCGCATTTAAAGGCCATGTAAGCATGGTGTTGGGCGTATTTTACAAAAAGAACGGCGAGTGGAAATTTAACGCCATTGGCGAACCAACTAAAGACCGCAAGCTGGAAGAAACCGTAAAAACGGTTACACAAAATTATTTATAAGCTGTAATCAGCATCAACATTAAGCAAAATGGAAACCAACCCAAGCAATAACGAACTGAATTTAAACATGCCGGACATGAACCTGCCGCCACAACCGCAGGCAGGAACCACCGTGCCGGTAAAATTGGCTAAAGATGGTACGGTGGATTTGACCACTATTACCCCGGCCGAGGAAACCAAGTTTAAGGAAATTGCTAAAACCATCGACCCTAAAGACGTAAACTCCATACTGAACTACGGTACCGAGGTGCAGAATTCGATGGAGCGGTATAGCAATACCTTCCTTACATCGGTACGTACCTACAACTCGGGCGAGGTGGGTACCTTGATTACCGATCTGCTTCATGAGCTGAATTACATCGACGTTGATGAGCTGAACCAAAGCGCGTTCACTAAATTTATATCTGCCATTCCGTTCCTGAAAAGTATCGTAATGGATACTAAAAAATTGTTTGCCAAGTACGATACGGTGGTGAACAACATCGATAAAATTGTAAACAAGGTTAAGGCCGGCCGCGTAAACTCGCTTAAGGATAATGCATCGCTGCAAACCATGTTCGATAGCAATGTTACCTACATCCACCAGATGGAGGAGCTGATCATCTCGGGTCAGTTGAAATACAACGAACTGAACGAGCAGCTTGCCGTAATGGATGGCAACCCGGCAGCCTACGAGGATTATGAAATTGCCGACCTGCGCGATTTTGTGAACCGCCTGGATAAACGCCTTGCCGACCTTAAAGTGGTGCGCTTTATTATGATGCAATCGCTGGCGCAGATCCGCGTAGTGCAGAATAACAATACAACCATTGCCGAGAAGGCACAGTCGATAGTATCTACCACCATCCCGGTTTGGAAAAATCAGCTCACCATTGCTGTTGCCTTGAACAGGCAAAAGGAAAACGTGGAGATGCAGAAGAAGATATCAGACACTACGAACACCATTTTGCAAAAAAACGCCGATTTGCTAAAGCAAAACAGCATAGAAGTTGCGAGGGAGAACGAAAAAACCGTAGTGTCGTTAGAAACGCTAAAACGCACCACAGCTTCGCTGATAGAAACGCTTACCGAAGTGAAACGCATACACGATGAAGGCACGCAAAACCGCAGGGTACTGAACACAGAATTGCAAAATTTGGAATCGGAGCTGAAGAAGAACGTGGCTAATGTGAGTTAAACCAACCTGCCACCATTGGCGGTTATTTAAACACAGAGTCCGCAGAGTTTGCACGGAGGTCACAGAGCTTTTGCTGGGTTAAACGCAGTAAAAGTCTGTGGCTTTCATGTTTTTATCTTTCCTGCAGCCTCGTCAAGTGTCCACACTTGACGAAAGGAAATGGCAAGCGTCCACGCTTGCGGATGTAGTATTTGGGTCAATTATGCGAAAGTTAACGAGCTTTGCATTTGAGCAGGGTAAGCGTGGACGCTTACCAATGTTTTTGCGCCAAGTGAGGACAATTGGCGCGGCGCCTGGTTATTTCCAGATATATTTAAATGAGAAATTATTATCCATATAATCCAAAACAAAGGATCGCTGTAGTGATTGGTTTCACAGCAATTATTATTTCTACATTAATTTATTGGGCTATTGATTTTCAAAGGCAGGATAGGAAGTACCTTGATGTTGAATTTGCCGGCGAGGTAGAACGCGTTGAATATGATATTAAGCAATTTCCAACAATTCAAATCCATAACGTAAGTTATTCTATCGATGCTGGTTATTATACAGATCATCAGATAGAGGTGGGCGACTCGGTCATAAGAGTCAGAGGGTCCTATGTGTACAAATTAATAAAGGGCAAGACTAAAAAGGAGATTGATCTTACGATAGATCCTCAAAGATTGTGGTAATTATTACGCTGTCCCGTTATTGAACGAAAAGCCCTTGCATTTTTTAGCGATTGCTGCAAACTTAAAATGTGACATTTTTTGCCGTTGTTGGTGTTGGCACCAATAACTTACGCGGTGCCGTTATTGAACGAAAAGCCTTTGCATTTTGCTGGTTTTGTAGTTGTTGTGACCAAGAGATCTTCGCTCAACCCGCTAAAAATCATTCCGTTACGTCAGCGGGACGCTGACAGGCGGTTGGGTTCAAGCGAGACGCTTGAACCGGCGAGGTTGATTTATTTATCAAGAAACACATCAATAATGTTAAAATTATATTATAAAATTTGGGTTGACGCCATCGTTTTTGAGCAAACAAATAATGGAAGCAGGCGAAATTGGAAGCTATACACGCTTATCCCAATTTCGATGTTTCAGGGTCTAAATATGGTTACCTTATATGTTTTTATTTCAAGTATTACTAATATCAAAATTAATTTATTTTTAAGTATAAACGTATTTGGTAGCCAATTTTTAAATACAGTTTGCTCTTCACTATTGACTCTTCTTGCTCCATTTCTGATTTTAAATTATTTTTTAATTTTTTATAGAGCTCGCTATTTAAAGATTATTGAAAGATACAAGTATCAGAATGGCAAACTCTATTTAAGTTATTTTCTTTTCACAATGGGGGTCATTTTACTACCAATTATTATTATAAAATGGGTGCTTTGATTTTTCGCCGTTGTTGGTGTTGTCCCTCTGCTGGTGCGCGCGTGTCGCGCGTTCTTAACCAATTGCAACGTGCAGGTTTAGTTAAATGACCAATTATTTAGCTAAACCTGCATTCGCAATGGGGATTGAAAGGGGAAGCCGCCCGCACGGGGCTTGAGTGGTAGGCAGGCCTCAGACAGGCGGTTGGGTTCAAGCGAGACGCTTGAACCGGCGAGGTAGGACACGAACAGAACAAGGGAAAAGAACAAATTAATCATAAAATGAGGCAGTATTTATTTGGTTTAATGATGTTTTTTTGCAGTTGTCAATCTGCACAGAATAAAAAAGTAATTGAAAATGATTATGATATGTTTGTCTATCAAATAAAATATGATGAACGATTGTATGAAAGTGTAACAGGTATAGCACTTGTAAATGGAAAAGTATATTTTTTAGCAAACGATAGTTTGTTGATGACTTATAAAAAACTTCCGGTAAATGCAAGGGAAATACAGAATAATGGTTTAAAGGATTTGCTGAACAATATTGATTTGGGAGAAGTTGCAAAGATTAAAGATTATAGTAAGTGCAATTGCAAAGGGATTACAAAAACCGAATATGTTATACGATATTTAAAGGTAAATAAAGAGCGAAATTTTTTTCTCAATGAAGTGTTGAATTGTGATAAAAACTCTCCATGTTATTTTTTAGAAAAGTTGCAAATTCATTTTAACGAACTACAAAAACAAACCCGCCCGATCGGGCCCTAGCCTGGTGCGAATACCCCCATGCTGGTGCGCGCGTGTCGCGCGTTCCTAATCAACCATGCAAGGCAAAATATCATTAAAATCCTGTAGTTTTATTCTGAAAGAAAGGGGCCCGCCCTGGCAGGCGTCCTCGCCTGACTGAGGATATTTTTCAGCGTCCACGCTGGCGGGTGTTAATAGATAACCCTCGACAAGCATCCCGCAGTTAACGTTACCAGGCCAAACCTTTGCGCCTGGCCTGCGACCCGGTCGTTATTGGTTTCTTGTGAGTATAAACTTAGCGGTTGCGGCATCGCGATGCCAGGGAATTAAATAGGGGGATATTAAAAAATTGGGTAACTTAAGCGTGGACGCTTAAAATTTTTGCGTCCAGGCGAGGGATGCCTGGACGGGCGGGAGTTAAATGATGCCGTTGAAAAACAAATAAATTAATTATGAATGCAATTTTGAAATCAATTATCATGGCGACAATAGCATTCGTAGTGATCTTCTACATAGATAGAAAAATAAAAAGCTATGATATGTCATTTTATCAAGGAAAGGATGATGGCCTTTCGGCACGTGCCTCGTCGGTCATTTTTTTGAGTTCTTTGCTTTTCCTTGTCTATGCAAAGCGGCATAGATTAAGATCGGGTTTAATTGGTGCACTTGTTGGGTTTATATCGTCGATTTTAGGATTTATACTTAGTTATTTGGTGTTTAATGAATATGGATTAACTTTTCATATCGTTTCGTTTAGTTTGTCAATTTTAGTTTTTATTTTGCTTAGACATCTTAAACATCAAAAGATTGATATTTAAGCAAATCCCGGTAGGCGTATATAGCGGCGACAGCGCGCCACGCTGGTGCGTAAATCAATCAACGCTCATAAAAAACAATCTCTCGAAGGAGAAATACGTGACTGGTTCAATCGTTAAATTTAAACATTAGTTGCCCAAACCGGCGAGAGGGTTTCTATTTGGGCGTTGCCTGCGGCCCCCACGCTGGTGCGCGCGTGTCGCGCGTTCCTGATCAACCATGCAAAGCAAATATCATTAAAATCCTGTAGCTTTATTCGGAAGGAAAAGGCCTAATAAATATTGACTTTTTATAATGGCTAAAGCACACGCGGCACGTGCGCCAGCAATGGGTTAGGGTTCAAATATTTTCATGAGCAAAAAAATGAAAATTGCCGTATTAAATTATGTGATTATGAATCGATTTTTAAAAAGAACTGTAATTGTCGCTTTTGTAATTGGTTTATTATTAATTGGTTATTTGTTCTTCGCTCATCATTATTTTTATGGTGACTTTGATAGAAAAAGAACTCGAAACCAATTGGTGGATAATTTTATCACGCATGAAAAGGAATTTTCTGCATTAGTAACGACTTTTAAATCAAACATCAATATCAAAGAAAATGTAGTTTTTGGGGCGGCTTCTAATGATAAAATTAATTTGATAATAATTCCTTTAATAATCGACCCGCAAAACTCAGCGTTAGGCGGAGAGAACCTAGACGTAAATTCACCAGCATTCAAAATAGCTTTAAAGAAATTGGGATGGACTTTGGCAACAGTTGAAAAACTAAAAAAAGAACTGTCTCAAATCGATTGTGATTTTATAGCAACATCTGATGTTTACAAACAACCTGTGCAAATTTATTCCAAACCAGAGGGTTGGGGCAATTATCAATATTATATTTTTAGTGAGCCACTGGATGAAGAGTTGATTAGAATACATGGGAAGCCAATAGAAAAAACAGGATTTGGCAGTAAAGTTGTAATTAGTTATAGTTCAGCTTTATAAGCTTAATTTACTCCCGCAACCAGGCACGAGAATGACGGGTGGGACCAGGAGGCAATGGCTTCTCGTGGCTCAACTGACACCCGCTTAAGGGAATCATTATTAGATGCATTATCGTTATCTTGTGCACACGAGTGCTCCACCTCTTCAGCCCCGCGCTACACACTCGCGCGAGTTGGAGCGCTTGCCTGCAACTAGTTGGGCACTAGTACGCCTTTGCCAGCATGCCCCGTGCTGCATACTAGAGCCAGGGTGGGCTAAAATTTAGGATTATAAGGAACTTGATCTTGCAATATTATCCATCTTTTAAGCTCCGGGTCTTTTTTTAATCCTTTATCATTTTGAATATAAGAAAGTACTTCCAAAGGGCTAAAAAATTGAATCTCTTGATGTGGAAATCCTCGAAACTCTTCTTTCCTGGCTAAATAGAAAAACTCATACACGATTTTTTTTGTTCCATTTGATGCAGTTATTATAGGCAATAAGTCCAATGCTACATTTGGCTCGGTTTTTTTAAAATATCGCATTAGCTTCAATACGATTAAGGAAATTGACTTTTTGTAGGCAAATACGCCCCTACAAGCCCTAAAATCACAATTCCCAATGCCAAGCCTGTCCCCTAATTTAATTGCAGCATCTAAATCGGCTGGACGATCTAAATCAATTTCGTTTGCAAAAAAAACCATTTTTTGCAGGCAGGATGTCTCAGAATTAATTGCTTTACTAGCACAAATAGGCTTAGTACCCAAGACTATTAAAAAGACTGCTCCAACAATATACTTACAAAAAACTTTAACTCGTTGCATAATCCTTGAGATTGATTTTTGTGCCTAAACTTTGTACCGTTACCGTGTGACTAGCCCCCCGGTTAAAGCATCCCGCTTGAATCAAAGCAAAGGCAAGCGTCCCGCTTACAACAACACTTTTGCAATGTCGGAAAACATCCGCATATTTATTACCATGCAACGCAACGTCTCAACCGACGAACTTTAATTGTCCCCTAACTAGCAGCCTGTAGCCTGGAAATCCCGCTAAAAATCGTTTCATTGCGTCAGCGGGATGCTTGAACCGGCGGGGGAATGCTCCACCTCTTTTGTCCCGCGCTACACACTCGCGCGAGACAGAGAACTTTAAGTAATGTTTTCAATTAGTATTTGATACAACATTGGAATAAATAAACTCAGGATATTCTATGTAATTTAGTGCTAATGAATCTGGAACTGCAAACATTTCTGCATAAATGTTTAGAAAGAATTGGCTTGTTTACGTCGTCAGAACTGGAAGATATACTTGCACACTGTACTTTTAACGAGATAAAAAAGGATGGCTACCTGCTTAAACGCGGCGAGGTTTGTAATGCTATAAACTTTTTGATTAAGGGTGCTGCCTATCAATACCAGGATGTTGAGGGAACGGAAGTAATAATTGAACTCTATGCAGATTATGACTGTGTCGTCAGTCCATCAAGTTTGTTTTTTAAAAAACCTTCAGAAGAGGGCATTAAAGCTTTTAAAGATTGTCAATTGTTGACGCTTACCATACAATCTATACATGAATTGATAGGTAAATCACCTGTATATTTTCAGTTAGGCAAAATACTGCAACCTGGCTGGTTTCGAGTTGTTTTCTTTGATCTGGCTATGTCCCCGCAGGAGAAATATAAATATGTATTAGAAAATAAACCGCAGCTGATACAAACGTTCCCGTTAAAATTCTTGGCTTCGTATTTAAAAATTACTCCCGAAACATTGAGCAGGGTGCGGGCATCAGTATAGTATTTCTTGATCCTGATCAAGTGCGATTTTAATGCAATTACTACATATTTGCTAACCAAGAAACTATTATATGAACTTTACTAAGTTAGTACCCAGTGTTTTTTATGAGGATATAAATGATGGATTAAAGCTTTTTGTAGACTGCCTGGAGTTTGCAGTTACACATAGCGAACTCAATACAAAAGCGCCATTTTGTGTCCTTGAAAAAGGTAATTTACAGCTATACCTTTTTCAAGATGCCAAATTGGCTAAAGAACATAATCCGGAGTTAAGGCTGGTAACGACTGATATTGAGGAAGTTTACAAAAAGATTTCAGCAACACATCCCGAACTTTTACATCCTAACTTGAAAGTAGTTACACTTAGGCCATGGGGCGCAAAAGAGTTTGCATTAATGGATGCACAACTAGGTGTGAGAATACAGCAATGGTAATTTAGGTGTGATTAACCGTTTTCTCTTAGTCGGCGTATTTGTTCAAGTTCCTATACCTCAATTTTGTCTTCTGTCCCCGCAGGCACCATGCTGGTGCGCGCGTGTCGCGCGTTCCTAATCAACCATGCAAAGCAAAATATCATTAAAATCCTGTAGCTTTATTCGGAAGGAAAGGGCCTGTAAGATATCGGCTTTTATGGTGGCCATAGCACACGCGGCACGTGTGCGCCAGCAATGGGATTTGATCATTTTATGTAAACAGTATCAACCTGTTTACTAATTATCCGTCTTTGGATTTTCAAGATATCTAAACCAAATAAAAATCAAAACCGCCAGGCTTAACGAAAACATATGAAAAGCTAATTCATATTCATTAAACACCCAATAACTAAGTATAAATCCTAAAATCGACGATATAAACCCAACAAGTGCACCAATTAAACCCGATCTTAATCTATGGTGCTTTGCATAACTAAGAAAGAGTAAAGAGCTTAAAAAAATAATCGAATTGATACGTGCCGAAATGCCACCATCCTTTCCCTGGTAAAATGACATATCATAGCATTTTATTTTTCTATCTACATAAAAGACTATTACAAATGTTATAACCGCCAACATTATGGCTTTCAATGTTGAATTCATAATTAATTCATTTTTTAATCAAATCATTTAACGTTTGCGTAGCTTTTGTAGCCACTGCCTCCGCCGGTTCAAGCGTCCCGCTTGAATCAAAGCAAATGTAAGCGTCCCGCTTACAGCAACTCTTTTGCAATGTCGGAAAACATCCGCATATTTATTATCATGCAACGCCTCAACCGAACACCCGCTAAATCATTTCGTTACGTCAGCTGGACGCTGACATGTGTTTGGGTTCAAGCGGGACGCTTGAACCGGCGAGGGGGAAATTAAAATCATATGAAAAAAAAGGAAGTTATTGTTATTGTTCTGCTCCTCATAGGTTGTGCAAACAAAACTGATTTTGTGCGCATTTTAACCTTGGACAACGAACAGTCATTTTGGGTAGAAAAAAAAAGAATAACCAATAATCATTTTGCTTATGTAAATAGACAATGGGTATTTTATCCGAATGAATTGGCAAAATGCTTAGTCTCTTTCGATCCTAAGAAAAAGGGAACTCCTATAATGATGAATATTGAAAGTTCCAGTGACTATGAATGGGCCTTTAATAGCAGAGATAGCGTTCTAGAAATCGGTCTTGGTGTTAAATATAAAATCATACGCTATAATATAGACACGATATCTATGAAAACCGAAGGTGGAAAATATATTCTTCTAATTCGAGAACGAAATAGATGATTGGATGCCGCTGATATTCGATACCAAAGCAAATGTAAGCGTCCCGCTTACAACAACACTTTTGCAATGTCGGAAAACGTTCGCATATTTATTACCATGCAACGCAACGCCTCAACCATCTCAATCGCGGGTTCGATAGGTCAGGTTTTTATTTTTCCTTTTGTCATCCTGAGCGATAGCGAAGGATCTTGTTGGCTATGCAAAGTGGGCATGCATAGCCGATTTGCATAGTGGCGAGCCTTGCAAGTCTAACAAGATATCTCCTCGCTATCGCTCGTTCGATATGACAAGGGGGCGAGGAGTTACATTAATCCGGCTCAATTAGCCACTCTTTTGCTATTTAAAATCTGATAAGTGCCTACGATAGTATTTTTGTATTTTTACATTTTAAATGGGCTTACGGTTGATGGATGAAAACAGGATAAATATTTTAAATGATAGTACCCGCACCATCAGCAAGCTGCAATTGCTTACGGTGTTCTTCAACAACGACATCATTTATAAAATTTACCTGCGTACCCAGGTTATCCACCAGTTATTTGCAACCAACCCCGATTTGGATGCCGGTAAACTGGAACTGTTTCACCTGCAGTTTACCGTCACCCTGATAGATCTGCTTAAAAAAATAAAGAAGAACAACGAGAGCCGGGCCGACCTGCTGTTAGACGAGGTTGCGCTGAATACCCAACTCATCGATCAGATGGACGATACCGTGTTCAGCGAGCATGATTTTAGTAATGATAAGCAGCGGCAGGCGCTAAAAATGGCGCAAAGCCTGCGCAAGCTGTTTGATGTGTTATCAAACGACCTGGAGGATTACCCCTTCGCCAAAAACATAAACCTTTTTAGCGCGCGCTACGCACCCGATTACTTTGCCGAGATACCGGTAGAAGTACTGGACGAATTGCTGCGTTACAACCCGGCCGACCTTTACACCGATAAATATGCCACCATACAGCGCAAGCTGATGGGCAAACTAAACAAGCACGGCTTTAAAATTGAGTTTTACGCCGGCGTAAAGTGTGCCGATGTAACTATTGAGGTTTATAAAATTATCGATATAGGCGAGTATTTTCTATATTCACCGTCTAACAACATCTTCCTGTTTTGCGATGTAGCCAAAATTGGAAACGCGGCGACAGATAGCAAATTATCAAAAAAAGAGCGCGTAATGCAGGAACTGCTTGATAAGAACGTGCGCCTGCAAAGCAAGGCGGGGGTAATGAAAACCCATTTGCCAGCCGAAGTGATAAGCCTGTTGGATGAGGATTATAAAAAAATTGCCGATGTTGATTTCTTAGAACATATGAATAGCTTTGACGTGCAAGCGAACATTTTAAAAACAATGCTTAATACCGACTTAATTTAACACCGATATGGACATTTTACACCAACTGCTTGGCGAAGATATAAAAGCAGGCCTACTCATTATCCTCAACTTAATCGTAATTGAAAGTTTGCTATCGGTAGATAACGCCGCCGTGCTGGCCACCATGGTTATTGACCTGCCACCAAAACAGCGCAGCAGGGCACTTAAATATGGTATTATTGGCGCTTATGTGCTACGCGGTGTATGTTTGTTTTTAGCAGCATGGTTGGTGAAAATTTGGTGGTTGAAGCCACTGGGCGGCTTGTACCTGATGTATTTGGCATTTGATTATTTTAAAGGTAAGCTAAAGGAAAAAGATGCCGACGGAGGAGAAGAATCTGTAGATAAAGAGAAAAACTGGCTGTACAAATCTACCGTTGGGCTGATTGGTACCTTTTGGGCAACCGTTGCCTTGGTAGAGTTGATGGACCTTGCCTTCTCCATAGATAACGTATTTGCCGCCGTTGCCTTTACCGACCATGTGTTTTTGATTTACACCGGCGTATTCATCGGCATTTTGGCTATGCGTTTTGTAGCGCAGGCCTTTGTAAAACTGATGGAGAAATTCACCTTTTTAGAAACGGTTGCGTTTATTGTGATAGGGGTATTGGGTATCAAGCTCACTTCATCTTTATACATCCATTTTCAGCCCGAAACGCCCTTCTCCAAATTTATGGAAGGCGAAACGGCGGATATCGCCGTATCGGTATTTACCGTAGCCATATTCCTGATACCGGTAGTTACTTCACTGCTGTTCAATTTCCCTAAAAAGCATACCATAGAACCTGAAGTTGCCGAAGCAGCAGAAGATGTGCTGAATAAAAGCTAAACCGGGCTATGAATAAACTCATCGCATCCATTTTTGGAATAGGATACATAAAAGGAGGCGGCACGCTTGCCGCAATAGTAACCTGCCCGCTTATTTGGGCCATATGGCAATTGCCTGTTTACCCTGCCTATATTTTATTTATAGTTACGGTAATCATTACCTTCCTGGGTATTTACGTAGGCAACAAGGTGGAGCCCGAGTGGGGTAAGGATAGCTACCGCGTGGTGATTGATGAGGTAGCGGGTATGCTGGTAACCATGCTATTCATCCCGGCAAACCTGTACTTGCTGCTGGCCGGTTTGGTGCTGTTCCGCTTTTTTGATATTTTAAAACCTCTTGGTATCCGCAAGCTGGAGGCATTACCGGGTGGCACCGGCGTTATGATGGATGATGTACTGGCCGGCGTATATGGCAACATCGTGTTGCAGTTGGTGGTTATCTTTTTTTCTGCCTCAATTCCAGGTTAGCTGATAGCTGGTTTGCTTGTATAGTTGAGGTTTGGCCCGGGCTTTTTCTTCCAGTTCGCTCAAAAAAACCAACAGATCGGCCTTGTCGTCTTCGTCTAAGTCCATCAGCTTCAGGGCTTCTATATCAGGTTGCTCGCATGTTTTTGCGGCATGCAGCAGGCACCATTTAATCAGTTGCAGCTTACGCGCCTTATCCCCGAAGTTTTGGTTTACGAAGGCTATCAGCTTATCATCAAAAGCGCCGCCGTTTTTAAGCAACAGTTCCCTGGCGATAGCGAAATTCAAGAAATGGTTGTTACCAAACTGCACTATGGTTTGGTAATGCAGATTGGTACTGGTGTTTATCTCGCGCAAAAAGCCAATGCTTACCAAATCGTGGTATGCATGATGGTATTGTTTTATTAGGCGGCTTACCTTTAGCTTGTCTATATCATATCCACCCCTCTCAAAATCCATCAGCCCAACTAATTCATCAAGCAGCAGCATTTTTTCGTCGGAATGCGGGCCAAGGTACATTTTGTTGAGTACGAAGTTGGAAATCAGCTCATAAAGACAAATATGGTTAAGGTCGTTAAGCGAAAAATTGTCCTTATGCTCCTTATAGTAAAACTGGAAGTACAGCGGATGGTTAAAGTTTTCGGCCAGGTCTATCGCCAGAAAATTTTTAATAAAGGGATTGATATTGAGACACAGTTCTTTTATCTCGGCCACGGTAAACAGGGGCACGTTTATGCACACATTACTGTTCTCGTTCCAAAGCCCTGTATGCCAGCTTTCGGGGTGGTTTTGCAGCAACAGGTGTTTATTATTCATCCAGGTAGCCGAGCGCATGCTCACGATTAGCTTAAACCATGATGTATCCCGGTATAGCGCCAGTATGTCGATCACCTGATCAATCAACAGCTCAAACTGCTCAGATTTGTATGAATGTTCGTCCAACCCATCTAT
Source organism: Mucilaginibacter sp. P1_D10 (assembly GCF_056406215.1). Lineage (NCBI taxonomy): Bacteria > Pseudomonadati > Bacteroidota > Sphingobacteriia > Sphingobacteriales > Sphingobacteriaceae > Mucilaginibacter > Mucilaginibacter sp. P1_D10. The sequence goes on along the minus strand of NZ_JBFUAP010000021.1, from coordinate 28,462 downwards.
GATCAGGAAAAAATTGCCGTCCTGTCCGCCGCCGTTGTCAACCAATGCCCGCAGGTCTTTATCTGTAGAATAGCCCAGCAAGCCCAGTAGCCAATCGTTAAGGTCGCGTCCGCTCAGGAACACGTTCATGAGCGCGCTGCTGCTGAAAAACAAGATGATATCGTTACTCTCGCCCGTTGAATTGAGCGCCAGAGCGGTTTCCACCCAATGGCAGATCGCTAAGGTTTTGCCATAGCCGGCGGGCGCAGCCAATACGGTTGCCGTATAATTACCCGGCAAAAACTCGTTGAGGTGTCGGTTGATGAATTGCCTTTTTATGGTTTGGTTATAAGGGATGCCCGATTTGTTTTTTAAGGCATGCAAAGTAAAGTTGGTTATTTTGGCAGCGTTTTGCTTTAATGTTTCCCAATTGGCGTTGGTTGCCGATTGCTTGCTGGCCATACCCTCCTGTTGCAGGCGGAAATCGTCCCAGCCCTCGTAGCCGCAATACCTGGCCATTACATCTATAGTAAATAACGATGGGCGGAACTTGCTGTACGCAAACCCGTAAACGCGTTTCAGCGTGGTTTCACTTACGCTTTGTCTGGTAGCTTCGAATATTTTGAACGATATTACCTTGCAATCGCCGGGGGCAACACTCTTGAGGCCGGTTTTGGATAGTACGGCTTGTTTAAGTATCTCAAGGTAATAATTTAAGAAGGCGGTCATGGATAGCTAATATATATCGAAGGAACGGAAAGCTATATTTAAACAATAACCAATTGGATACACTGCCACACCGTAAGGTTTTTAGAGACCGAACCAACCGTTATACTCTTGCCGGTTTTGTATTCCTCGGCTACAAGCTGCAGCCTGTTTTCGAGCATGCGGCACAGTTCTCCGTCATCGTTATAGCCCATAGCATGCAGCGGGGTATCCGTCAGCAAATTGTAGGGGTGCGCTGCCGGTTGCCCGCATATTGTCAGTATATCAAACTTAATTTGGTTACTAATATATACAATGTCCATCTTACAACTTAATCGAATGTTTTCTAATACGTAAATATAATTATTAAGTTGTAAGGAATTTCGCAGCCAACATGGGCTGTTAATTTTATTTTTCTTATTAGTTAATTTTAATTATAAAGGTACTTGAAATTTACCAATATGTTTAATTAGTTAATAAAATAAATTAAAAATACACCAATTGGGGGAAATTGGTGTTTCTACTCGTTTTTAAAATCAGGTATAATTACCTGGTTAAAATGCACCTCAAAAACGCCGTATTTAATAGCAAAAAGCACTAAGCCGGCAGTGTTGCGGCAATTTGTCTTTATCAGCAGATTGTTGCGATGCCCTTCTACAGTGCGCACGCTCAAAAAAAGCTCTGCGGCTATCTCGGCGTTGTTGTACTCTTTACAAATCAGCAAAAGCAATTGTTTTTCGCGCTTGGTTAAAGCTACGGGTATTGCATTAAGCAGGGTATGGGCCGAGCCTTTATGGTTGCCGCTATTCCTGATGGCGTTCAGGGCCTCGTTATTGAAATAAAAACCTTTTTCATGCACGGTGTTTATGGCTGTTATCAACTCGTCTTTATCGCAGTTTTTGGCCAGGTATGAGGCTGCACCGGCATTGATCATTTTGGAGATAAGCGCCTCATTTACATGCACTGATAATATAATTACCTTGGTTTCGGGGTAAAGCTCGTGCAATAGTTTGTTAAGTTGTATGCCGTTCATACCGGGCATATCCATATCTATCACGGCAACATCTACGCCGGTATTTAATACCTTAAGCGTATCCAGCAGTTCCTGGCCGCCGGGGCTATCGGTAACCAGGTTAAGGTTATCTATCGAATTGATAAGCATAGCCAGGCTCTGCCTGAAAAGGTTCTGATCGTCAACAATTGCTACGCTTATCTTTTCCATCATCAATAGTTTAGGCCAGGGGGTAGTTTATGTTGATACCAAACCCCTGTCCCGGCTGGGTACTCAATACAAATGTAGCATTTATGTTGAGCAAGCGGCTCTCGATGTTTTGCATACCCATTCCCTTCCTGCCCGTATCGGCAGATACAGGCAGGCCTTTGCCATTGTCTTTGTAATCTATGGTTATTTGTTGGCTGCCGGTTGCAAACGCAATTACCGCCGTGCTGGCCCCCGAGTGTTTGATGGTGTTGTTAAGTAATTCTTCCAGCACGCGGTAAAGCGCGGTGGCAACAGTTATATTCAGTTCCTCAAGTGCTGTTTCGGCATCGTTCACTACATCTATCTTTAACTTGCCCGATTGGTTGATGATGTCGCAATGCTCATTTATGGCAGCTGCCAGCCCGTAGTAGCCAAGCGTAGCCGGGGAGAGGTTGTGCGATATATGCCTTACATCTTTCACTATCTTATCAATCGTGGTCTTGCTCGATCGCAGGAAATCTGCGTAGTGCTGATCTTTTTGGGCCGGCTTAAACATTTCTATCAGCAGCCTCAGACCCGAAAGGCTGGTGCCCACATCGTCGTGCAGGTCTTGCCCTATGCGTTTACGCTCCGCCTCCTGCGATTCTATCACCGCCCGCAGCAGATCTTTCTGGTGCGCAATCTCGGCTTGCTGAAACTGCTGGCGCTGCCTTAGCAATCTGTTTTGGTTACGGATGGAAAATAGGATGAACGATACCACCAAAATGGCGGCACCGCTCATCCCCAGGATCATTTGGATGTAGATATTGTCTGTTGTGCCTTGCATTTGTTGAATCCTATCGCAAATAAAATATATTCTATTGCTAAAACAGTGGCGTATCCTATAAATATAATCATTTGTATAGTGCCGGCTACCGTCATCATGTTAAAGAAAATAAACATAAATAACGAACTGCTATAATAAAGCAACACGCCGGCGACAATCCAGTTGCTTGCAAAGTCGCCCCATTTATGGTCAAGATCGTTATTGTTTTTAGAGAAAAACAACATGCAGCAGGCAATAAGGATAAGCGCATCTACCGACCGGGAGTAGCCATCTAATTGCTTAAAGCTTTGGAAGAAAAGTGTATTGCACAAGCAGAAAAACGCAAACGCTACGGCAACACCGTACATGATATACCTTATACGTTTGCTAAAAAATTCAGCGAAAAAGGCGATAATAAAGGCAAACTCAAAAGGCGTATAGATATGGAACAGCCAGAGCGTGGGCAAATGGTAAACACGCGCCATAACAGTAGCTGTAGTGTTCATAACCACCGAAAAAATAATGAAGACCAGTAGTATTTTAAACGCCTGGCTTAAATGCCGGTAGTTAATAAATGCGTAAACTATAGGGATTAATGCGGTGGGAGGAGCGATGAACGTGGTGTAAATAAAGAAAAACTTTTCCATTGATGTTTATAAGCCTTAAAGATATTAAAGCTTATAAACATCCGCGGAAGAAATTTAAATTAGCTTTCTAAAGTGGGGCCGCCGCCGGTTGGGCAATACGGAGGGCAGGGGGTAAACATGTCTACGGTGCCGCTATGTACTTTGCCGTGTTCGCCGGGCAGGGTAAGTACCTCTTCGCCGTCAACAATCGCTACCATTACCATTTTGGCCGTCGTCATGTCGCCGGAATCTTCAAGGGCCATATAAGTCCTTATGCCTTCCAGGCTGGGGCTGTTGGTAAGCAAAGTGTTTATAGACGCGATTGGGACATAAAAAGATCTCACCTGAAAAACATCTTCGGTATTAGATAAATGGCTGCGCCAGTTTGCTGCCCATGCTTTTCCGGTTGCTAAAGGGATAGTGCCGTCTGTGGGTTTTTTGGGTTCGTTGCTCATGAATTGTTTAAAAGTTAATATTGAGGGATTGGGTTAATTTCTTTGTATGCTAAGGTTAAGGATTTATCCCCGGTTAATAATATGACCTTTTAAGGGGATAACGCGGTAAATATAGCCCTCTGGGGCATTTTTTACCGGCAAATTATCAAATACTTTAAGCTTATGTGTCGCTCTATTACAATGAACAAAATGAACACAGTTTTATTGAACGTATGCTCGTAATAAGTTAAAACTAAATGCGTGGCGCAACTATTAATTATACGCGGCATCATTTAACGCAACCAATTATCGTAGCAGCGCAAAAACCCAGGTACGAACGTATAAACCTTTTATTTTAATCATTATGAAAGTACACGCTATTGCACCAACCAGGCCTAACCTTAAAACCAAAGGTTTCTCTACCCTGCACATCCAAATTTTTATGATGATACTGCTGGGCAAAACAAACAAAGAGATCAACAGCCTTTTCGGTTACACGCAACGATCGCACGCGGTGGTAGATCATTCGCGCAAAGTGATGTTCAAGCTGCTCGCGCTGGAGAATTTGCCTAAACGCCAAAACTCCGAGCAGGTGGTGTACCCGCGCAACTACCAGTTCTGGTGGAAGAAACTGTTCGACAAACACCAGAAAACACTGCTGGAAATGGCGATATCTCCCGCGTTTTATGAATAGAAATACTGATCTGTGGTTTATAATGGAACGTTCCGGTGTGATGCCGGGGCGTTTTTTGCTTTCACCTGGCCTACGCCATTTATGTTTTTTGGCCTATTCAATTTGCGTGCGCATTGCTAACATTTGGATGCTGATAATATTTACCTTCAGTATTTAAAACGATAACAGATGGCCAACACCGAAATCACATACCAGCGCGAAGATACCCTGGATGCCGAAGAATTTATTGATGTACTTAAACGCAGCACGCTGGCCCAGCGCCGCCCCGTTGACGATATAGAACGCATAAAGCTGATGTGCGAGAACGGCAACCTGTTTGTTACCGCGCGCCACAACGGCAAGCTGGTAGGCATTGCCCGCAGCCTGAGCGATTTTGCTTTTTGCACCTACCTGTCAGATTTGGCGGTCGATGAGCAATACCAGCGCCAGGGCATCGGCATCAGGCTGATAAAAGAAACCAAGCTACACAGCCCATTGGCCAAACTTATACTATTGGCTGCGCCTGCGGCGGTAGATTATTACCCCAAAACCGGCATGACGAGGTTCACCCATAGCTTTTTGCTGGATAACGTTGCCGACTTGAAAGTATAATTGTTGCTAAATTGTTTTTTTTAAGGATGTAGGGGTATTTCGATAGGCAAAAAATACATAATTTACAGCGCCGATTGTAAATGCTGCTGTAATGAAAAAACTCCTGCTCCTGGTGCTCGTTTTCGCGTTTGCAACGCCCTCATTCGCGCAATTCGCCGTGTCTGCAAATAGGCATTATATCCTGAAAGCGGGTAAGGCATTCTTTTGGCTCGGTGATACGGCCTGGGAGCTGTTCCACCGGCTGAATAGGGAAGAAGCCGACAGGTATCTGAAACATCGCAGCGCGCAGGGCTTTACGGTTATACAGGCCGTTGGTTTGGCCGAGCTCGAGGGCCTGCATACGCCGAATGCTTACGGCGAAAAACCGCTGATAAACGACGACCCCGAAAAGCCCAACGAAAAGTATTTTGCCAATGTTGATTATATAATAGATAAGGCCAACGAATACAACCTCAACATAGCCCTGTTGCCAACCTGGGGAGATAAAGTGTTCAAGGATAGATGGGGTGCCGGGCCCGAGATATTCAATCCCCAAAACGCAGCTGCCTATGCAGGCTGGCTGGCCAAACGGTATAAAAATAGAACCAACATTATATGGGTATTGGGCGGCGACCGCCAGCCCCGCGGCCAGGCCGATTTGGCCATTTGGCGCGCCATGGGGCAGGCTATCATGAAAGCTACCGATGGCAAAGCGCTTATCAGTTATCATTGCCAGCCCAACCAATTAGGCTCTGCCGAGTGGTTCAGGGGCGAGGATTGGTTCTCCTTCAATATGTTCCAGAACGGGCATTGCCGCGATACCCCGGTTTACGATAAGATTTTTACAAGCTACAACACCCTGCCATTAAAGCCCGTGCTTGATGCCGAGCCCATTTATGAAGACCACCCGGTATGTTTCAATGTGGCAGATTTGGGTACCTCCAGTGCTTATGATGTGCGCAAATATGCCTACCTCGATTTGTTTTCCGGCGCGTTTGGGCACACCTATGGCTGCCATGACGTATGGCAGATGTATTCACCAAGATACGAACCGCTAAACGGCCCGCACATGTTTTGGTACGATGCGCTCGATTTGCCGGGAGCCACCCAGATGGGTATCCTAAGCAAACTAATGCAATCTCGCCCATTGACGGATAGGGTGCCCGACCAATCTGCCATACTTGAAAATAATTATGGACCCGCCGAAAGGATACAAGCTACCCGTGGCAGCGACTACCTATTTGTTTACACCGTAGCAGGCAAGCCATTTACGGTTGTGGCCGGTAAAATAAAAGGCGATAAGTTGAACGCCTGTTGGCTTAACCCTCGCAACGGCAAGGCACAACAGCTGCCGCCAATATCAAATACACAAAATTACAGGTTTCAACCACCCACCACCGGTTACGGGCAGGATTGGGTGCTGATACTGGATGATGCCGCTAAACAATATGAGAAATTATAAACGCATAATGATTGGGCTGGTTGCCCTAACCACTAGCCTATTGCCTATGATGGCTGCTGCGCAAACACAGCAAAAACTTAATTACACCATTGCGCAGTGGTATGGCAATAAAAAGGCTGCGGTGAGCTTAACGTTTGATGACGGCATCCCCGGGCAATATGCCGTTGCGGTGCCCTTGTTGGATAAATACGGCTTCAAGGGCACGTTTTTTATGTCGGTTTCCATCGTAAACGCGCAGCATATCAGTTGGCAGCTCATCAGGAATGCTGCGCTTGAAGGGCACGAGATTGCCAACCACGCGTTAACCCATCCGCACTTTATTAAAATTGCTTTAGATACCATTGCCATGGAGTGTGCCGAAGCCAACAAACAGATGGACGCGCTGATACCCTCGCAGCGGATGATTACCCATGCTTACCCCTTCGGCGAGGGCGGGGCGAATACTGATAAAGATAAAGCCATCCGTAAAACCGTTGCGCCATACTTTATAGGTGCAAGGGCCACTCAAAACAAGCCCTACGCTTACAACACCTACGATTTTGCCAAAACCAACGACGATTATTACAACGTAAACAGCAAGATGATAGCCGATTCGGCATCTATGGCCAATTTCGGTAAGTACCTCGACGAAACCATCGCCGTTGGCGGCTGGTTTTGCCCTACCTATCATGGCATTGAAGATGGCTGGATCATTACACCCGGAAAAGTTTTCGCGCAGCATTTAATGGAATTAGAAAAGCGCAAGGATTCTGTTTGGATTGCGCCTTTTAAGAATGTTATTCAATATCACAAGGAGCGTAATTCTGCAACGCTTAAGCTGATAGAAAAGAAGGCCTGGAGCTGGAAGCTGAGCCTTACCGATACCCTTAGTAACCGAAGAAACTATAACCAGCCGCTCACCATCAACCTTCGCACCAATCGGCTGTTTGCCAAAAGCATCGTGCAAAATAAAAAACAGGTACCTTTTAAGCAAAAGGGAGACATCATTATTTTTGATGCCATCCCCGGTGGTGGCGTAATAGAACTGAAGTTTGTGCATGTATTCGCGCCGAGATAGCTGGATAGGGTATTGTCAACCATTTCCTGCTCCTTTCAAACGGAAAGCATCATACATTCATCCATTCTCTTTTTTCCCCCGCTATTATTACACCTATAGCCGTATAAAAAAATTACTGAAAACCCATGTTATCATGACAGTTCAGGACAGTTGTTGCTTTCATCTTTTCTACATTAGTCGCACCATACATAAAACCACCTTTTAACCTGTAATTCATGTTGAAAATGTACCGAGACCATCTTTAATGTGTTTGTAACGCACATTAATAAATATTACTTTTTGTTCGCCAATGTATAAATCCCGGCAGGCCCTATTACCGCCAATTATTGAAAAAAAATGAGAAAATTTTTACTCCTTGTTACCGTCTTTGCCCTAATTGCCGCCTTTGCGCAGGCACAGGTTACCGTAAACAAAATTTTATGCGAAAACCGCAGCAACCCCATTGGGCTTGATGTGGTGCAGCCCCGCTTTACCTGGGAACTGGCCTCTGCCGGGCGCAATGTTAGCCAAACGGCTTACCAGGTGAGGGTAAGCACTTATCCCGATTTCAGGAAACCTATCTGGGCGTCTGCAAAAATCGTTTCAGATTCATCTGTACATGTGGCCTATAAGGGCAAACCGCTGGCATCGCACACCAAATATTACTGGCAGGTGCGCGTTTGGGATAACACCAAAAAAGCCTCGGCATGGAGCGAAACCGGGTATTGGATTACGTCACTTTTTAAACCCACCGAATGGCAGGCCAAATGGATTGCTCCCGGCTATAAGGAAGATAGCCTGCGCGCATCCCCAATTTTCCGTAAAAGCTTCAGTTCTACAAAAAAAGTAAGCTCGGCCATCGCATTCATTACTGCGCACGGCCTGTACGAAGCTCAAATAAATGGCCACCGGGTAGGGGATGCTTACCTTACACCGGGCTGGACAAGCTACAGCAAACGCCTGCAATACCAGGCTTATGACGTTACCGACCTGCTGGCTACCGGTAGCAACACCATTGGCGTTACATTGGGCAGCGGCTGGTACCGCGGCACTATTGGCTTTAATAACAACGTGAATTATTTTGGTAAGGATATTGCCCTTTTACTGCAATTGCATGTAACCTATTCCGACGGCACATCGGAAGTAATTGTAACGGATAATAGTTGGAAATCGAGCACCGCTGAAATCACCTACTCGGAGATATACAACGGCGAAACGATAGATAACCGTAAGATAAAAAAGGGTTGGGCCGTAAATGGCTACAACGATAGTGGTTGGAGCGGCGTGCAGGTGATGGATTATGGCGTGAAGAACCTGCTGGCTACTTATAACGAGCCTGTACGCAAGCACGAGACTTTTAAGGCCCTGCGCGTAATCAAAACCAAGAAGAACGAACATATTGTTGATTTTGGGCAGAACCTGGTAGGGTGGGTAAAAATAAGGCTTAAAGGCAAAAAGGGGCAGAAAGTTACCATATCGCATGCCGAGGTATTGGATAAGGACGGTAACTTTTATACCGATAACCTGAGGGCGGCCAAGGCGCAGGATAATTTTATACTTGGTGGCGACGATGTGGAAGTGTTCGAGCCGCACTTTACGTTCCATGGTTTCCAGTTCATCAAAGTGGAAGGCTATAACGGCGAACTGAACCCCGACGATTTTACGGCCGTGACTTTGTATTCGGACATGGCACCGACGGGTACTTTTACCTCATCCAATGCGCTGGTGAACCAGTTGCAACATAACATCCAATGGGGGCAAAAAGGCAACTTTTTAGATGTACCTACCGATTGCCCGCAGCGCGATGAACGCCTGGGCTGGACGGGCGACGCGCAGGTGTTCTCTCGCACGGCATCCTTCAATATGAATGTAGATAACTTTTTCACCAAATGGCTCAAAGATGTAGCGGCCGACCAATTGAGTAACGGTTCGGTGCCATTCGTGATACCCAACGTGCTGGGCCAGGGCGCAGCAGGCAGCGCAGGCTGGGGCGAAACCGCAACCGTTATCCCTTGGAACATGTATGTAGCCTATGGCGATAAGCAGGTGTTGGTTAACCAGTACCCCAGCATGAAAGCCTGGGTAGATTATATGAAGAATAACAGCAAAAACGACCTTTGGAACACCGGTTTCCACTTTGGCGATTGGCTGTTCTACAGCGTGAACGACGATACCGACGGCACCTCAGCAGTTACCGATAAATACCTCATAGCTCAGTGCTTTTATGCTTACTCTACGCAGTTGCTCATCAATGCAGCACAGGTATTAGGCAAAACCGATGATTACGAAACCTACGGCAAGCAGCTGAAGAACATCAAGGATGCCTTTATGCGCGAATATGTAACCGCCAACGGCAGGATGGTATCGGGCACGCAAACGGCTTACGTGCTTGCTCTTAATTTTGATATGCTGCCCGAGAACCTTCGCCCGCAGGCTGCGGCAAGGCTGGCAGCTAACGTAAAAGCCTATAACAACCACCTCACTACCGGCTTTTTGGGTACGCCCTATCTTTGCCAGGTGCTCAGCAGGTTTGGTTATACCGATGTGGCCTATAAGTTGTTATTGCAGGATACTTACCCAAGCTGGCTGTACCCCGTAAAAATGGGCGCAACAACCATCTGGGAACGTTGGGACGGTATAAAGCCCGATAAAACTTTCGAAACGCCTACCATGAACTCGTTTAACCACTACTCGTACGGTGCCATTGGCGATTGGATGTACCGCACCATGGTAGGGTTGGATACTTATAACGATGCGCCGGGCTATAAGCATATCAAAATAATGCCGCACCCGGGTGGCGGTTTCAGCAATGCATCGGCAAGTTTGCAAACTTATTACGGAACGGTGAGCGCCGCATGGAAGATAGCCGACGGCAAACTAAGCCTGGATGTACAGATACCGGTAAACACCACGGCATCGGTGTATATCCCCGCCAAAGATGCAGCAAGCGTGATGGACGATGGCAAAGCGCTGCAAAACGGCAAGCCTTACCAGCCTGCTAACAGCAAAGAAAACTATGTATTGGTAGAGCTTGGTTCGGGAACGTATCATTACACGGTAACTAATTGAGGCTAATATGACCGGCGGCACTATCTTGCGCAATTTTAAGGCCCTATTAAACAACGTAAGTGATAGGATGAAACACTCCTCTGGTAATATAAAGACTTTTCAGATTTCCCCAACGGGGAACATGCTGGTTTATAAAAAAGATTATAGTAAAGACTTCATTGAATCGACCATAAGAAAGGAGAAATTGAACGGATTACGAATATTTGCCGATTTACCTGAACACAGATTAGAGGGCTTTGAATTTTTAAGCGAATTTACTTTCTTGGAATCGTTAAGTATAACCAGTGTTGACGATGCAGACTTTAGTTTTTTGAAGAGTTTAGATAAGCTGAAAGGGTTAAGCCTCACTCTACAAGGAGATAGTATTATTGATTTAAGTGCTCAAACTCACTTGCAAAAATTGAGTATCCAATGGCGAAAAGGGCATATGAAAGGCTTAGAAAATTGCCAAAACCTAAAATCGCTATTCTTAAGCGAATACAAAGAACAAGACTTAAAGCCTATAGAAAAATTGACTGGTCTAACTGAATTAGTGATTAAAACAGCTTCTATCAAGTCGTTAAAAGGTGTCGAGAAATTAATAAATATTCAAACAATGCTTTTGGGCGCATGTCGGTCATTAACATCGATAGCGGATATTTCTTATTTGACAGAACTTAGGTCGCTCAAAATCGATATGTGTCGTCGAATAGAGGATTATCAGCCTTTAAATGCCTTAACAAAGTTGGAGGATTTGCGAATCGTCGATAGTGGAAAAATCAATTCAATAAACTTTCTGCACCACCTTGAGAATTTAAAAACGTTTCACCTTTTAGCAGATGTTGATGTTGTAGATGGAGATTTAACCCCAGCTCAAAATATTGAGGATGTGTTTTGTAGGCCCAGGAAGCATTATAATATCCAGTTGCTTGGTAGTAAAACACGGTGAGACAGATCCTGTAACAATCCTTTAGCTTGCCTGTAAACGTTTTTTAAATACGCTCGCAGGCCAGGGTTAACAAATTAGCCTCCGATTAGCTTACAACTGCTTAGTAAAAACAAACCCCACCACGCCATCGCTAAAAGTTGGCATGATTAAAGTTTGCTTATTAGATTTATCATCATGGAAAAGCTTGTTCCTGAACAGCGGATAGATGGCATAGGCTGCTTTTGTACTTATTATACCAAAACCGGCGCCGGCCACAATATCGCTAAACCAATGCTTATGATTATAAACTCTTAAAACTGCCGTAGCAGTAGCACACGTGTAGCCAAGCACGCCATACCATGGCGATTTTCCGCCATACTCCTGCGCTATAAACTCGGCTGCTACGAACGCACTGCCCGAGTGCCCCGAGGGGAACGAATTACGGTCGGCGCCGTTGGGCCGTAGTCTATCTGACGAGCGTTTTAAACCATAAGTAGCCAGGCCGAATATACCTTCTGATAAGCCGAGCAGTATAGATCTATCGATAAAGGTGTTTTTGCCGTGCACGCCCGCAAAATTCAAACCATATACCAGCACAATAGGGGCATATTGTAAGTAATTTTCTACCGGGTAGAGGTTGCCGGGGTGGTCTTTCTCCGCCTCCCTGTCGATGTAAAAATCGAAGTTACGGATAGCTTTTACATTGAATGATAGTGCACCATAAGTAATAAATGCCGCAGGGGGGATAAACGATTGCCAGGCTGTTTTTAAATGTTTAACCGTATCGGGCAGGGCCAGCAGGTTTGCCGAATCCGTTTTTAAGGAATCTTTAGTGCTAACTTTTATTTGGGCGTTAGCGGTTAAAGATGCTATGCAAAGGAGTATGAGGATTATCTTTTTCAAAGAATATAAGCTGAGTTAAAATTGTTGCTATTTAAGTTATTAATCTGTAGAAAATCTGGATATAACGCTAGATTACGAATAGTGATCTCTGATTTAATAATTTATTTAAAAATAGTTAACGCCGGCTCGTCAGCCATGTTTTAAATTTTTCCTTTCTCCGGAGGATATTCTTGCTTCCCCGTGTTCTTGTTTGCAGTATCAATGGGCCTTGTATGTGCGATAGAACGGTCGCCGGTCCACAAATTCAAATTTCCTTAAACAATCTTTCTATTTATTTGCTTATTCAATAGTTAATAAAAAATTACTATGCGATAAATAATTACACAACACTTAATTATTATACATCTAAAAACAAGGAGAAACATGAAACGATCCATTTTTATGGCTGCAGCGGTAATCGCATTTGGTTTTACCACAAGCAGCGTATTTGCACAAACAACACAAGATACTACTAAAAAGACCACAACGACCACCACCACAACAACTACTACCGATGCCGCAAGCGATGTAGTAGGCGCGCTGGCCAGCAATGCCGATTATAGCACCGCATTATTAGCCGTTAAGGCAGCCAAGCTCGATTCTGTTTTAAAAGTAGGCGGGCCCTACACTATTTTTGCGCCCAATAACGCCGCTTTCAGCAGTTTACCTGCCGGCAAGCTCGACAGCCTGATGAAAGACCCTGTAAAGCTGGCAACATTGCTAAAAGGGCATGTGGTTACAGGTAAATATGGAAAAAAAGAAATTGTAGCAGCATTAACCGCAGGTAAAGGCAAAGCAACGGTGACTACCTTAGACGGGCAACCGCTCACCCTATCGTTAGCCGGCAGCAAATTGCAGCTTACTAATGCGGCCGGCAGTTCAGCACAGGTTACTTTATTTGATTTGATAGGTGCCAACGGTGTAGTAAACGGGCTTAACGGCACACTGGTGCCCAAACCGTAAATAAATTACGCGCATTTAATAGCAAAACCCGGCCCGCAGCCGGGTTTTGTTGCTTTAAAACACATCCTAAACTGCTACATTAGCTGGTAGGATTTTATTATGGAAAAAAAAGATGCCGCATACTGGATACGACAATTATCCCTGCAACCACATCCCGAAGGTGGTTATTACAAGGAGGTGTTCCGTTCGAAACAAGAGGTAAATAGGGTTGGAGACGAAAAAACGCTGCAGGCATGCACCTCCATATACTATTTGCTCGAGGGCGAAGATTATTCTGGTTTCCACCGAATAGCATCTGATGAGATATGGTACTTCCACCAGGGTGTGCCGCTGACGGTGCACGTCATAAACGCTCAAGGCAAACACGAGGCCTGGCAGCTATCAGACCAGCCCGATGGCAGTTTGTCCTTGATAGTGCCCGCCGGTTTATGGTTTGCCGCCGAGATACCTTTCAAAACAGGTTATACGCTGGTAAGCTGCGCCGTAGCGCCGGGATTCGAGTTCAGCGAGTTTGAGATGGCGGAGAAGGGGGAGTTGATGAGGAGCTTTCCGGGGAACGAGGGGCTTTTTAGGCGAATGTGCAGATAACCCCATCGTCTTTGCGAGGGAAGCGAAGCGGCGAAGCAATCCTCAGGAAGCAGGTCGGTTGTGCAGGGCCGCTTAGTAAGTCTGCTCTGCAAAACGGCCCTGCCAGCCGATGGTTGCCACGCTATCGCTCGCAAGGACGATGGGGGATTTTCCCCGGCATTTGCACATCTAATTCTTTATCTGCGCCTCAATTTGCTTGTCTTGAAGTTTCGAAAAAAGCACCACCATACAAATAGCCCCGATGGTGGCGAAGAGCATATCGCTTTGGGTATCCCATATATCGCCCTGCGTGCCTAAAAAAGAATCGCCGCTGGAGCCGGAGGTTACTGATACGAACCACTCGATAAATTCATAGGTTACGCTGATGCTCATGCAAACGCATACGGTTAAGAATGCTACCCAGCCTTTTTTGAGGATGACTCCACAGCGGATAAACAGCTCGCGGGCAATCATAGCAGGCACGAACCCTTGTGTAAAGTGGCCCACTTTATCGTAGTTGTTGCGGGTTTGGTGTAAGGCATCGCGCAGCCAGTTGAATGCTGGTACTTCGGCATAGGTATAATGCCCGCCGATGAACAAGATATAACAATGCAGCAATATGGCCACATAGGTGAGGTAGCTGAATTGGAAACGCTTGTAAGTAAGCACCAGCACCACGAAGCCGATGATGGCCGGGAAGACTTCCAATATCCAGGTAAAATAATCGTGCGGGTTGATGGCCGAAAGGATAAGGCCAATGAAGAACAGTACGATGAGCACGGCATGTTTATTCATGCGGTAAGTTATGAAGAAATGCGGTAAAAAAAAGCGTGGGACGGCTATGTAAATAGCTCATCATTAGATGTGCAGATTTCAAATGTGCAGATGTGCAGATGAGGAGGAGAATAAATTCGGAGATTGATTGTGCCTTGCATCTGAGATTTGCGTATCAATCCTATTCATCTGCACATCTGAAATCTGCATATCTGCACATCTAAACCTCATCCTCCACAAAATTCACCGGCTGGCTTTCGTCGAAGGCTACGTAAATACGCCGCCAGGGTTCGTCGCCAAGCATTTTCCATTTGTGGGCGGTGCCGGTGGTATCCATGGCTATGAGCAATTCGCCGGGGCGTAAAACAAAGGTCTCGCCGGGGAAGGTTTCAAACTCCAGGGTGCCTGTAAGGGTAACTACATACTGGCAGGTGGGGGCGTTGTGCCAATCGTAAAACGAATGCGGAGGAGATTCCTGGAAACGGATGCTTGAGGCCTGGTTAAGCACGCCCCGGCTAACCGTGCCGGTTTGGATGTGCGAGTGCCCATCGGGGCCGGTGTATAGTTTGTAGGCTTTTATCATAAAAAAACTTTTGGCCGCAGGGGGGCGCTGCGGCCAAAAGTAAATGTTTAGGAGTTAATTGCACCTATCCGTTTTAGTGTTTTGCGGTTTTCCCGTTTATGGATAAACCTGTGCACTATGGCATAAATAAGCGGTAATATGAGCAAGGTAAGTATGGTGGAGGTCATTAAACCACCGATAACGACCACTGCCAGCGGTTTCTGCGTTTCGGAACCGATACCGGTTGATAATGCCGCAGGCATCAAGCCTATGGCAGCCATCAGGGCCGTCATCACCACGGGGCGGATGCGGGATAGTACGCCGGTCATGATAGCTTCGTCCAAATGTTTACCTTCTTCGAGGTTTTTACGGAATACCGAGATAAGGATAACCCCGTTTTGGATACATACCCCAAACAAGGCGATGAAACCGATACCTGCAGATATACTAAAGTTGATGCCCGTAATGTGCAGCGCCAATATACCCCCAATTAAGGCGAACGGTACGTTGAAGATTACCAGCACCGCATCTTTAGCGTTGCCGAACATGATGTAGAGTATCAGGAAGATTACCAGTAAACAGATCGGTACCACGTGTGATAGGGTTTTAGATGCGCGTATCTGGTTCTCGAACTCGCCGTTCCAGGTGAAAGCGTAGCCATGGTCCAGCTTTACCTGCTCGTTTACTTTTTGTTGTGCTTCGGCAATGGTGCTGCCCAAATCGCGGCCGCGGACCGAGAATTTTACGGCTATATACCGCGTATTGTTATCCCTGAAGATGAACGCCGGGCCGGTAAGCTCCTTGATGGTAGATATTTCTTTGATGGATATCTTTGAGCCGTTGAGCGTAGGCACCATCAGGTTTTCTATCTTATCGCGGGTATCGCGGTACTGTTTCTCGTAACGTATGCGGATATCGAACTTGCGCTCGCCCTCGTACAATTGGGTTGCCGCTTTGCCGCCTATGGCCATTTCTATCACCGAGTTGGCATCGGCGGTAGCAACGCCGTAAATACCCATCTTCTGCTGGTCCAGCTCTATTCTAAACTCGGGCTGGCCCAGGTTGCGCAGTACGCCAAGGTCGTCTACGCCTTTCACGGTTTTTAATACCGCCATTACTTTATCGGCTTTTTTATCCAGAACGTCAAAATCGGTACCGAAGATCTTTACGGCCATACTGGCGTTTACTCCGGCTACGGCTTCGTCCACATTATCGCGGATAGGCTGCGAGTAGTTGTAAACAATGCCCGGTAGTTTACGCAATTGCTGGTCCATTTGGTCAATAAGCGCCTCTTCGGTAAGGCCGCTTGGCCATGTCTTTTTGTTTTTAAGATCCACCTGTATCTGTACGTCGAAGAATCCTTTAGGGTCGGTACCGTCGTTGGTGCGGCCCACTTGTGCAAGCGTTTGCTTTACCTCGGGGAATTTCTCCAGTATCTGCATCATTTTTTGGTTGATGCTTTCTGCCTGGTTCAAGGAAACGCTCATGGGCAATTCGGCCTCTACCCAAAGCGCGCCTTCGTTCAGGTCTGGTAGGAACTCGGTGCCTAAGAATTTGGCGGAGAAGAAAGTGAGCGCCATAAAAACAAGGGCAATGATGATGCTAAGTTTTTGATTTTTGTAAGTGAAATTAAACATCCGCATAATACCTTTTTCAAAAAAGATAGCCACCGGGTTATGTTTTTCGCTAACGTTTTTCCGCAGCAGGATGCTGGATAACGCAGGCACAAGCGTAAGCGTAAACAACAATGCACCCAGCAAGGCAAAGCCCAGGGTATAGGCTAGCGGAGAGAACATTTTGCCCTCTACCTTTTGGAAAGCAAAAATCGGAATCAAACAGGTGATGATGATCAGCTTGGAGAAGAAGATAGCTTTCCCCATTTCGGCACCTACGTTCTTAAACAGGCCCAACTTAGCTAAGCCGTTGAACTTTTGCATGCCTACTTCTTTGGCTTTATGGTCCAGGGCGACGAAGATGCCCTCTACCATCACCACCGCGCCATCTATAATAATACCAAAATCTACAGCGCCCATAGATAGTAGATTGGCCGTCATCCCTTTGATGCGCATGCATATAAAAGCAAACAGCAGGGCCAGCGGTATAATAATGGCCACTGTTAATGTAGTGCGCCAATCGGCCATAAACAGGAACACGATAACCGTCACCAATATAATGCCTTCGCACAGGTTGTGTATCACCGTTTCGGTACAAAAATCCATCAGGTTTGTGCGGTCGTAAAAGGTATCTATCTTAACACCTTTTGGCAATATGTTATCGTTCAGGTCGGTAACTTTAGCGCGTATCTTATCCAGCACCTTGGCGGGGTTCTCGCCCTTGCGCATCACAATGATGCCTTCTATTACATCCTGTTGCCTATCGCGGCTTACCTGGCCAAGGCGGGGCAGGCCGCCTTCTTTTACGTCGGCAACGCTGCTTACCAATATGGGTACGTTGTTTACGTTTTTGATAATGATGCTTTGTATCTCGCTGATATTGTTGATAAGGCCGATGCCCCGCACCACGAAGGCCTGGTCGTTCTTCTCTATCACATCGCCGCCTACGTTGATGTTGCTTCGGTTTATAGCAGTAAAAACATCCAGCGACGTGAGCCCGTACTTTTGAAGTAATGACGGGTTAACGCTTACCTCATAAGTTTTTTCTTCGCCGCCGAAGCTGTTTACATCGGCTACGCCTTCTATCGATTTAAACTGTTTATCCAGTATCCAATCCTGTATCGCCGTTAAATCATGTATGGATTTTGTTTTGCTTTTAAGCGTGTAGCGGTAAATTTCGCCGGTGGGGCCGTAGGGTGGCTCAACTTCGGGTTTTACGCCATCGGGCAGGTCGGCATTGCCCAGGCGGCTCAGCACCTGCTGGCGTGCGAACGCATCATCCACATCGTCATCAAAAATAATGCGGACGTACGATAAGCCGAAGGCCGATGTTGTACGCAGGTTTACCTTTTTCTGTACCGAGTTCAGCACCGTTTCCATCGGGATGGTTATCATTTTCTCCACCTCTTCGGCGCTGCGGCCGGGCCATTGGGCAATAATGATGATTTGGGTGTTGGTAACATCTGGAAATGTTTCTATAGGCGTGTTTAAGTAGCTCCATACGCCCAGCACGGCCAGCACGGCGGTAAGGAAGAATACCATCCCCCGGCGCCTGAGCGAGAAGTGTATTATATTTTTAATGAGCTTGTTCATGATATATTTTTATGTGATGATAGCGCCCGTAAGGGTTTGCTGTGTATAGTCATTTTGTGGCTGCGAAAAGGGGCGGCTTATTCTTCGGTAAGTGCGTTATACAGCAGCAACTGCCCCTGCGATATCACCTTGTCGCCGGGTTTAAGCCCCATAGATATGTAAGTGATATTATCTACCGTTTTAATTACGCTTACCTCCTGCACGCGCAGGTTGCATTTGCTGTTGTACACCACCACGAAGTTTTTACTATCGTCGAATATCACGGCAGACGCGGGTATGGCTACCGAGCTTGAAGCCTCCTTGTTGGTTATCAATACATTGGTAAACATCTCGGGCTTCAGCAGCATATCGTTGTTGCTGAGGGCTATGCGCACTTTCATTACCTTATTGTCGGGGTCTAATACTGTGCTTACTTCATCTACGTTGCCGGTGAATACCTTATTGGGGTAGGCCAGGGTGGTGATGTGCGCATCGTAGCCTTTCTTTACTTTAGCAATATCGGTTTCGAACACGTTGGCCCATATCCAAACATCCTTCATGTTTGATATGGTGAAGAGGCTGCTACTGTTATCTGGCCGGATGAAGTTGCCCGCGCTGATGTTTTTCTCCACGATGAAGCCATCGGCAGGTGCTTTGATGATAAGCGTACCGCTGGCATTGGTATTGCCGCCGCCGTTGATGGCTATCTGCTGCTGTATTCTGCTGTTTGCGGCTACCGCCTTGTTGTAATTTTCTTTTGCCTCTATGTAATCGCGTTCGCTGGAGATGCCGTTTTTGTATAGGTATTCGGCCTGTTCCATCTGGCGTTTGCTTATGGCGAGGTCGGCTTTGGTAGAGCTGAGGTCTGTATAGCTGCCTGCCACGTCGGCACTGCGCAGTATAGCCAGGGTTTGGCCCTTGCTTACCTTATCGCCCAGGGAAACCTTTACTTCGGTTACCTGCCCGCTGGTAAAGGGGAACACCTTTACTACTTTGTTTTCATCGAAAGATACCTGGCCGGTAAGTGCCAGTTCGTCTTCCATACGGGTGGTTTTGGCGGTATCTATCTGGATGAGTTTGGCCATGGAATCGCTTACGCAAACCTGTTCTACCGCCATAGTGCCGGTTTTCTTTTCCTGGCAGGATGCAAGTGCTATGGATGCTGCCGCGATATATATTAGTCCCTTTTTCATGTTATTGCTGTATATGCTGTGTTTTTTGTTCTGTGTGTTATAATGGCGTAATTACGGTGGTACCTACGGCGTAGTTAAGATCGGCGATAGCTTTTTGCAGGTTAAGCTGCTGCTGTAATATCTTCAGTTTGGTTTCGCGGTAAGAGTCGAAGAAATCGATGAACTCCTGCAAACCAACCTGTTTTTCGCGGAAGCTTTTGAGCATGCTGGCATAAAGTTGGTCGTACTTGCTGTAAAAGTCGGTTTGGTTGTTGCCCAGCAGTTGCTGGCTAAGGTTGTACTGGTTTACTGCCGAATACACCTCGTTCTTTAACTGCACCTCGTTACTTTGCACGGTAACTTCCTGGCTTTGCGCGCTCAGTTTGGCGTTTTTGATGTTGCCCTGGTTGCGGTTGAAGAAGGGGAGGGGCAGGCTAATCTCCAGGCCCACGTAGTTGCTGGCATAGCTACTATGTTGATCGTAAGTACTACCGATGGTGATATCCGGCACAGCCAGTGCTTTTTGCAGGGCCAGGTTGTGGTTGCCTTGATCAAGCAGGTATTTGCTTGCCAGATAATCGCCTCGGTTGGCTTTGGCCTGCTCGGAAAGGGCAGCTGCGTTTAAGGTGGTATCGGTATTGGTGAAGGTAACCTGCGGCGCAATAAATTGGGTTTCGTTGGCTGCCAGCAGGGTTTTCAGTTCGCTTTGCAAATCGTTTATCTGGCGGTCTATCTCTACCAAATCGTTCTGCAAGCCGAAATTCAAGGCCTTTAAACGGATAACATCTTTAAGGGAGTTGTTGCCCGCCTGGTACGATTTTTCGATAGCGTTTACCATTGCCGTGGCAGATGCTATCTCGGTTTGGTACACCTTGCGCTGTTCCATCAGGCTGGCCACCTGCGAAAAATCTAACAGGAGGTTGTAGTGCAGGTTGCGCAGCAGATCGTTGAATTGTGCTTGTTGTATCTGCACGCCATCCTGAGCTATCTGTATCTGCTTGCCGCGCTTGCCTGCTGTTTTTATCAACTGGCTTAACTGCACCAAAACCTGGCCCTGCCCGTTGCTGTGGGCAAAGTATTTATGGCCGGCATCGGTGATGTTTTGATCGGTGCTCAGTACGGGGTTGTCCCAAAGCTTTGCCTGCTTGACTAATGCCTGGGCGGCATCTACATTGTATTTTTGAGCAAGCAGGCTTAGGTTTTTGTCTAAAAAGGCCTTTTCGGCATCTTTAAAGGTGATTTTGAGCGTGTCTGTTTGTGCTTTTGCGCCCTGGCCCGCCGCAATGAGCAGGGCCAACAGGAGGGCGGTTCGGAAATAGCTGCGTATCATGAGTTCAATAGAATTTGATGACACAAACCTATTTCACTCAAATTAGAGACGCATTAAAACCAAATTAGATTAGCATTAGAATTGCAGCAAGCGCTTGCTACTTTAAAAACTCGACGATAAAGGTGCTGCCGCTACCCAACTCCGACTGTACCCTTATCGTGCCCTTGAATAGTTCGACGATCTTACTGGTGATATACAAGCCTATGCCGCTGCCTGATATGCTTTTATCTTTGTTTACTCTGAAAAATGGCAGGAAAATTTTTTCGGCATCGGCTGCGCTGACGCCCTGCCCTTTATCGGCAATGGCTATCCTGATACGCGCCACATCTGCCCGGAAACTTAATGTAACCTGCTGGTTGTCAGAATATTTAAAGGCGTTATCGATAATATTATTCAAGGCGATGTACAGCATCGATTTATGGGCGGGCAGGGTGAGCAGTTCTTCATCCTCAGGCAAAGTACCTAATTGTATCCTGAGCATGCCGGGGCCTTTTTTGGTGGCCCAGTATTCTTCCAGTTCCCATATCAGCTCGTCGGCGCGCACGGGGGTAAGGGCGGCGCGGGTGTAGTTGAGGTCTACCTGGGCCAGCTCCATCAGGCTGGTAATGGTTTCCTGCAGGCGGCCGCCATCGTTGGCGATAGAGCGCAGTACCCGCTCGTATTCAACGATATTGCGTTTTTTGGTAAGGGCCACATCCACCTCGCCCATGATGCTGGTAAGCGGGGTACGTAGTTCGTGCGAAGCGTTGGCCACAAAGGTTTGCTGCAGTTCGAAGGCGTTCTGCAGATGCTCCAGCAGGCGGTTAAAGTTGTTTACCAGTTCGGCAATCTCGTCGCGGCTGTTCACCTGATCGACACGTAAATGCAGGTTGCTGGCTTGTATATTATTTATTTGGGCTATAATTTTATCTACGGGCGATAATGCCCGCTGCGCAAATACACGGCCGGCAAAAAATAAGCAGGTACCGAAAATAAGAAACAGCACGCCCGTGATTTTTGCCAGCACCCAGGTGCGGTGCTCCAGGTTGGCATCAACTGCAGATACCAGGATAACGAAATTGCCCTGGTTATCTTTATAGTACTCGCCTACTACCTTGCGCCGGCCTTCCTCGTATTGTATGCTGCCATCCAAGCGTACTTGTTCGATGATTTCCTTGGTCCAGTACACGTTGTTTTTGGTGTTGAAGGCCGATAGGTTGTAATCATCATAAATGCGGATGACCTCGTCGGGCAGTTTTTCCAGGTATTTTTGCTGCACCCGCACCAGCGAATCGGTGGCCAGCTCATCGGCTTTTAGGTAGAATTGCGAGGCCAGCTTGGCGCGTTCGCGCAGCCTGTTGTAAAAATCGGCATTGAAGAAAGAGAAAACCGCCACGTACACGGCAATCAGCACCAGCAGCAAGGCACCGGAGCTGATAAGCGTGAAGTATAAGGAAAGGCGTGTTTTTATTTTCATGGTGTGACTTAATCTTTCAGTATATAGCCCATGCCGATAACGGTATGGATAAGTTTTTTATCGAAACCCTTCTGTATTTTATTGCGCAGATAATTTACGTACACATCAACCATATTAGTGCCCGTATCAAAGCTGATGCCCCATACTTTCTCCATAATAAACTCGCGGGATAGCAGCTTGGCCGGGTGCTGTATGAAAAGTTCAAGTAAGCTGTATTCTTTGGCGGTGAGGATGATCTGTTGGCCCTCGCGCTCGGCGGTTTTGGTCCAGGTGTTTAGTTTGAGGCCGCCGAAACTAAGGATATGCTCTTCTTCGTCGGCAACTTTTTTGCGGCGCAACAGGGCCTCTATGCGCGCAAGCAGCTCGTTGAAATGGAAAGGTTTGAGCAGGTAATCGTCCGCACCCGATTTCAGGCCATTCACCTTGTCGTCTATGGTGCCGAGGGCGCTCAGCATCAGGATGGGTATAAGGGGCTGGGTTTTGCGTATTTGCCGACATAATTCTACACCGCTCATTCCGGGCAGCATCACATCCAATATAAGCAGATTATAGTTTTTTTGCAGCAGCATTTCCAGGGCAGCCTCGCCGGTGGCGGTAACGTCTACATTGTATTTATGCTCGTTGAGCCCCTTTTTTATAAACGACGACACCTTCTCGTTATCCTCAACCAGGCAAATAGTATCCATAAAGGCAATATATTTTAAACGGCCTAATTTAGCTGTATTTAGCTTTTATAAAGGCGGCGCAACGATAAATAATTGGGCCGGCTCGTCGGCTGAGTCAGCCCGCCAGGAGGCAAATTCATGTTTTAACACCTATTATTTTTTGAAAGTCTTTGTAACGGATTTGTGATACAATAAGTCTTCAGCAACTGAACGGCCATTCGAATAATATTAAATAATAATTAAGACACGCTTTTGTGTTTTGAATTTTATTATAAATAACTATATTCCAATGTTTTATATATTTGGTTATTTATAAAAATTAATTAAAAAGTAAAATGAAAGTATACCTGGCTTATATTATACTAATGTGAGTTTGGAACTGATAACAACGTTTGGAAAGCAAAAAGCCCTCTCATACCTACAGGGTTTTATACTGATGTTTTGTTGACGGGCCGATTATCCCAACACCCACTCCGGCCTTTCGTAAAGGCAGTTATAACCGTAGGGGCTTTTTTGTAGATAAACCGGGTGCTATTGATATAACGCCGCGCTGGGTCCTGAAAAGTTCTTCTACTCCCAAAAAACAGGCAGCGGCCAAAATGGATTTTTCTGTATTTATGATATTTTCTTAGTACTATAAAGGTAAGTACTAAATAAGGGAAGGTAAAATGCTGATTATCATGCTTAAGTAAGGAATTTGGCGTGCTTTGGGTAGGGGGGGGACGGGACGGTAACAAACGCCGGGCGGCTTGGGTGCGAGTAGTGCTTGACAAGGTCAGCGCGGATGCTCACGGCCAAGAGCGAGGGTTTTTGTACCTCGTGTTTTTGTAGGTTAATGGTGCGGTGATAACACCGACCATGGGCTAAATTACGTGCATTTAATGATGTTTAAAAATAGATAAAAATCAGGTATTTATACGTTTTTTTATTCGTTTTTTATTGTTTATATTTATTGAGATTATAATAATAGATATAAGATTCGGCAGTAATAAAAAAACTAATAAATCATGAATATGAAAACTTGGTTGAAAATTGCAATACCTGGTATCATTGCAATAGTAGGGATTTTATTTGGTGGCTATCAATACTACGTTGACACGGCTTCGTTTGATAAATTGACTAAAGCCCGGGAATATTTAGACAAGGGTAAAGACGTTTTGTTAAAAAATGGGCCTGTTAACGATAATGAAGTCGAACTCAGTTATAACTATGCTAGAAGAGGTATTGAAATGCTTTACGAATTAAAAAATCAAAAAAGCATTCCTGTTTGTCCTGAAAAAATTCGAAAACAATCTATAACAGAATTAATTAATTTTTACAAATTATACCCCAAACGAGAGACTATACAAGACTCGCTCAATAATCTTATTGATGAATTAAAAAAATATTAATTTAAAAAGTGAAACAATGAAAAGAAGAAACTTTTTACTCAATTCATTCACTATAGGTGCAGGAATAGTGTTAGTACCGAATTTGACTTTTGCAAAATATCTTTTTCCTGAAAATGATTCAGGCTTCATTGACTTTGAGACTTACAAAAAAGATTATCAAGATAAGTTGAATACTGGAAAAATAAAAATCTCTGATGCAATAAATTATCAATTAAAAGTCGGTGATATTCCAAATAGAGTTATGACTGATTACTATGCCGGCGCAATAGACGAGGTTTTGAGAAAGCGATCGTCACCTCCTATAACTCCAGCGTTAGCATTTAAACAAAAAAAGAATGCGAATACAAAAAACAATGTAAATCTTCCTCATGCAAACAAGGGAAGGCTTTTTCAAGATGTGAATAATAAAGAAAGTGGTATTTTTATCGGACCTCAACTTATAACTAAGAATAAGTCAAACGAGTTAATCCATTCTGGGGCGACACTTTATTACTGTCATAGCGCATTTATACTTTACACTCAATTAGAAGAATATTTTTGTTATGGCAGGCCGTCAAGTCATCCATATGCGTCACGGTGTAAATTCTGTTCTCAAGAATATGTGACTCAAAAGTTTTATTATGAAGGAGATAGCATTTACGATCGTGCGGAGAAAGAATTTTATTACAATGTCTTCTGCGAGAGGAATCCACAGACAAATTCGTATGGTCAAAGAGTTCATGATGGTGTTCCCACAAATTTAAAATTTACAGAAATATTGCCCTGTAAAATGCAGGTAGATTCTCCATGCAATAGGAATTTTACAATTAAAGAATTTAAGTCATGACACGGACATTTTTTTTAATTTTTTTAGTATTCTTTTCAGCAAAATCTTTTTCCCAAACTGTCTTTAAAGAAATATATACCAATGGAAAAATCGTTCCAGTGAGTCAAATATCACAAATTGGAAAAATTTCTGTCTTTATAATTAGTGCAGACTGGTGTGCTCCTTGTAAAGGATTGAAAAAACATTTAGAGAATACTAAATTTGCAAAAAATGTGGATTTTTATTATGTGGAAATAGCTAACCAAGAGATGAAAGAGTTCAAAGAATCAGAAGAATTTAAATTTTGGTCTAGGATTGAAGGTCTCGAGTCTTTTCCTTTAATTTATATTACAGCGCAGTCTACTAATATTATTGCTAAGTTTTCAACAGAATCAGATAATATGTATGAAAAAATAATTGATATTACAAACAGCCTTAATCGTGATGTAAGGTTTAATTCCAAACTAATATTTGAATATGACCAAAGCAAAAAAAACATTACTCATCTAATAAAGAAAAAACAAAAAAAACAGCAAGAAGTTAGTACTACTAAAGATGCAATTATGCCGGACGAAAAAATAAAACGAAAATAATTGTGATTTGATAAAAAGCCTTAAAAC
The DNA here is from genome assembly GCF_056406215.1 of Mucilaginibacter sp. P1_D10. Classification (NCBI taxonomy): domain Bacteria; kingdom Pseudomonadati; phylum Bacteroidota; class Sphingobacteriia; order Sphingobacteriales; family Sphingobacteriaceae; genus Mucilaginibacter; species Mucilaginibacter sp. P1_D10. The sequence goes on along the minus strand of NZ_JBFUAP010000021.1, from coordinate 2,602 downwards.
TGCAAAATGAGGTGATTTTTGTAACCATGTCATATCAAAAACAAAAGCCCCTTGGCATATGCAGCGATGGCAACCGCTGCACATGCTGATGACTGCCTCAGTATGAGAGAGTAGCCCCAGCCGATCAGGACAGGGTACTTGCGTCACTTACAGGGGAGTTAGTTAACCAATCCTCGCCGTCACCTCTTTCCTGATAATATTTTCTATCTGGTTTAGCTGCTCGATGCTGGACCGATTAATGTCTTCCTGCCTTAGGATTGTGTTGTTTATTTGGATGTTGAGTTGTTTTGGTCGGTCACTACTTTGTTGGCGTGTTGTTCATTGATGCTGCCTACCATTTCAAAATAGAGCTTGACGGCGCGCATATCGCCGTCTAAAGCAAACCTGAAAACGTTGCTGAGCACCCTAAGTCATAGATTTAAATTGCTCCAGCTCGGCCAGGTTTTCGGGGGGGGGGATTTTCTATACTTTAAATGCTCGGCTACTTTTGGCGGCGCCTGGGGACTGCTCAATGCTATGTTTGCGCCCAAAGCGGGCCTTACACCGCTGCTCACTAGTATAGCCATCATTAAAGTAGCAGTAGTAATTACGCTGATGCTGGTAGTGCAATGGACCATGCGCAAAAACAGCGTGTTAAAAACCGCAGCTAAAATGCCCTGGTGGGGCGTGGCGATGGTATGGGGCTTTATGCTGGTGATGATTGTCCTCAGCCAGGAATCGGGCAAATCGTTTATCTATTTCCAGTTTTAATAAATAAAAGATACATAAGATTAAGCCCCGCGCCGATGAGGTGCGGGGCTTAACTATTTATAACGAAGATTGAACGCTTATGTTGATAATACAATAATGTGTAGCCACGCATCCATACTTACCGGATCCCAACTATCCTCACAAAAATATACGGGAATGCCCAATTGCTTTATTATTTTTGCCGCATTGATTATTCCCGTATTAAATATTTTAACCTTTCACATGAAGTTTGCCCCTAAACCCCTTTTTACAGCCATGTTGCTGTCGCTTATGTTTTATTCCTGTTCCGTGGTAAAACCGCCTGCCCCCGTAAGCCTCGCAGCTGAAGACATCCCTAAACTTATACAGCCCGTATCGAATATAGAAGTTCCCGTTAGTGTAGACCTGAAAAGCTATTTTGTGCAGGCCGAAAATTCTGTACCGGTTAAGTACACAGATAATCAGCAGCCTTGCGAGGGTTTGCGATACGCCTATACTTTTACGCGTAGCCCCTTTAATATTACGGGCAGCAGCAATGTTGTCAATTTAAAATTCGTGGGCAGCTATGGTATCAATGCATCCTACTGTGCCAAATGCGGTAGTTTGTTTGGCGGCGACACAAAGTGCATGGTGCCCACGCTATCTGCGCAATGCGGATGGGGCACCGAACCTCCACGAAAAATGGAGATATCTTACCAATCAACCTTCAGCATCTCGCCCGATTTTCATTTGAGTTCTAAAACCGTGTTGTATCCTGCCCCTAAACCAATTGACCGATGCAATATTTTAATGGGGAATATTGATGTAACCAATAAACTGATAGAATACGTGAGCGGGCCGCTAAATGACCTTGGTAAACAGGTCGACGCAAAAATTGCGGCTTACAACATCAGGCCTTTGGTTGAACAGATATGGAAAAATATGGCTTCCGAAGTAAAAATTGGCGATGTGGGATACCTTTCCATCAACCCGCAAACGGTTAGGTTAAGTAAATTCAGTGTGAATGGCTCAGTGCTTAATTTTTCGGTGGGCCTGTCTGCAAAGCCTGTGGTAACCACTGCAAGCGCAAACCTGCCGCTTAAGCCATTACCTAATTTAACCACCTATGCCCCGGCAAATGGTTTTAGCATTTACCTTGATCTGCTGGAGAATTACAATCACCTTACCGATGTGGTAAACAAGCAAATCGTTGGCCAAAGCGCACAGATAGCGGGTAAGGATTTTATTGTAGACAATACCGAAATATATGGCATTGGAAAGCAGATAGCCATGCAGGTTGATTTTAAAGGTTCGAACACCGGCACCATTTACCTGGTTGGTACGCCAACCTACAACGCCGCCACGCACGAACTGTCGTTCCCCGATCTTACCTTCGACCTGCAGACTAAAGCATGGATGCTTAAAGCCGCCAAGTGGATGTTCAACGGCAAAATAACCGATATGATACGCCAAAAGGCTGCTTATAATTTAAGCCAGTTTATTGCCGATAGCAAAACCAGGATACAAACCGAAATTGCCGGCAACGCCAATAAAAATATCCGCCCTGAGGTTGCCATACGCGACATGGATATCATGGCCATTTACCCCACCAGCGAAAAGCTGATTATCCGCACCTTGTCCAGCGGGCAGCTGAAGGTTAAAGCGGTGATGTAAGCAGCTTGCCGAAGTTTTCGAAAATACAAACATAAAAAGAAGAGGCCATCCGTTTAAGGGTGGCCTTTATTGTTGTGTGCCCGGCATGGGYGCAAACTATAGGGTGCAAGTCCCGAGCGCGCCTTGGTAGTGGGAAGCGTTAGCTTAAGGCAAGGGTGTCCTTCGTGAGGAGGAATCTGAAAGAAGCCGGCGGCAAATTCTCGGTCCGACGGACAGAAAT
>NZ_JBFUAP010000020.1:0-94638 GCF_056406215.1 Mucilaginibacter sp. P1_D10 | reverse complement strand
GTAAGGACATTGCGGCTCATGCTGCCACCTAAGCCCTTCCAGATAATCTATACAGACTTCCTGACTCGGAAATCTTGTAAATACTTCTCCTACATTCATTTACCTTAAATATACACATTTTTTATGTCTATTCATGGGCTATTACTCTCAAGAGGGGAATCGCTCAAGTCCCGGCTCGCATTAATTTAAACGCTATTTCCCTGTAATAAAAACAATTGCCTGCGATATACGAGCATATTTTTTGTATTTTGAGATCCTTCTATAAACACCACACGCTATGTTTACCTGGCTTCTATAAAATAGTTATTGAACAAAATTTAAGGATCTTCTTATGCGCAAGCCTTGTTGTTCAAAAATATCCTTACTTTTTACGGGTATCTTCCTGTTTGTATTCTCCTTTTTGCCAAAAACTTTCGCGCTAAATAACCCGTCGCCTCCAGCCGCAACAATTAGCGTGGGTGTTGCCAGCGGCATTATTTACACCTGCGCGGGTATTGCATCTGCAAGCCCAAACATTTCACAATTTCCTGTTTCGGGAGCTAATTTAACCGGTAACATTAGGGCAACGGCCCCGCCTGGCTTCGAGCTTTCACTTGTCGCCGGCAGTGGTTATAACAATATGGTCACACTTACTCCATCAAACGGCGCTGTAAGTAATGCGATTTTATATGTTAGGGCGGCAGCAACCGCGCCGGTTGGTTATATAGCAGGTAATGTAATTTTAACCGCTGCGGGCAGCGCCGATCAAAGTGTAGAGGTAATAGGTATGGTATATGCTTTGCCAATGGTTAACCAGCCGCCAGATCAGGGCCCGCTGCCAAACGGATCAACAACTAACGCGGTTAATTTCGTTGGCAACACAGCTTCTTATACCTGGACCAATGATAACCCCGCAATTGGTTTGCCCGCCGGCGGCACGGGGGATATCCCTCCATTTACGGTGAAAAATACAAGCCTTACTACCCCCCCTTTCCGCCACAATTACGGTTACGCCGGTACGTCAAACAAATGCCTATATCCCCAATGCAGTATCTAACGATGTTTCGGTTATCGATGTTGTTACTAATAGGTTGGTTACCACAATTCCTGTTGGCAAAGGTCCGTTGGGTGTAGCGGTTAGCCCCGATGGCACCCGCGCATATATCGCCAATCAATCGGCGGATAATATTTCTGTTATTAACACGGTAACAAACAAGGTGGTGTCGGTTATTACGTTGCCGCCCGGCTCGCTGCCCTCCGGCATAGTAGTAAGTGCGGATGGGAACCTGGTGTATGTGGCCAATTTTGGTAAACAGTCGATATCGATAATTAACACAGCGACCAACGCAATAACCGAATCCATTCAGCTAAGCGGCGCATCTCCCTATGAGATAGCCCTGAACAGGGATGGGAGCCGGTTGTACAGCCCAAATCATTCATCTAACGGGGCTAACAGTATTTTAATAATAAACACCGCAACAAACGCCGTTATATCCACCATGGCGGTGGGCAATCAGCCCTTCAATGCTTGTGTGAGCCCCGATGGCTTGTTGTTATATGTTGCGAATACCAATTCAAGCAATGTTATTGTGATAAATACGGCGACAAATAAAATAGTTTCCACGATAAGCACGGGTAAGTGGTCCTGGAGGGTAACTACTAACCCCGACGGCAGCAGACTATATGTGACGAATTCAGGGGCGGGTACGGTGTCGGTAATAAATACGTCAGATAACAGCATTCTCACAACTATAAATGTCAGCGGGGACCCCACTGGCGAATCGTTCAATTTGGATGGAAGCCTGTTATATGTTGTAAGCCAAGGTTCCGATTTGATGTTGGTTATCGATCCGGTCGCTAATAAGGTCATTACCACGGTCGGCCTGGGCACTCATCCGCTTGGCCTGGGCAATTTTGTGATGCCCGAAACCGGGTGCACCGGTACGCCTGTTAAATTCAGCATTACCGTAGCGCCTGCAGAACCACCGCTTATTACAGTCACGGGCACGTTACAACCGCTGCAAACAACTTATGGCACACCTTCGGCACCTACATCGTTTACCTTGAATGGCACAAACATGCAGGCCGGTGTACTGGTGAGCCCCCCGCCCGGTTTTGAGCTTAGTACCGATAACAGCACCTTTAGCAATGCCATTACCGTTGGTGCCGCAGGTACTATTGCCCCAACCGTTGTTTATATCAGGTTAGCAGCAAGTGCCCCTGTTGGCAGTTACATGGGCAATGTGGTACTTAGTAGTGATAACGCTCCAAATGCCTCCATACCCATGTCGGCGAGTATAGTAAAGCCCGCGCCGCTCACCATTATAGCCGATGATAAAAACAAAAGTTACGGGCAAGTAAACCCTGCCCTAACGGTTACCTACAATGGTTTTAAAAATAACGATGGGCCCGCGCAACTAACATCTCAGCCCCTAATAACCACAACCGCTGTAACAACATCAGCGCCCGGCGAATATCCAATTACCGTAAGCGCGGCCGGCTCGCCTAACTATTCCATTACCTACGTGTTTGGGGAACTCATTGTTGCACCGGCAATAGTAGCCATACCAAACACTTTTACGCCAAATAATGATGGCATTAACGATACCTGGAACATACAATATTTGGATACTTTTCCAAATTGTACCGTTGATATATATAACAGGTACGGAACAAAAATATACGCCTCAATTGGTTATGCCGTGCCCTGGAACGGACGGTACAAGGGCGCTAATTTGCCGGCGGGCACCTACTACTATATCATAAACCTTCACGATGGATCGCCCGTTTTATCGGGAAGTATTACTATCCTCAGGTAACCGTAACGGGTGTTTTATATATGCAGATGATTAATCACATCGTCATTATAAGGCACGAAGCAACCTCTACGCAGGCAGGGCCGATGGGCATGGTGCTTACCTTGCAAGCAGACCACAAGTTTGGACCGGCAGGTGCGTAAAACACGCCCTCCTGGCCGCCCGGGCCGTTATAGTTTACGGATGTCCAGTCCTGTCGGCCAATCTTAACGGTGGTGAGGTGACTTGCAATTGATACCTAGCAGCCCAGACGCTGGAAGTTTCAGCAATTTAGTGATGCTTACGATGATGAAATATCAAGCTAACTTTTCATTTAAGAAAGCAGATGATGCGATAAATGCTGTACTTGATTTTTAAGAATTAGCGAATGAGATGATGAAAATGACATTCTAACTTTATATTATCTTTACAAATAAAAATCCTTATACCTGTTAGCAGAAATGGTTACTATCAATCAATTATTACAATTTAAAGAAGCCGAAAATAAAGTCGAATTTAAAGAGGCAAAAGGAGGGAATTATTCATTCAATGGTGGTAATAAACATGATCCTAAGGATAGACGGAAATGTATAATTGCATATACAACCGCTTTTGCTAACGAGGGTGGGGGTTATCTTGTTTTTGGAATTCATGATAAATATCCTCACACCGTAACCGGTACTAAACAGAGCGAAAACGAAACTGGAAAACTTGAACAGGAAATATATCGTGAGACAAGGATCAGAGTTGAAATAACTGAGCTTTTCGATGAATACAGGAAGCGCATTTTAGTGATTAAGATTCCTGGCCGTCCTCCCGGAAAAGTTTTCAAATTCGAAGATGTTGCGTTGATGCGTGTCGGCGAGGAGTTGTTACCAATGTCTGACGAACATTATTTAAAGATAGTACAGGAACAAGAGCCTGATTTTTCGCAAACGATTTGTGACGGCCTTTCCATAAATAGTCTCGATAAGCAGGCTATTCAAAAGATGAAAGAAGCTTACAGCAAAAAGCAGACGAATCCGATGTTTCTTACGCTTGACGATGAGCAGGCACTATCAGATCTAAAACTAAGCAAACACAATAAGTTCACTTACGCTGCACTGATTTTGCTGGGCAAAGAAGAAGTTATTCGCCAGTATTTGCCACAGGCTTCGATAAACTTAGAATATAGGAATGAAGGTGGACAAATAACATTTGATGAGCGTTATTTCTTTACTAAACCGTACTACCTGGCGATAGATGAGCTCTGGCAAACGATAAATTTAAGAAATAGTAAAGTCCCGGTTCAAGAAGGACCCTATATTTTCGACATACCCTATTTTAACGTACAGGTCATTCGAGAGGCCATTAATAATGCCATTGCTCACAGAGATTATCGTCGTACCTCGGAAGTGGTGATCAAACAATATCCCCAGGCTTTACAAATTATAAGTCCGGGAGGATTTCCCATTGGCGTGTCTCTAAAAAATTTACTTACGGTAAGCAGTACTCCAAGAAATAGATTGTTGGCAGATGTCCTTGCAAAAACAGGTATAGTTGAGCGGTCTGGTCAAGGAGTAGACAAAATCTTTTATCAATCTATTACAGAGGGTAAAGGCGCTCCGGATTATTCTTTATCAGATGATTTTCAAGTACAATTAAATCTTTCCGCAATAGTTAAAGATAAAGCTTTTGCTTTATTCATAAATAAGACTCAGAATGATAGGGAAGAAAAACTGAGTCTAACAGAAGTTTTAATACTTAATGAAATTCGGGAAGGTAAACCAAAGGATTCGTTGGATAAAATTATTTGTGAAAAACTACAGTCGGAGGGACTCATAGAAAAAATTGGAAAAACAAACAGGCAGCAATGGCGCTTAAGTAAATCGTATTACTCTTTTGTCAGTAAAGAGGTGGATTATACAAGAAATACTCCTATTGATGAATCTTTCGTCATCATGAAGATTACTCAGTATCTCAAGTCTTTTGGAAGTGCTAAAATGGGAAAGTTTGTGGAGCTATTTGATGACCAGCTTACCAGAGAGCAAATAAAGAATATAGTTTACAAATTGTCTTCGAATAATGTACGATACTTAGACTATAAAGGTTCAGGAACAGGAAGAGAATATAGTTTAGGAAAAGGAAGAACAGAAGGAAATAAGTTAATAGAAAAAGCAATATTAATAGGAATAGAAGAATTAAAACGAAGAGGAGAATTAGTCATAGAAGGAAAAGAAACTTTAGACAATCCACAAGAAGAACACAAGAAAGACACAGGAAAAGAATGAATTTTTATTGTGAATTATATTAAAGCGTTGAAAATTAGACATTTATATTTTATTTAAATCCACAAGAAACCCACAAGGAATTGAGTTTTCCACAAGAATAAATCCTACATGCAAAGTAGCCGACATGTAATTGGGCGGGTTAAAGAGTGATTCTGCTCTGCTAAGGGGCCACAAGTAGGGCACTTGCGGGGGCACAGGGATTAGATTTTGCCAAACCTTTGCAACTTTTCAATTTTTAATTTGTCAACCTCTTTATTTAATACTTTTTCCAGATCAGCTATCTTTTTAACCTGTTTAACCGAATAGTTTTTATGCAAATAAGTTTGAGAGCGGAACGCTCCATCTTGCGATTTACTTTTTAAGGCATCAGAAAAGTCATATTTTACGGAGAAGTAAGATCGAACACCCTTGTATTCGAAATAATAGGAAATTGAAATTTCTTCCAATAAGATAATTTCTTTGAAGACATCTTCAGATAGCTCTCGTAACCCCTCAAGCTTTTTGCCTCGAAACAAAATGATTAAGTCTTTCTCAGTTTTGTCCGCATAAGTTTCGGGTATGACTTTACTTTCATCAAATATGTACTTCAATCCTTTAATATCTTGACGTATAAAAAAGTCGCAGCTGCTGATATTATTGAAACTCAATAGAAAATTCACACGCTCTTTATTTGATGAGAAATCAGAAAATTTAATTTCTGTAGTTTCTTCCGCAACATGTCCATGCGCAAGTAACTCGGTTCTAATTATTGAATTTATTCTATTTGCTATCGTTTTAGCATCTTTTGAATTTGTTTCAACATTATTTAGCATGAACCCGCCGGCGATTTTTTGGTAAGTGATTCTTATCGGCTCCCAGGTCGTATTTAGAGCAATATGCTTGGTTGGGTCTTTTTTCTCAACGTATGATGAAAAAACATATAAATCTGGTTGCTGAGGGTCAGGCGTGAAAATTACTGGGTGGTTTAATTTGGCTTGCAAACCCTCCGTAATGTTTCTGAAATCCGGTTTGATTTCGTTAAAGATTTCGGTTATCGATGATTGACTTACTACTGGCAAAAAGTATGGTACACTGCTTACGGGCCTTTCTTTGACATTTATCAAATTAATAAAGTTTTCTAGTTCGATTGGACTAAATAAAAGGCTAACCATTAAGTCCATTAATTTTCGCTTATCGGCGTTTTTTAGAAATATCCCTTTATGAGACAAAAATATCTTTAAGTCCTGAGCGCTTATATTTTCAGTGCTCAAAATTGGTTTCAAAATGTCTCCGTAGGGTAATTGCTCCCTAAAAATGGGATTAACTTTGAGCGCGTCTTGTTCTTGAATGGCTTCTACTTCTGTAGATATATCAGTCGTTTTGGGAACCAAAACGTCAACAATTTGACTGATTTCAATATTTGTATTTTTTCTGACGGAAATCTTATTCAAGATGTCAACATTATCAAATGATCGAAGGACTTCAACAACTTCGTTTTGCAAACTATTTGTGTAATCACTAAAGTAAATTAAATACTCATTTGCAAACCCACTTGTCAAGCGAATTAAAAACCAAATGATTTTCTTAAGATTATCTTTTTGATAAGGGTCTGAACAGAAAAGTAAAACACTGATTTGTTCTTTATTCTCTTTTATAATAGGTAAAATATTAGTGTTTATATATTCTGGAGGAAGTTGAAAGCCCCGTTTGCCAATTTTATTGAAGGATGAATTAAATTCTGTTATTGGGTAAAGGAATTTTACCGGCAATTCTTCCCGGTAATTTTTAGCAGTGATAATTGAACTAATTAGAAAATTAGCTTTAGTATTATCTATTAAAAAATAGTGTTGTTCAAGTTCTAAAAGCTCATTACGGAACAATTCTTTATTTTGATAAATAAAATCTTTGTTTACATCCTTGTCATCGGTAGATATCCAAAAAAGAATATTAAAAACAGCATTTCTCTTTTCATTATCAATTTTTCGATTTGCTTTATAATCCTCGGTAATTAGGTTAGTCGCCGTCAGGAAATTCCTTATCTGCGGACGCGCCTGTTCTGGATATTCATAATCCTGAATTGTATTTAAAAATATGTGATCGGTCGTATTGTCTTTCAACTTGCTTTCGAAATTGACATAGTAATCAACGACTGCAGTTTCGTTACTCAAAAGTTTTTCGTCGTAATAATCCAATTTGATGTTTGTTATATAATGCTGCCAACCAATAAGCTTTAGGAAGTTTATCGAAACCTGTTGTTCGAAAGTCAAGGCTACATCTTGTTGTTCGAGCGCACTGAATTTTACAAACGGATTTTTTGTGACATGTGCTTCAATTGCGTTTAGCCAATTAAGCAACACGTCGTCGAAATCTTCTTTTGAGATAGTTTTTCCAAAAATTGAATCTTTTCCTAGTTTGAAGTTTAAGCTATTGATGATCACTTCATTTAAAGTAGATTGAACTTTGGTGCGATTTTTCTTTTCATAAAATTGATTTAGTTTGAAAATCGAATCTGATAGTAGCAAACCGAAGTCCAATGGCTTTAACACAATATCAACACCATCGATAGCTGGAGTTTCGTTAAGCTTGCTATCGGGTAAGCCGATACATATTAATTCATAATTATCTGCTTCGGTTGAAGATTTTAATTCCAAGGCCCATTTTTTTGCCGTCGAATAGGTTATCAAATTCTGCGAAGACTTGACTTGAACAAGCCTTGTTTTGGCATCAGTCATCACCCATTTTACATCGACTTTTTCAGATGCATCGTTAGGTTCGATTGTGACAGTTGCCCAAGGTTTGTATTGGGAAAGGCTGTCTAATACTGTGATAATAGTTTGTAGTAGATAACCACGCACTCCATGCTGACCGCCCATATTGGTAAGTTTTTTAATTTTATAAATAAAACTTTGTGTTTAAAAAGTTAGCCGGCTGTTTTTTATTGTCAGGCCATTACTTAAATAAATTCATAAGCGAAAACCCCTTTTTTGGTTGCCGCTTCAAATTCAGCTCTAAAAATTCGGTAATATAATCGGCTGTTTCTTCGGCATTCCAGCGCATGAGAGAGTTCGGTATCCTAAGCGTAACGTATCCTTGTCTAAAGGCATGAAAGGTGCGTTTTAAATCTGATAATGCCTGTTGGTTATTGTAGTTATGATGTGCTCCGTCTACCTCGATATGCACCTTGGATTCTTCAATTACAATATCTACGCTTTTATAGCCATCATGCTTTTCGAGCTCGGCTGGTACACCATTTTGTTTCAAAAGAAAATAGAGCCGTATTGCCTCCGGCGTTGCTTGATGGTTTCTAATCCAATCCTGATGTTGCCTGCACAAGGGGATACCCATGTTCTGGGTAGAATAATAGTAAACGTTGCCTGCAATAGCGCAACCACATTCATCGCAATACATAAAGATAATTAGGATTATAAGTGCGTAATCTACCCTTAAGTATTTGGTAATACAATAGGTATAAACACCTGATTTTGTTGGGTTAAAACTCCCGCTTCCGCAAGTCACCTCAACTTGTGGCCCGCATGCAAAGTAGCCATCATATAATTGGGAGGGTTAAAGAGCGTTGCGGCTTTGCGTAGTTACCACAAGGCAGAGGCAATTGTGGAGTATTGATAAAAAAATAATGCAGATAAAAAATATTAAACCTATATTTATCTGAATTGTAACCTGTTAACCTTATTAAAATGAACCTTAAAAAATATCAGTTTATTTTACTACTATCCATTCTATGTGGCTTGGGTATATTCTTTTCTGGTTGCGTGGCTTTGCTTGAATTGGGGGAAATTGAACTCGGTGCGGCTGGTTTAGAGGTGGAGGCTGCCGGTACGTTAAGATTAGTTGCGCCTGAAGTCGTGGCCGAGAATATTAGTAGCGTAACAATGTTAGAAGAAGGGGAGTTAAGCGCTATTCAAAACGGAAGAATGGCCAAATTCGCAGAAGTGCTCGAAAACAATAAGATAGTTTTAAAAAGCGGGCAAGTGGTGAAATTGCCAGGCTCTCTTTATACCGTAAACGAAGAAGTTTTTGTAAGGCAGGGTCCGTTTAATAACAGTAGTATATTAGGAGGTGAGCGCTATTCAAGTGGCCGCATGGTTATTGTAAGCGATGCCACAAATGGGTGGTACGAAATCATGCTACCCAACCATCAATTTGGCTTCCTTCCAGCAAATTCAGTGTCCAGAGTGCACTCTAGTCATCTTAATAAGTACAAAAAAAAGCCCGAACGGCAGAAGGGTTTCCATAAAGGCGTGAATTACATAGTAAATAGTTCATTCATCAACTCTACTCAAACAAGAGATATGATTGTAAATATTACATATGATGACGGAAGTTTTGATGAAATGACAAGCTTGAAAATTAATAGTATTGCCATGGAAAAAGGATATAGGTCAACGCCATCATTTTTTTCAAAATACTACTACATAGATGAATTAGGGAACCAACTAAGGATTGGAAATCTTAATTACATTAACAATCTTAACCTAAACAAGTTTGCGGATTACCTACTCATTGGAATGCATTCAACAAAGGTGAGACCAAATTTGATTGAAGCGAACATGCTTACTTCTGATTTGACTTACACACTTAACCTCATTAATTTAAAAACGGGCGCTATAGAGAAGTCATTCGTAAATACTATACATGGAAATGGATGGACTGACTCCGCAGCAAGAGAAGATGCTTTACAGTCTTTTTGTCAAATAGTAAATAACAGTAAATTTTAAACTCATTATGAAAAAGACGGCACTCTCCATTTTGTTCATTTTAACAGGGTTTGTGCGATTGGCACAGGCTCAAGATGTAAGTTCTTCTTTTGATTCAAGCTTACAGCATTTAACCGATCAATTGTCAGCAAAGCTTACTAAGTACTCGTCCTTAAAAATGGCTGTTTGGGAATTGACTGATTTGGATGATGAGGTATCTCCCATCGGTAAATATATCGCTGAGGACGTGTCCGTAAATCTTTCTGATAAATTCCATGTGGCAAATAGGAATCAGTTAAAAACCTTGATGAAGGAAAATAAGTTATGGTCAGAAGGCTTCATTAATCAAGCCACTTTAACCCAGGTGAAGAAACTATCAGATATAAATATCATAATATCTGGTAAAATTGCCGTTTTGGCCCAAAACATCAAAATTACTTTGGTGGCATTGGATGTAGACGGCAATATACTTGCTGCCACAAAGGGAGATGTCGTTAGAAATGACGACATTAATGAACTACTTGGCGTAAACACAGGAAATTCCAACCAGGGTTTCAACAGATCGTTAAATTCAAACGAACAGAAAAACAATCCGCAAACGGTCGGTAACGACTGCGCAAACCAGCATATTGGCGACTATTGTTTTCGAAATTCGTCGAAGAGCAATTTAGAGATAACCGTAAATTATAAGCTCTTATCAGACGGAATGCAACCTTTTGGTTCAGCTATAGTTTTTACCCTAAAACCCGGCGAATCAAAATGCGTTAATGCACTAATTGCTTATGGCCGCCGATATAGCTTTAAGGCAATTAGACTGCCACGATCTGATCAGAGTCTTGTCTTCTGTGATGGTTGTTATGAAACTGTTGACGAAGGTTTTTTTATAGTAGAGCAGTGCAAATCAAAAACGTATGAAATTAGATAAGCTATACGTCAACAACAACGCAGTAAACCATCCCGGCTACTCTGCCTACCTATGATTGCCGCGCTATCGCTCGCAAAGACGATGGGGTAGATGTGCAGATTTCAAATTTTAGATGTGCGGATGAGAAAGGTTGTGCAGATGAAAAATTGAAAATCATTACATCCTCCATCTGAAATCTGCACATCTAAAATCTGCACATAAAAAAAGCCGCCCCAAGGGCGGCTTCATTTCTTGTGCTCCGTAATTTTTTGAATTACAATTGTTTAGTTGGCGGCTGCCAACAGGTAAGTTGGTACGGTTTCCTGCTTGCGCAGGTAGCTGTAATAGTTTTTGTAGCCGTACTTGCGGGGGTGGTTGATCACCTCTTTCATGGCAATAAGCTTGTACACGTAGCTGCCGGTTTCGCGGTTAAGGCTCATGCGGAAGTAATTGTCCTCATTTTGCTTGTTAATGGCGCGGTTTAGCTTAATGCTGCCGTTGTTGTAGGCGGCTGCAGCAAGCGTCCAGCTGTGGAACTCGCCATACAGTTCTTTAATGTACTTGCAGGCCGCGATGGTTGATTTACGCACGTTCAGGCGTTCGTCTACCCCGCCGCGCACTTTCAGTCCGTAGGTGCGTGCGGTGCCGGGCATAAACTGCCAGATGCCACGTGCGCCCTTGGGCGATGTGCCTTCGCATAAGCCGCTCTCTACCAGGGGCACATACTTAAAGTCTTCGGGGATACCGTAGGCTTTCAGGATGGGCTCGATGATGGGGAAAAGCTTGTCGGCTTTAATGTGCAGCATGTTCGATTGAACATACTTGAACCTGTTTTTAGTGATTGATTTCTGAAGTTTAAGGTCTACCCGTTTGTCGTTAAGCGGTATGGCTTCATCGGCAAAGCTAAAGATGCTTTCTACAGCGTCGGGCCGGTAAAATACCAGCGACGCTACTGCGTTCGCAACTTTAATTTTTGGGGTAGTTTTTGTACTGTTTTTCACAGTAAGTACAGGTTCTGTACCGAAGATGTTGAGGGCCGAAACGATAACCAGCACCAGCATTACGGAGCACGTAATTAAGTGATTTTTACGCATTTCAATTTTACTCATTTATTAAACATTTGGTATAATGTGCTGCAAAGGTACGCTATACAATTCACATTGTCAACTACTTAGTATGGGGATAGTGTATTGACCGTTTTTCAAAACCGTCCAAAATCGCGCTTTAAACTACTTTAAACAACGTTTTTGAACCGATAAGGTTTTTTGATTTTTTTATAAAAATGCGGCCAAAATGTTGTACTTTTGACCCTCTCACGCTGCGAAAGCGCAAACTAAAAATATATGGTATTTAAGAAACCAACGGGCAGTCGCGACGACAAAGCCAACAACAATTCAGCCCGCCCAAGAAGTGGCGGCGGCGCATCAAAACGCACCTCATCTGCATCAGCAGGCAAGCCATACGGCAGCCGCGATGCCGAAAGCAAGAACCACTACAGTACCGATAAGCGGTCATCAAGCTACTCAAAACCCAACAACGACCGCCCCGAAGGAGATAACGACAGGCCAAAACGCGGCACATCGTCGGGCTCATCATTCAGCGGTGGCGATAAAAAAGCATTCGTGCCCAAAGGCAGGCCATACAGCGGTCGCCCAACCGGCGATAGCGACGGCCCGAAACGCAGCTTCGGCGGCGACGACCGCAAAAGCTTTACCCCTAAAGACCGCCCATACAGCGGCCGCCCCACAAACGATAGCGATACACCGCGTACGCCACGCGGCCTGGGCCCGGCATCCTTCAAAAAAACAACCTCGAAAGATAAACCCTTTGGCAACCGCCCAACCGGCGCGGATAGCGACCGCCCTAAACGCAGCTTCGGCGGCGATAGCGATAAACCAAAGCGCGCCTTTGGCGATACCAGCGGCGAGCGCAAGCCATACAACCGCGCACCAAAACCCGGTGCAGGCAACGGTACCGGCAAAAAAGATTTCGCCAACACTACATCGGGCTTCAAAAAACGCGACGAGGACCGCCCCGCAGCGGATGGCCCGAACCGCACTATGCGCAGCCGCAAAAACGCGCCTGCCCCCCGTGCTAAAGATGATGGCCTGATACGCCTTAACCGCTACATTGCCAACGCAGGTATCTGCAGCCGCCGCAAGGCCGATGAGCTGATCATGGCCGGCGTGGTATCGGTAAACGGCGAAGTAGTGAGCGAGCTTGGCCACAAGGTTGACCCGGTGAAGGACCTGGTGCGCTACAATGGCGAGGCGCTTAAACGCGAGCGCATGGTGTACGTACTGCTGAACAAACCCAAAGACTACATCACCACTACCGACGACCCGCAGGAGCGCCGCACCGTGATGCACCTGGTAGAGAAAGCCAGCAAAGAACGTATTTACCCCGTTGGCCGCCTCGACCGTAACACTACAGGCCTGATACTAATGACCAACGACGGCGACCTGGCCGATAAGTTAAGCCACCCCCGCAATAGCATTACCAAGCTTTACAATGTAGAGCTAAGCAAGGCCCTCACCCAAGGCGACCTGAACAAGATCGGCTTCGGCCTGGAGCTGGAAGACGGCTTCATCAAGCCTGATAGCATATCGTACGTAACAGGTGGCACCAAAAAAGAAATAGGCATACAAATACACAGCGGCAAAAACCGCATCGTGCGCCGCATTTTCGAAAGCCTGGGCTACGAAGTAGTGAAGCTGGATCGTTCGGTTTACGCCAACCTCACCAAAAAAGATCTTCCCCGCGGCCGCTGGAGATACCTCGACGAGAAAGAAGTGATACAACTGAAGCATTTGATATAGAACCGGAACCGGGATTAAGCGGATTTATTCGATTTATAGGATTAAAATACAAGGCTCCATTCATGGGGCCTTTTTTGATGGGCGCGATTTTACCACAAAGGCCGCAAAGGGAGGAGCACAAAGGGCACAGAGCCTTGCATGTGGAGAAGTTTGCACGCAAAGGCGCCAAGTTGCAATTTCTTTGTATTTATTCCTCCTTTTGCGGGCTTTGCGCCTTTGCGTGAAATAAAAATTCGCGTCACTTATCTTCGCGGCCTTTGTGTTAGCGTCCATGCAAATCTTTGTGCCCTTTGCGGTAAATTGATAATGCAGCCCCCTTTAAACTATTCCTCTCCCAAACCGTCTACTTTTTGCGCATTTTATTAACTTGCACACATAAACCAATATTTTCGATACATGAAAAACTTCCTGATGATGGCTGCGTTGCTGATACCTGCGGTTACCTTTGCACAAAAGCCACTGCCCAAAACCTACGATTTGCTGGTGGGTGCATATACCAACGGCAAAAGCAAGGGCATAACCGTGTTTCGTTTTTACGCAGAGACCGGCCGCCTGGCCTACCTGAGCCAGATAGACGACGTGAGCAACCCATCGTACCTTGCGGTATCGGCCGATAGCAAATTCGTGTACGCCGTAAACGAGAACGATAAGGGCGAAGTAAGTTCCTTTTCGTTCGACCCTAAAATGGGTTCGCTCAAATTCATCAACAAACAACTTACGCTTGGCGGCTCGCCATGCTACGTATCGGTAGATAAGGCCAACAAGAGCCTGTTTGTGGCCAACTACTCGGGTGGTAACATTTCGGTACTTCCCTTGAATGAAGACGGCTCTATAGCCCCCAGCGTGGAAACCATCGGCGATAGCGGACCTTTCGGCCCCAATAAAGAACGCCAGGAGAAAGCGCATGTGCACACCGCAGTGCTTAGTCCCGATGAAAAATATGTACTCTATACCGATTTGGGTACCGATAAGCTGCACGTAACCCGTTACAAGCCCGGTAAGGATAGCCCGCTATCCGGCGTGAAACCGCCCTTTGTAAGCGTTACCCCCGGCGGCGGCCCGCGTCACCTCGATTTTTCGCTGGACAAGAAACACCTGTACCTGATACAGGAGATGGGCAGCGCCGTTACCATGTTCGATTATAACAACGGCAAGCTTACGCAAAAACAAACCGTCACCCTGCTGAAGGATGGCTATACCGGCGCAACCGGCGCGGCAGATATACATGTATCGCCAAACGGCTTGTTCCTGTATGCCAGCAACCGCGGCGATGCAAATGATATTTCGGTATTCTCTATAAACCAGGAAACCGGCGAACTTACCTTTGTAGATCGCCGCGCCGTAAACGGCAAAACCCCGCGCAACTTCGTTATCGACCCAACGGGCAATTTCCTGCTGGTGGCCAACCAAAACAGCGATGTGGTTTATGTTTACAAGCTGGATAAAAATACCGGTAAGATGTTGAGCATCGTAAGCCGCGTTGAAGTAGGCAACCCGGTGTGCCTGAAGTTTGCACCGGCACAGTAGGGGTCAAAAGATTTGAGATATTAGATGTGAGATTTGAGACAGCTCACCCGAAAAAGAAAAAGCCCCGAATCACTTAAGATTCGGGGCTTTTTCTTTTTGATTTTTATCGCGCTGTTACGCTTTCACAAAAGTATAAATGATATACCCTGTACCGTTGCCTACTGCTACAGGCGATAACAAGGTCATGCCGCTATCGCTAACGCTGCCGATGTTAAGGCGGTAGCCTTCCTGCACGGTTTTTGCTTTATCGCCTTCGTATAATTTCTTAAACTGGAACTGCGTGCCGGTGCTGCCACCGTTATAAACCGACCAGAAGATGGTTTGCGAAGTACCGTCGCTTAAAGTATAGACGCCGTTGCCGCTGTTGGTGAACTTCCAGGTGCTACCTACGAAGGCTGAAGGTGCCGCCTGGTCGAAAACGTTTTGTACAGCATTGGGTACCAGGCCATCGTAATCAACTTTGGTCAATGTCCAGGTGCCTACGAATTTACCGCGCGATACGCTTGTTGCCGATGTTTGGGCCGTGCTGGTGCCGGTACTGGCATTCTGCGGGGTTGAACAGGCAGCGAAAGCAAAACTTAGGGCTACGATAGCAAGGGATGTTTGAAATATCTTTTTCATGGTTTCTGTATATATTATATATATAGCAACATAACATAAATCCTGCCAAAAGGTTAGAGTGGTAATTTATTATCGTGTGGGTTAAATTGCAGAGGGCGACCTCAGGGAAATCGTGTTTATCAGCAATTCGATCCGGGACTTGTGCGATTCACCGTTGCATGGTGGCGAACACACCCCTGCCACCACACAGGCCACCGCGCCTCCTCTCTAGAAGGGAATTGAAAACTTTGAACAATTCCTTGGGTTAAATATCTGTCTTTTAAGTATTTTTACGCACCAACACCAATTCACCAACCATGGCCGACCGTAAAAATTTCAACACTGATGCAGTGCCGCGTGGCACAAAAGTATTCCCACAGGCAGTAATTGCAAATGGCTTCATTTTCCTTTCGGGCACAGTGGGGTTTTCCCCGGCAACCGGCAAGCTTATCAGCGGGGGCTTTGAGGAACAGGTAGTGCAGGCCTTCGCCAATGTGAAAACCATTTTAGAAGCTGCCGGCGGCGGTTTGGATAAGGTTGTTAAAACCAGTATGTTCATGGTAAGCGGCTGCGACCCGGATTTCAGCATCGTCAACAAAATATATGCAGATGTTTTCGGCGAAGAAGCCCCTGCGCGCAGCTCGCCGCAGTTGATGCCTTTCCCCGGCGGGATATTGTTTTCGGTAGAGTGTATCGCGTTGGTTTAGCGACCGGCGACTGGCAGCTGGTATTCATACTGCACCTCATTATCCTCTAATTCGCGTACCTCAACAAAATTAAGGCGTTGCAGCAATTGTATGGCCGCGTGGTTTTGCTTTGTGGTGATAGATCCAATGCGGCTGAGCCCCATCGTATCCAGCCCATAGGTAACAGCCAGTTTCATGGCCTTGCTCATGTAACCTTTGCCACGGTATTGGGGCAGCAGCACAAAGCCAAGTTCGCCGGTGTTATTGGCGAAGCCCCGGTAATAGCCCAGCGTGCCCGCTATGTTGTTGGTAAGGGTGTCGATAATGCACCAGTGGATAGAGTTGCCGTCGGCGTAATCTTTATCTATACGGGCCTGCATCCCGGCGGCTTCGGCAAGCGTGGCGGCCGGTTCGCTATCGTAAAAGGAGATGGGCACCAGCGCGGGGATATCCGCTGGCATCACCTCGCGCAGCACGATACCATCGCCTGTGAGGCGTGGGAAAGCTGGGTAAGGTGGCAGGTTCATTGATAACCTATTGTGCCTGCTTACTCTTTTCTATTACTTCCTGATAGTAGTTTTCGTATTCGGGCAGTATCTTGCTCAACTCGAAGGTTTTTGCGTGTGCCAGGGCGTTTTCTTTGAACTGGTTCAGGCGGTCGTCGTCTTCCAGTATATAAATGGCGCGTTCGGCCATGCCGTCTACATCGCCCACGTCTCTCAGGAAGCCTGTAACGCCCTCTACGTTCAGCTCGGGCAGGCCACCTGCGTTGCTGCTGATAACCGGCACTTTGCAGGCCATGGCCTCTAATGCAGCCAGGCCGAAGCTTTCAGACACAGATGGCATCAGGAACAGGTCAGACACGGAAAGGATTTCTTCTATGGCGTCCTGCTTGCCCAGGAAGCGTACATGCTCGGCAATGCCCAGTTCGCGACTCATGCGCTCGCAAAGCGAACGCTCGCCACCATCGCCCACCATCAAAAGCTTGGCCGGGATGGCTTTCACCACCTCGGCAAATATCTTTATCACATCTTCGGTGCGTTTTACCGGGCGGAAATTGGAGGTATGTACCAGTACTTTTTCGCCGTTGGGAGCTATGGCCTTTTTGAAGTGGTCCTTCGGTTTCAGGCTGAAGCGGTGCAGGTCGATAAAGTTGGGGATAACCTTGATCTCTTTTTCTATCTTAAAGTACTTGTAGGTGTCATCGCGCAGGTGGGCCGATACCGCCGTAACGCCGTCTGATTTATTGATGGAGAACGTAACGACAGGCTTGTAGGTGCGATCTTGCCCCACCAGGGTGATATCCGTACCGTGCAGCGTGGTTATGAAGGGGATATTGATGCCGTAGGTAAGCAGTATCTGCTGGGCCATAAACGCTGCCGAAGCATGGGGGATAGCGTAGTGCACGTGCAGTACATCCAGTTTCTCGAAACGTACCACATCTACCAGCCGGCTGGCCAGGGCAAGCTCATAAGGCGGATAATCAAACAATGGGTAGTTAGACACCGAAACCTCGTGGTAAAAAAGGTTCTCGGAAAAGAAATCGAGCCGGGCGGGCTGATTATAGGTAACGAAATGAACCTGATGCCCCCTATCGGCGAGGGCCTTACCTAACTCTGTGGCTACAACCCCGCTACCGCCAAAAGTGGGGTAACATACAATTCCAATCTTCATTTTATGCTGATACGATTTAAGCAATTATAACCCTAACCACAGCAAACACCTGTATGCCACAGCGCCGTTATAACGCATGCAAGTTTAACAGCAATTTGTGATAAATGTGTTAGCGTTATGTAAAAGTTTGGATGGGGAAAGAGAGCCACGAATTAAGAACCAAGAATCAAGATAGGAATAGGCAGTTTGCAGTAGCGGTTGCAGTTGCAGGGAGGCAGCTTGCGGAAGTGGCGAACGAGAAATTAAATAGCGAGATGCTGACCGATTAGCTAATCGGCATGATGGCTATAGAGAGGGCATGCACCCAATGAACTAATGAACAAGTGAACCAATGAACTAATTAAGCTACTCCGGCCACCCAGCTTACAAGGGTAGCATCAAGCACGCTGTTGATGGCGCTGAGGGCGGCTTTGCTCTTGGTTACTTTTTCCAGGTCTTCCTGGTAAAAGAAATGGTTTACGCCCAATACTTTCAACAGGCCGTCTACGCGGGTATGCTCCTTGTTTTTGTAGCAGCAGATTTTAATGTTGCGGTAAAAGTTGTTGGATTGCAGGCGGCGCAATACTTTTTCCAATTCGGGGCCCATATATTCGTAATCGAATAAGATTACATCGGGCTTCAGCTCGTGTATCGACGGGAAAATAGCCGTTTGAGCAGATACCTGCCGAACAGATTTATAACCAGCGGTTAACTCAGCAGGAAATGCTTTCGGGGCTACCAAAAGTACTTTTTTAGAACGAGAACTAATCATGCTCAAATGAATTGGGGTACGTAAAGATAAAATGTACTTTTTACATTATCAAGCAGTTCTAAGTATAAAAATGATATTTATTTCACTAATAATGATTGCGTTTATATTAAAAATTGATTTAAAAAAAAGCCGGGCTTAAATATTAAGCCCGGCGCATTAAAATTATCTTAAAAGCTTATTTTATTTCGAAAACCGCTTGTATGGTAAAACTCAGTTTTATCTTCTTGAAATCGATATCGGAGTCGGGTGCAACGTCGGCCTGGGCGGCTTTTGCCATGTACATTACACCGCGCGGCGAAGGGAAGCTGCTGTTGTCATTCTCTACGATGTTGATAGCTCCGCCAAGCTTTTCGCCAATGCCGGCAAGTAAGAAAGAAGCCTTATCGCGGGCCGCCAAAAGGGCCTTCAGCTTCAGGTCGTTCTTCAGTGTGTTGATCTTCGAATAATCATAGCTATCTATATTGGTGTACTGGATGCCCTTAGGGTCAACCTTGCTCAGTATCTGATCGAACTTGTTCAGGTCGCGGAATTTGATGCCATAGGTTTTGCTCGCCAAAAAATCGGGGTTTTTCTTTTTCTCGGTGGTATAGTTCCAGCTGGATAGGTTGTTGATGGTGAAATCTTCCTTGGCTATGCCGGCTTCGGCAATGGCTTTTTCCAGCTGGGTTTCCAGATGGGCAATGGTTATTTTCTTTTTGCCATCCAGGTATTCTTTAAGCGAGATGGATACGTTGATGATATCGGGGGTAACCTCCTGCTCGGCAATGCCGGTAACTTCTATCTTGCGGCGCATATCTACAGTTTGCGCAAACGTTGTGGTAAAGGCCGATGCAWCCAAAACGGCTGCTAGTATTAATTTTTTCATGAGTGCTTTTTTTGTTGTTATGTGTATGTAGATAAGTTTACGCGCTTAAGGTTTAATATGTAACAAGGATAATAGGTATTTGCTATAACCCCCGTAGGGCACAGGTGGTTTTAATTATTTGCGGGGAGCTTGCACCGCGTGCATAAAAAAGCCTCGCTTTTAACCGGAGGCCCATACCTTTTTGAAGTTTTATACACGATTTAAGCGTACCGGCCTTTATCGGCGGTAGTTGTACGCCCGGGGTTGCTTGAGTAATAGGGTAAAGCGTTCATTTGATGCAGGTTTTTGTCTACGGGCTTTGCGTTACGCTTACGCAACAAACGGTTACGCCGGCGCTTTAAAACATATCGCGAACCCCAGTGATCGAAACTGCCGGATATTGCCATTATACCGCCTATTATAAATGCAACTATTATCAAAACAATAAATAAATGAAGGGCGTTTGAAAAGAAGTTGTGCATAGTTAAATTATTAGTTATCGTCCTTAAGGCAATAGCCGTGCCTGCTTTGGCAACAGCGGGTCGAAAAGCATATTTTTATAGGTATGCTATAGCAGGGCGAATTGAATTACGCCGGCGACTGTGGCTGCAAGTTACCATGCCAATCTTTCAAAAACATGTACTGATATTACTACAAAACATGAGCGATGTCACATTTTCGGCAGCATCACCAGGCGATGACAATGCCGGAGCGGCCTTCAGCGTCGGATACATAAACCAAGCCTCAGAATCTTTTCAGGTATTTCAGGTCTACCAGGTCGCCGTAGGGGATGTTGGCAGTTTGCCCAAGAGAGAACCATGGGGTATCATTTTGAAGCACCTGTATGTTTTGGGCGGGCATAAAGCTTTGCGCCAGCAGGAATATTTTTTTGTGCGATGCATCCTCGGCCATATCCACAACAATAAAGCAATGCCCCGGCGAGCCGCCGCGGATAAATACATCGCCCACCTGCAACCCGGCGGCAGTTGCTACGGGCTTCAACTCCTTTTGCAGGGATAGCGTGCCGGCGTAACTGAACACAAGCGTCATATACCGCATAAAGCTGGCATAGCTGTAATCTTTTTTGCTCTTGAGTATCCAGCGATCATTACTGTAGCGGTAGCCGTTTGCATAGTGCTCAAAATCGCATTTAAAGCCGCTGGTGAAATTAAAGCTGATGGCATGGTAATCCTGTTTCTTGTAAAGGTATTCGGCGCGTAAACGCATTACGGCATCGGCGCATTGCTGCAGGTCCTGGCTGCCGATGCTGATAGCTACAACGGCGGCGGTGTAAGGGTCGGTAGCGGCTATGGCACCTTTATAGGTTTTGGTATGCGTACCGGACGGGAGCAAAGGCAGGCTTTGCAGATATGCTCCAAAACTGCCGGGTGTGGCCGCCACGCGCTGGTAACCCGAAGGGGTTTTAAAACGGGCGCTTATGTTATCTGCAGGGGTAAAGCCCATGCAGGCCAGTATGGCAATAGCGATAAGGTATTTCATTTTGTGGTGGCTGCTTTTAATTGGCTAAAACTATTGAAAGGCACGGGGATATTATCCACCAGTTTAAAGGTCGAGAAATGCAGGTGCGTTGGCGAACGTTTTTTGTAGGCGTTGAAGCCCGTACGGCCAACCTCGGCAATTTTTTCCCCCTGGGTTACGTACTGGCCAGGTTGTACAAAAATCTGGCGGTTGTGGGCGTAGTAAGAAAAGTAGGCATGCTGTTTCTCTCGCGGGGGATGGTATATCCAGATGTAACGGCCGCCACGCATGTTGCCGGCTGTATCCCATTGGTTGGTGCAGGCTATAACTACACCATCGTCCACCGCCAATACATTTACAGGCTGGAGGGTGCGGTCATCCAGGCAATCCTGGTTTTTATCGTTGATGAAGATATCGTGAGCCGGATGCGCGCCATGTTTGTTGCCATCTATATAGTTAAAGCCTTTATCGTTGTAGCCATTGCCGTTGGTGCCGCCTGCTGCGCGGTAGTTGTAACCCTCCAGTGGGAATACCCATTGCGTGTTTGTAGCAGACCGGGGAGCGTTGTAATTGCTGTTTACCTGTTTGATGAAATTGCCGATAACCCGCTGCGCCTCCTGCTTTTTTACGTGCCCTTTTAGTACTTCGTTGTTAAAGGTGTTGAAATCTTTGTACTTAGTGGTATCTGTTTGTGCTAAGGCCGGAAGGAAGGAAATGAGGGTGGCAAAGGCCGTTAGGATGCTTTTCATAATGGTGATTAAATTTAGGGGGAATTGAGGGAAGAAGCAAGTGGAGATGGAATCTTTTGGACTTTCTGAACTCGAATTTTTCGCGTTACTTTGTTTTAGGTGCTCAAGAGGGCTTCGCCGGTTTAAGGAATTAAGGAAATTAACAGAATTACAAGCCAATGTTATATCCTGTAAATTCTAAAAATTCGTTGAATTCGAGTTCAGAAAAATGCGTTAGGGATGGGCGCGGATACCGGCCTGTGGCTAATGCCTGTGCAGTATGAGCAAACAGCCCGGCCGCAGGCAACGCCATTGTTAAACTAATGGGAGGAGGTTCTAAGTTAGCAATAAGTCGACATCAAAAAAAACCCTTTAATCGTATAAATCGGCTTAATCCCGGTTGTGTCTTATTCCGCTTCCTGTTTAAAACGTTCCAATAGCTTGTTTACGTCCAGTTTGGCATCGAGGTCTTCGGCATCGGTGAGGTCTTCTTCGTCGTTATCGGTGTGGAAGGCTTCGGGGGTGTAGGTGAATATTTTCCACTCTTTATCGTGATATTCTAAAGCGGTGAGGCTTTCTACCCAGTCGCCACTATTGAGGTATAGCACGCTGCCGGTTCCTTCGGTAGATTGTACCTCGCGTATTTCGGCGTGGTGTATGTGGCCGCAAATTACGTAGCTGTATTCTTTCTGCACGGCCAGGTCTGCCGCAGTTTGCTCAAAGGCGTTGATGAATTTTACGGCATCCTTGAATTTTGCCTTCACCTTTTGTGAGAAGCTCATTTTTTGGCGGCCCATTGCGGTGAGCAACCAGTTGGTGAGGCTATTGATGAGGATAAGGGTATCGTACCCAACGGCACCCAGTTTGGCCAGCCATTTGGAGTGCTGCATGGTAACGTCGAAAACGTCGCCATGGAATATCCAGGCTTTTTTACCGTCGATATTCAGAACTATTTTATTGAGGAGCTGGAAAGTGCCGAGGTCGAAATCGGTAAACTTGCGCAGCATTTCGTCGTGATTGCCGGTAAGATAATAAACGGGAATGCCTTCGGTAACGAATTTGAGGATACGGCGCACCACTTTCATGTGCGCCTCGGGCCAGTACGATTTGCTGAATTGCCAGATATCTATGATGTCGCCGTTGAGGATAAGCATCTTGGGTTTGATGCTTTTAAGGTACTTCAGCAATTCTTTGGCGTGGCAACCGTAGGTGCCTAAATGCACATCAGAAATTATAACGATGTCAACTTCTCTTTTTGCCATTAATATTGGGGGGCTATTATGCAAGCCGGTAAATTATACCGGTATAAAACAGAGCGGTTGCTTTTATGCAGGCGCTTATTCGTCGTCCTCGTCTTCATTAACACTTAGTTCGTAAGGGCTCAGGTAAAATGCGCCAAGCAAAACCAGCAATCCTATTACAAACAGATAGGTAAACTCAAAATTCATCTTTCCTTATTTTTACAAATGTCCTATTATCAAATAATTATAGTGTTAAGACTATGTTAAATGTAAAAGGTTTCAATGCGGATAGAATTATTTTTTTTCCACATATGGGCCGGTTTGGTTGATAACTATCCGGCGGATGACTCATAGGCTATCAAAGGGATTAAACATCAGCCCTTACATCGACTTTTTGATACGTTCCAATTGTTTTAAGTGATGCTGCAAATGCACACGGATAAACCTAAACCATTGCGCGGCATTAAGCATGCCCAGGCGGGGGTGTTCCCAACGGGCGTGGGCTGGCGCATCGGGCACAAGCGCGGCGGTGCTTTCTATCCGCTTGCGCACTTTTATGATGAGATTTTTGGCTTCTTCTATATCTATTTTCTTCGGGGCCATTTTGGCGGCTACCGAGTCGGGCACCTTTACTTTGCTAAACGGGAACCTGCCGGTAAGCATCAAATAATACCCCCACAGGTTCATACCCTTTTTGGTGGGCGGACAATTGTTGTGCGTGCAGCGTTCTAAAGCAATAGAAGAACCCAGGCTGGCCTTGAGGATATGATCGTACACCTCTGATAAACTCCAGCCGCCGATGGATGGCGTAGCGGCAAATGCCTCGCCGGAAAAGGAGTCCAGTTGTTCGCGGTAGCTATCTAATGCAGCCTCAATGGCGCGGCGCTCTTTGGCTATGTTCATAACATTAATCTTTTAAATCGATACCTGCCTGTTTAAGAATGCCATGTAGTGTGCCTTTTTTAAGGTCTTTGGAATGCATAGGTACCACGGTTCTTTTTCCGGTGTTCCGATTCACAAAAATCTGATGGCTGCCGCTTATTCTGTTTAGTTCAAACCCGTTTGCTATTAGAATTGCGATGATTTCTTTTGGGGTATAGGACTTCATGAATTATGAAGCAAGTGTCAAGGAATATTCGAGGTTATTATTGTCGTCGGGGATTGGTTCACCATCAGCCTCTAAGCTTTCAATATATAAACCGATAGCTTCTTTAGCCATTGCAATAGCCTCATCGACTGTTTCGCCTTGCGTAAAACATCCTGGCAAAGCAGGCACGGAAACACTAAACCCTCCTTCGTCTTCAGGAGTTAGCAATATGCGATAAGTGCGTTGTTTCATATTCAAATTTACGATATATATTACAACATTAAAGTCAACTCTTTTAAATGGCTTATCTGCAAGGGTACATCCGCCGGTTTCTCCAGGTTGTAAGGGTTAAAATAAATGGCATCCATACCGAAACCCAGGGCTCCGCGTATATCGGCTTCTATGCTGTCGCCAATCATCAGGCTTTCGTGTTTGGTAGTGCCGGCCAAATCGACCGCATGCTGAAATATGAGCGGATCGGGTTTGTTAACGCCTACCACTTCGGATATGATAATATTTTGGAAGTATTTAACTAAATCCGTCCCGTTCACCTTTAGATTGGTAGAATCTTTAAACCCGTTGGAGATCAGGTGTAGCGTGTATTTGCTTTGCAAATACGCCAGCGTTT
Source organism: Mucilaginibacter sp. P1_D10 (assembly GCF_056406215.1). Taxonomy (NCBI): domain Bacteria; kingdom Pseudomonadati; phylum Bacteroidota; class Sphingobacteriia; order Sphingobacteriales; family Sphingobacteriaceae; genus Mucilaginibacter; species Mucilaginibacter sp. P1_D10. Next base: position 69,932 of record NZ_JBFUAP010000020.1, on the reverse strand, counting down.
CGTGCGCATGCGGGAACAGCTTGGTTTTGGTAGGGCAAAGGATTACGTAAGCATCCTCAAAGTCGGCGGGCATCAGATTGGGGTGGAGGCCAAGCTCGGTGAAGGTGCTTTTGAAACGGGCATCGCGCAGCTCATCTTTGGTTATCTCGCCCAGGTGGTATTGCGCCCACAGGCGGTGGTTGTGGCGGGTGTAAGTTTCGATGAACAGGTCGGCAGAGTGTAGCCCGATGTCCTTTAAGTTATAGGTGCCATAAAGCTCGTGCAGGGTTTCTTCTGCGTTTTTGTCAAAATCCCAGATGGTGTGGTCGAGGTCGAAGAAAATGTGGGTGTATTTGGTGGCAGATATGGGCATGAGGCAAAAGTAGAAAGAATTTTGCGCAACCATGCAAATCGTATCATGGGGGAAAGTTCGCGCAGCAAAATTTAACCGTTCGAAAAAAGAAATACTTACCTTTAACCATGCAAGCCGCCCGCCGCGTGTATAAACTCCAATTAGCCCAACCCACACCATGGGCGGGCATTGAAGCCTTTTACCAGGATTTGCTTGCTAATGGATGGGCATTAATGCCAATGGTGGATTTGATAAGGCACATCACCGGCACAAAACTGCACGAGCGCCTGTTTGCTTATACTTCATTAGATACGCTGGCCATTAGCATCTACAACCCCATCGAATTTGGACGGGAAACCTTGCGCATAAAATTCAACGGCGATTTACAGCAATGGCATTTTGCTTACTTGCCTAAACCACTCGAATCTGCGGAATTTGAAAGAACCTACGCTGCGGATAAAGGCATCGAGAAATTCGACAACTTTATCCGCATGATGAAATGGTAGGGTTAAACCTTATCTTGTGCTATGAACGCCAGGCAAAAGCCGCCATCAAAATTTAATTACAAACGATTTATAGGTATCATCATTATTTTGATGGCCATTTCGGGCGGGGCTTTCTACGTGTTCGATTATACCTACTTCTACATCGAAGTTCACGGTGCAACGAACGAGTTTTTCTGCGTGATTAGCGCCTTTATTTTCTCGGCAACGGCTTATCCATTTTATCTTATACCCGCGCTTGAGGCAATGGCCTATCCCTGGGGCGTGTTATTAGGGATATTTACAGGAAGTGTTATCAATGGGTTGCTGATAGAATTTATCCTGATGAAATATCATGGATACAAAATGAAGGATAGCGGGCAAAAAAGAAACAAGGACACTTAGTGTTTTAACTTTTCCGTATTTACCGAAGCAAATGTTTGTCGATAACAAGTCTAAAATCCTAATTCGTAAATCCTCACGCCTTCACCCCAAATGCCAAATCTCCCGCATCACCTCATCCCGGTACTATATAGTTCTTGCTGGTCATTTCTTCATTTAGGCTGCAATCCCAATAATCCTCACTCTTTCGCCCAATCGCGTTTATCTAATTTGCTTGTATCAACAGCTGTTTCAATTTTAAACCAATGCGTTAGCGGCCTGTGCAGCACAACCTCATAATCGTCAGGCTCAGTACCGCCACCAAGTGCTCCTAAATCCAAATAGCGGCGAACTATCCTTACTTCGGGATTGGCCTTGCTTTTATAAAACGTTCCTGCTTCTGTCCAGATGGCCATAAACCTGCTTAAGACAAACAGCGCTGCTGTAATCAACCCAAAGAAAAGAAATGTGAAACTTAAAATTTTGGTGATCAAATAGTGTGTGGTCCTGCCAAAATATTTCAGCATTTCAAACACCGACGAAAACATCAGCGCAAAATAAACGCACAGGTAAAATGTCAACCTGGGCGACTGATCCACAAAATAAATGGGGATAAACTGGAATATAGTTAAGGTTGCTGTACAGTAAATCAACAGCCACAGGCTCAAATTTATTTTAGTAAAAATTGCTGGTAGTTGCATTATACCTTCTCCCCAAAGGCCAAATCCCCGGCATCGCCCAGCCCCGGTACTATGTAACTCTTACTAGTCATTTCTTCATCTACAGCGCATGTCCAAATTTTTGCTTTGGGCAGGTTGGCGCGTACATGGGTGATGCCTTCTGTGCTGGCAATAACGGCCGCTATGTGCAGCTCGGCAATATCGTATTGGGCCATCAGTTCTTTGCATACATTTACCACGCTTTGGCCGGTGGCCAGCATGGTATCAATCATAATTAAAACCTTGCCATCAAGATTGGGGTTGCTGATATGGTCTACCTGTATGGTGAAGCTGCCCGTTTTTTTGGTTTTGCGGCAGGCGGTTATAAAGGCCGAATCTGATTGTTCGAAAAAATCCATAAAGCCCTGGTGGAAGGGCAGCCCGGCACGTAGTATAGTTGCTAATACAGGCTGTTGCGTAGGTATATTAATAGGGGCGATGCCTAAAGGCGTTTGCACATCATGGCTTTCGTATTTAAGGGTTTTGCTGATTTCGTATGCCAGTATAGCGCCCAGTTTTTGCTGGCTGCGGCGGAAACGGGCGCGGTCCTGTTGTGTGGTAACATCGCGCATATCGGCCAAAAATACGTTGGCTATGCTGTCGGTTTTATTGAGGATGAAAGTCATGTTTTAGATGTGAGATGTGAGACAAAAGTGGAACAAAGGTTTTACGGTAACATTGGTTCAAAACTATGGTAGTAAGTATGCTGTTCCCAGGGAAAGATAGCCATGATGCTGTCACGCGATTGGAATTCCTGAATGTTATAATCATACTCATATTCTAACCCGTATTTACAATAAACCTCGTATGACGTATTGGTTTCTTCCTCGTAATAAAAGGTAAGCGCCGAGGAAGGATCGCTTCCGGTTGGGAAAATAATTGGGTCGCCCCAAAACTGTTTCACTTTTGCCACATAAGAATTTGTTTCGGGGTCAAACAAGCACGAGGCAATTTCCCGTCTTAAAGTATCAAAAGCAACTTTGCCTTTCTTTTTTATTTTTCCTTTATAAATTGTTTGATAGTCCCATAATGTGTCGTGCTGTGCGTTTTCAATCCTGTTATAATAAAAGGTCCAGTTTTTACCTTTGCCTTGGGTAGCAGCGATTGCTTCACTTAGTGTTTCATTTTTAGACACGTAATAATAACCACCCCATTGGACCACTTTGTCTTCAATCTTGCTAAAATCCCAAGACTCCGTAAGCTTCAATTCCTCGTCTTCGTAAACGTGTTTACAATAGCTCTCAAGCAAATGGAGTTTCTCAACAGGGACGACGCTTTTATTATAATCACTGGTATAGATAATATTTATGCTCATAGGTTCACCAAGATTTGAGACAGGATGCTGCCGCCTTAAATCTTTTTAAAGGTTGCTAAATTGATGGATAATAGCAATCAATCCTTAAATAATTTCGTTTACTAAAAAGCTGCTGCCATAGGGTTGTCATTAACAGGGCGTAGTTTTGTGTTATTCATTCAAGATGCTGTCCTATTTTTAAACTATTGTGGAAGCTAATCTCAAATCTCATATCTAACATCTCATATCTAATAAATCATATCTAACATCTCAAATCTATACCTTTGTATAAATGGATTTTAAAATAACTTCTCAGTACGTACCCACCGGCGACCAGCCAACCGCCATTAAACAATTGGTGGAAGGCGTTAACAACGGCGACCCATGCCAAACCCTTTTGGGAGTTACGGGCTCGGGCAAAACGTTTACCATTGCCAACGTAATTGAGCAAACCCAAAAGCCTACGCTGATACTTAGCCACAACAAAACCCTGGCGGCGCAGCTGTATGGCGAGTTCAAGCAGTTCTTTCCGGATAACGCGGTGAATTATTTCGTGTCCTATTACGATTATTACCAGCCCGAGGCGTTCATCCCCTCATCCAATACCTATATAGAAAAAGACCTCCAGATAAACGAGGAGATTGAGAAACTGCGCCTGCGCACCACCTCGGCACTGATGAGCGGCCGCAGGGATGTGATTGTGGTATCGTCCATATCCTGCATTTATGGTATGGGTAACCCCGAGGATTTTGCAGCTTCGGTATTTAATTTTGCGGTGGGCACCCGCATCAGCCGGAACGCCTTTTTGCACCGCCTGGTAGAGATACTATACGCCCGTACAACTGCTGATTTTAAACGCGGAACTTTCCGCGTAAAAGGCGATACGGTAGATATCTTTCCGCCGTATATGGATCATGCTTACCGGGTATCCTTCTTTGGCGACGACATTGAGGAACTCAGCGCATTTGATATCACCACCGGCAAAACCATTGAAAAGATGACGCATATGGTGGTTTACCCCGCCAACCTGTACGTTGCGCCGCGCGAACGTTTCCAGCAATCTATCTGGGCCATACAGGAAGAACTGGAAGCCCGCAAGAAACAGTTTATAGATGATGGCCGCTTTATTGAAGCCAAACGGCTGGAAGAAAGGGTTAATTACGACCTGGAGATGATACGCGAGCTGGGCTATTGCAGCGGTATAGAAAACTACTCCCGTTTTTTTGACGGCCGCGCACCGGGGATGCGCCCATTCTGTTTGCTGGATTATTTCCCGGAGGATTACCTGATGGTGATTGACGAGAGCCACGTAACCGTTCCGCAGATACGTGCTATGTACGGCGGGGATAGGAGCAGGAAGATATCATTGGTCGATTATGGTTTCCGTTTGCCTGCGGCGATGGACAACCGCCCGCTAAACTTCCAGGAATTTGAGCGTTTGGCGCCGCAAACCATTTATGTAAGCGCCACCCCGGCAGATTTCGAACTGGAAAAATCGGGTGGCGTAGTGGTAGAGCAAGTGATACGCCCAACAGGCTTGCTGGATCCGTTGATCGATATCCGCCCGGTAATAAACCAGGTGGATGATTTGCTTGACGAGGTTGACAAAACCATCAAAATGGGCGACCGCATTTTGGTAACCACCCTTACCAAACGTATGGCCGAAGAACTGGCCAAGTATATGGACAGGCTGGGCATCAAATGCCGCTACATCCACTCAGAAGTGAAAACCCTGGAGCGCGTAGAGATATTGCGCGGCCTGCGCCTTGGCGAATTTGATGTGCTGATAGGCATCAACCTGCTGCGTGAAGGGCTGGATTTGCCCGAGGTATCCTTAGTAGCTATTCTGGATGCAGATAAGGAAGGCTTTTTAAGGTCGGAACGGTCGCTGATACAAACCATTGGCCGCGCCGCGCGTAACGACCGTGGCCGGGTGATTATGTACGCCGATAAGATAACCGACTCGATGGCGATTACCATGTCTGAAACCAGCCGCCGCCGCGAACTGCAGATGAAATACAACGAGGCACACGGCATCGTGCCGAGGACGGTGGGCAAAACCAAAGAAGAAATCATGGAGCAAACCTCCGTGGTAGACTTTAAAGGCGGCGTGCAACAGGCTTATGTAGAAAACGACATGATAACCCTTGCCGCCGACCCGATAGTACAATACATGACCAAACCCGACCTGAAAAAATCGATAGAGAACACCCGCAAAGACATGGTTGCCGCCGCCAAGAATATGGACTTTCTGCTGGCTGCCAAACTGCGCGATGAAATGTTTGCATTGGAAAAGATGATGGAGGAGAAGTTCTCTTAGATGTGCAGATTTCAGATATGCGGATTTCAGATGAAAGGTAGGCAGATGACAGATGTGCAGGTACTATTTTGCATAGTTATCATTCTTAAATTATCTGCACATCTGAAATCTGCTCACCTGCACATCGAATAAACTATCCAAACAATTTTTACGTTATACTACTTATATTTGTAAGCCAAAAAACAAAAGAGATGTTCCGTTACCTCATTATAATCATTTGCATCCTGTATATTGTTCAATACATTTTTAAACTGTTATTGCCTGCGATATTTAGGGGTTTAATCAATAACGTGCAGCAGAATGCCCAGCAAAATGCTCAGCAGCGGTATCAACAAAATTATCAGCAGCCCAAGCAGCCGGAGGGGCGCGTAAAGGTTGACTATATCCCCGAAGGCAATAAGCAGAAACTGCCCGATACCGAAGGCGAATTTGTAGATTACGAAGAAATTAAATAGGATTATGCTGCCCGAGAACCTGTACAAACGTAGGCGAAGCCATGATAATACCCCGCCGCAATTGCTGCTTATCGTAACCAACTGCATTGTGTTGGCGGTGCTGGTATCGCTGTTTGCCACCTGCGACAGGATAAACAACTTCTTTTGGGGAGCCTTGGCCGTGCTTGCCCTTTATAATGCCTACACCATCCGCCGCAACCGCGAGTTATATAACCGCTTAAACACAATTGTTTACGTTGCCAGCATTATTGGGATGCTAGTGGTGTTTTATTTCATCAATAAGCAGCCCCATAACTGTTAATTAACATTCTTTACCTAAACTTATCATTCCTATTGTCATTCAAATTCCTATTTTTGGAAATTGTTATAAATGTCCCTTTAAATAATTTAGATGAACAACTGGTTTAAACGTAACGGCATACACCTGGCCGTTATCGGAATTTTTTTAGCTATATGCTTTTTTTACCTTACGCCTGCATTCCAGGGTAAAACATTGGGGCAGAGCGACGTAATAGGCGCACAAAGCACCCAAAAAGAGATAAACGATTACCGCGCCAGGGATACCACCATCCTCTGGACCAACCAGATATTCGGCGGGATGCCCGCTTTCCAGATATGGGCACCGTACCCCAACAATATTACTACGCATGTGGTATCGGCCATAAAAGCCACATTCCCCAACCCGGTAGATACTGTGCTGATATTATTGCTGGGGACATACTTCCTATTCATCGTCCTCAAGTTGAATCCCTGGCTGGCGGCCACGGGTGCCATTGCGTTCACTTTTACCAGTTATAATATGATACTGCTGGTGGCGGGGCACTCTAATCAGGCCTTCGCCATTGCATTTTTTGCACCGCTTTTGGCAAGCATCATTTTAACCCTTAGGGGGAATTACATAGGTGGCGCAGCGCTTACGGCGTTCTTCCTGGCCATGGAAGTGCGGTCTAACCACGTACAGATGACCTATTACCTGATGCTGGCCTTGTTCATACTCATTGGCATCGAACTGTTCCACGCCATTAAAGGTAAAACTACCGCTAAGTTTTTCAAAGCCATGGGCTTTTTGGCCATAGCAATGGCGCTTGGTGTGGGGGTAAACGCCTCTATTTTATGGAGTACTGCCGATTACGGCACCGAAACCATCCGCGGTAAATCGAACCTGAAATCGACCGACAAGGAGGCAGGCGACGGCCTTGACAGGAACTATGCCTATCAATACAGCCAGGGCGTTGAAGAGTCGGTTTCGTTTTTGGTGCCTAACGCTGCAGGTGGCGGCTCGGGCTCGGCAGTTATCGATCAAAACTCGGGCGTTGCCAAATTATTCATAGCAAAAGGCGCTTCTGAAGAGCAGGCGGTTAATTATGCAGGGCAGATAACCGGATCGGGGCAGTTCCCTGGCCTTGGCATATACTGGGGACCAAAAAGGCCATCAACCTATGGGCCGTACTATTTCGGCGCGGCCATTTGTTTCTTATTCGTATTAGGCCTCATCGTTGTGCGTAGCAGGTTAAAATGGTGGTTGCTGGGCACGGTTGTGCTAACCATGTTGTTATCCTTCGGCGGCACCTTCCCTTACGTGTCTGATATCTTCTTTAAATATTTCCCGCTTTATAACAAGTTCCGCGCTACCGAATCTATCCTGGCCGTAACGGGCCTATGTTTCCCTATGCTGGCACTACTGGCCATAAAGGAATTTATGGATAACCCCGATAAAGCCGATCTGTTCAAGAAATTGAAGATAGCCTTTTATATCGTGGGCGGCTTAACATTGGTATTGGCGGTATATCCACAGGCGATCCTCAGCTTTAAGGCGGCGGATCAAACCGAATCGGTAGCCAGGCTTGCTTACGCTCTTAAGGGAGATAATGCCACAGCCAATGCCATTTCCGACGCAGTTGTGAAAGATCGCGCCAGCATAGAGCAAAGCGATGCGTGGCGCTCGCTTATTTTTGTAGTGCTTGCATTTGGCTTATTATGGGCTTTTGTAAAGCAGAAGGTAAACGCTATTGTTTTATCTATAGCGTTTTTAGCGCTTGTATTGGTTGACCTTTGGCAGGTAGATAAACGTTACCTTAAAGAGGCTAATTTTCAAGATAAAATAGAAGCAGCGCAAGCCCTGCAGCCAAGACAGCAGATAGACGAAAATATCATGAAGGATAAGGACCCCGATTACAGGGTGTTTGATAAAAGCGCTGCGTTGCTTTATGATATGTTCAACCCCTTCTTCCATAAGTCGGTAAGTGGTTATTCTGCTGCGCGCCTCAAAAGATTCCAGGAGTTGGTAGATAAACAATTCCCTACCAGTAGCGCCACCGGTGAGATCATAGCTAACCAGGACGTGTTGGATATGCTGAACACCAAGTACATTATAGAGGCCGATCCTAAAACCGGCAGCACGGGCTATAAACGCCAGTCTACCGCTTGTGGCCATGCCTGGTTCGTAAGCAGCGTGAAATATGTAAAAAATGCCGATGAAGAGATGCAGGCTATCAGCAGCTTTTCGCCAAAAGATGAGGCGATGGTTGATATGCAATACAAACCGGTTGCCGAGGCCAGGCCGCTTGCAGGCGATACTGCCGCAAGAATAGACCTGGTGAAATACTCGCCCGACCATATGATTTATAAGAGCACATCGGCTACCAACCAGGTAGCGGTGTTCTCTGAGATATATTACAACAAAGGCTGGAAGATGCTGATAGATGGTGCCGAGCAGCCGTATTTCAGGGCCGATTATTTGTTGCGCGCCGCCAACATCCCGGTAGGTAATCACACCGTCGAATTCGTTTTCCACCCGGCATCTTATTACACCGGCGAAACCATATCGTTGGCAAGCTCGATATTATTGGTGCTGGCCCTGGCCGGTGCCCTTTTTGCTGAGATAAAAAGAAAAAGAAACGAACCGACCCCTGCCCCGGTTGCGGTTGCTAAAGCTGAAGCTAAGCCTCAGGCAAAGAAAACCAAATAGAATACGCAGTTTATAAAATACAAAAAGAGCGATGGAGTTTATCCATCGCTCTTTTTGTTTGGCAACCAAAGTTACCTGTACCAACCAGGCAACTATTTGATACTAAAATCTATAATGCGTTCTTTGCCAATTTCGGTGCCGAAGGCCTCGGTGTCGATTTCTATCAGACCTACACCTTTGGCCACAAAAAAATGATAAGTGCCGTAGCTTTCAAAACCGCTGCCAAGCAGATCGTACTCAAGGTCTATCTGTGTGTTTATAACATCGGTAAAGGTATGGCCGCCTATGGTTTTGCTTACGCCTTTTTCTATTACCTTGCCGGTAAGTCTGCCGGGTACGCCGTTAACCAGGCCATTATCGGTCGGCCTGGCTGTCCAGGTGTGGCCCACTGCGGTAGTATCGTTAAGAAACTGGAAATCTAAGGTCAGGCCGGCCACAATGGTGTTGGCCCTTAGCACTGCAATGTGGTTGCCGTAATAATATAGCCCGGCTGTGCTACCGTGAGCTTTTGATGTGCTGGTAATGTTATGGTATAGTTTGCCGTTTACGGTGGTGGTTTCGCCGGTTACCCTTATGGTAACGGTATCCGGTGCCATGCCCGATATTACGTTGTTGTACGTCCAGTAGGAGCCCGAGGTCAGGGGCATATAGCTGTCGGATTTAGTGCCGCCGCTGCTGTCGCTGGTTTCTATTTCGGGTGCATCAAGCTTGCAGCTTTGGGTAAACAAAGCAGCTATGGCAATAAGGAGTAGGGCTTGCTTTTTCATATAGCTAAATATAGGTATAATTATTTAGCTGTGAGTTAATTACTGGTGCAAGGGACGCTATTTTATGATAATTTCGTTGCTTTTGATATCGTATGCATATAGCGATACACGACCCAGGTCGGTACCATCCGCTGTTACCGCATCGGTTTCTATTACGCCAACGCCCATTTGCAAATAATAATCATAGGTAGCAAAGGTTTGGAAACCGCTGCCATTATCTTTTTGCAGCAACATTTTGGTGTGGGTTACCCGTGGAAAGGTAATCCCGTTTACCACTTTGGTGGCGTTGGTTTCTATCACCGTGCCTACAAGCCTTGCGGGCACGCCGTTCAGTAAACCGCTGTCGGTTATTTTAGCTGTCCATGTGCCGCCTTTTGGTATGGTGTCGTTAAAATATTGCGTATTAATGTTGTCATTATACTCGTTGTAAAACAATCTTATCTGGATAGTATGTTTATCCACATAAACGTATCCGTTGCCCCCGGCTTTTTTGCCGATGCTAAAAATGGTATGGTAAAGGCTATCGTTTATGATGGGTTGTTCGCCGGTAACCGTCAATACGGATGAATCCGGTTCGAAACCTTCTTTAGTTGTAACATATTTCCAGAAAGTGCCGGTGCCTAAAGGCTGGAAACTGGCCGACCAATCTTCTTTGGGCGGGGGGCCGTAAATAGGCGGATCCAATTTGCAGGCCTGGACAAATATTGCAATGAGTGCAAAAAATATAAGTACGTGTTTCTTCATTTCTTATTGTAATAATACGCAATATTGCTGGTTTCGGTTCTCTCTTATCTTAATATCGTTACAGGCTGCGCAAAGATACCAATACAAAACAAATGCCCAACCCATTTTATGCATGGATTGGGCATTAAATAGTCCAAAAAAAACTACGGATTTATATTAATAATGATAGTTTTTGGGGACAGGCCTTAACGGAGCATTTTAGCTATGCGTTTGTTGTTCATAGGGTGCAGGGCAGATACCCATTCCAATGCGCGCGCATCGGAATGAGTAAGGTAGCTTTTTTCGCTCCGTGCCAGCCTGTTGGCTGGGCGTTATGCCCCTATTTGATGTTGTAGTTTATTAGCTCCGATTTGCTCAACTGGGTGCCATCGTAGCTTGTATAAACCGCTATTACGCCAATGTTTTTTGCCACATAGAAATCGAAGGTAAAAACGGTGGCAAAAGCGCCGCCTATTTTGCTTTGTAGTTCCAACTTAGAGTGGATAACGTTGTTGTAAGTTTTCCCCAGGATGGTTTTGTTGATTCCCCTTTCAAGAACGGTGCCTTTTATTTGCGATTCGGGCGCATCTGCAACTACTACCGGCACTGTCCAGGTACCGTTCACGGCAAGTTCGTCGTTCAGGTAAGGTAGTTCCAGTGCCATGTCGGCTTCTGTATTGAAACTGTAATTGTAGTAAACGTGGTTGGCGAAGTTGAAATAGGTGCTTTCGGTTTCTCCACCTGTTGCAGAAGTTAGCTTATAAAACGTTTTGCCGTTATAAACTTTGGTAGCTGCCGTCATGGTGTTTACGGTAGTATCTACTTCGGCCTCGGAGGCACCGCCTATGGCAGCGGTCTCGTTACGGTAGCTCCAGGTAGAGCCGGTGGTGAAGGGCTGGTAAGCGCCTGTTTCGTTGGGCGCGGGGTTGTTAGCATTGTCTTTTTTGCAGGCGCTGAACAATATAGTGCTTATTGCTAACAAGGATAGGATGTACTTTTTCATGGTCGTAAAAAAACTTTGGCCTTTGGCCAATTTGTAAATTGTGAATAGATGTATTTTATCAAGATGCTACGCCGTATGGGCCCTATACTTTGTAATATTATGATTACCATGACGGGGAGCAGGGTGTATGTGTTACACCAAATCTGTGTTTTTTGCGAAATGTGAAGGGCCGCTTTTCGGGCAGCGCATTATTATCGCGTGCGAAAAAGGATAGCGTCGTTTGCTTATGTCTGTTGCCGATGGGGAAGTATATCCGGAGCAGATAACTATCTATGCCGCCTGAAATGCGGTTTCCGCCAGCACACTACCTGCCAAAATAACTCTGCTGTGCTAAGCACTGCAATGGCAAAAAGCGCAGCTTTTACGCCGCCGCCTTCGGATGCGAAGGCCCCTGCAAGCGCGATAAAATATACGCCGAATGGCAGCAGCGCGGCCACACAAAGCCCTGCTGTGCTTAAGGGTATGCGGAAAGGGCGTTTGGTATCAGGCTCGGTAATGCGCAGACGGATAAGCGAGATATACTCCAGCGAGAGGCCCGCGCCGTAAACGGTTACATCAATAATGAGCAGCTCGGCCAGGGGCCATAGTATCATGACGCTTACCACCAGCGAGCAAAGGATGATAGAGACATACGGCGTGCGGAACCGCGAATGCAACATATTTAGCTGCCTAGGCAACAAGCCATCGGCCGCCATAGCTTTCGGCACGCGTGATACCGAAAGCAGTACCGCTGCATAGATGCCCAATGAACTGGCCATGCCGCCCGCCGCCAAAATTGCACCGAGCCAATGCCCGCCTACAAGCTGCCCCAGGGCAGGGAAACCCTTGTCAAAAAACAGCTGATGGCCAATGCCCGATTGTATGGCTACTGCTACCGCGAAGAAGTAAACCACCATTACCAGCGCAAAGGCGATAAAAGTAGCCCTGAGGTAAGAGCGCACGGGTTTCTCCACTTCTTCGGCATAGGTGGTGATGTTGTCCCAGCCCAGGCAATTCCACATGACGAAATAAAGCGACATGCCGAAGGATGGGAACGATAGCCCATGCAGGTCTTGATGCGGTATGGCCAGGCTACTGCCATGCTTGTAAATGGCCATCACAAACAAAACGATAAGCGGCGACAATACCGCCGCGCCCAGGAACAAGGCCACCCGGCCCACGGGCACTATCCCCAGTATATTGAGTCCTGCCGATGCCCATATGATGCAGAGGCAAACGGGTATGCGGTACGCTGCTATCCCCGGGAAAAAGAAGGATGCATAAATCACGAAGAGTCCGGGGTATATGGCCAGGTCTACAAAGGTGTAGATCCAGGTCCACCAGCCTTCGTAAAAGCCCCAGCGGGTACCCAGCGCATGCTTAACCCATTTGTAGTAGCCGCCGGTAACGGGCATCATGCTGTTGAGCTCTATCACGGTGAAAATGGCAGGCACATCCCAAAGCAGCGGCGTCACCAGCAATATCAGGATAGCAGCATGGTTGCCTGCATAGGCCAGTAATTGCTCCAACCCGTAGGGCCCGCCGGATACGGTGAAGAATATCAACGCAACCAGTTGATAGGGTTTTATCTTTCGGTTTAAGGCGGGTTGCTGCATGAGCTATAAAAATATCATAAAATAGCGATTTGTGAAATATCAGGTGGGTTTTGCCCGCTCAGTACGCATTTTCAAGCAAAGTGTTCCACTTTGCGCGAGTGGAACACTTGTTTTTTAATTAGCATTGATTATCAGCGCTTTACTTAATTGTGTGGAACGCTTTGGAACACCCCGCTTGTTGAGGTAACCTGTGCAATGCTGTCATTTACACCTACTTAAACAAAACAGACGAGACGAGCGGAACACTTTTTAAAACAAAAGTGGGACACCTAATGTAAACCATAAGCCGGACTAACCGCTTCTTGTAGATACAAAGCCATAAGGTCGATTGTGGAGTTTGTCTGAGATTCTTTGCGACTTCGCGGCTTGCGCGAAACAAACATCACTGCTCTCGTGGGCTATTGCGCTCTTTGTAGGAGTCCTTCGGGCAAGAGGGGAGGAATCGCACAACCTCCCGCGAACATTATTCTTAAAGGGGCTTCCTGCAATTTATCCGGTTTTTAAAACCAAATCGCTTTTAAATCGTATATTTGTAATGATTATAAATAATACCACCATAATTAAATAGACTGCTGTGATAATACTCATCTTCTTTATTGCCCACTGGTTTTTATCCCTGTTCTTCCAAACGTTTTTCCTGCATAGATACGCTTCGCACAAAATGTTTACTACAAATAAATTTTTTGAACGGACTTTTTACATCATGACTTACGTTTTCCAGGGCTCATCGTTTTTAAACCCAAGGGCTTATGCCATTATGCACCGCGAGCACCATGCATACAGCGATACCGAGAAAGACCCGCATTCACCGCACTTTTTTACCGACGTTTTTCAGATGATGTGGCATACCGTGTTAAGCTACCGCGACCATATCAAACGTTTAAAAGAACCGGAGGAACGCTTTAAAGGCAACTACCCCGAATGGAAATTCCTGGATTATATTGGTTCGTCTATCGTATCGCGCCTTATTTTCGGCGGTTTATACGTGGCTTTCTACGTGCAGTTTGCAACTGCCTGGTGGATGTTCCTGCTGATCCCTATCCACTTCATGATGGGCCCAATCCACGGCGCTATCGTAAACTGGTGCGGCCACAAATACGGTTATGCTAACTTCGATAACAACGATAAATCAAAAAACACCACGCCTTTCGACTTTTTTATGTTGGGCGAGTTGTTCCAGAATAACCACCATAAACGTCCAAACAATGCAAACTTCGGCGCCAAATGGTTCGAGATAGACCCGGTTTACCCGGTAATGAAACTGATGCACTGGGCCAGGATTATCAGGCTTCGAAAGGCATACTTGTAACAGAAGCAAGAAATTAGATACAAGAATCAAGAAAGACGGGAATCGAAAGATATCCCGTCTTTTGCTTTTTGGTGAAGTTTAGTTATTTCGTGCTCCCTATGCTTGCAGTACTGTTTCTTAATATCTTGATTCCTGGCTCTTGCTATCTTGCTTCTTTCTGCGGCTGTCTTTTATCTTCCGCCGAAAACCTATATTTGCCCTCATGAAAGTATCGGTATTAGCGCAAAATTTAAGCGGCTCTGAAATTATTAAGATAGCAGGCGAAATAAATGAGTTGAAAAAACAGGGGCAGAACATCGCAAACCTCACCATCGGCGATTTCGACTCGAACATTTACCCTATACCTACCGAACTGAAAGAGGGCATTATTGATGCCTATAACCACAACCAAACCAACTATCCCCCGGCAGATGGGATGCTTAGCCTGCGCGAAAGCGTTGCGGGTTTCCTGAAAAGCCGCCTGGGTTTGGCCTACGCGCCCAATGAAATATTGATTTCGGGCGGTTCGCGCCCATTGATATACTCCACTTACCTGGCTTTGATCGATCCGGGCGACTGGGTGGTTTTCCCGGCACCATCGTGGAACAATAACCACTACTGCGACCTTACCGGTGCGGAGCCCATCATCGTGAACACGCGTGCCGAAAATAACTTTATGCCTACGGCAGATGAATTGCGCCCGCATATCAAAGGTGCAACACTGCTGGCCCTGTGCTCGCCTTTGAACCCAACCGGTACCATGTTCAGCAAGAAGGACCTGGAGGAGATATGCGATCTGGTGATCGAAGAAAACAAAAGCCGCCCCGCAGGCCAAAAACCTTTGTATTTATTATACGACCAGATATACTCGCAATTAACCTTTGGCGAATACAAACATTACGATCCGGTAACCCTTCGCCCCGAATTGAGGGATTATACCATATTTGTAGATGGCGGCTCTAAATGCTTTGCCGCAACCGGAGTGCGTGTAGGCTGGGGCTTTGGCCCGGCAGCAATCATCAACCACATGAAAGCCATCGTTGGCCACATGGGGGCATGGTCGCCCAAGGCAGAGCAGGTTGCCATGGCCGAATATTTAAAAAACGAACCTGTTGTTGATACCTTCCTGGATAAATTAAAGGCCGACATACAAGCCAGCCTGAGTACCCTGCACGTGGGTTTCCAGGCGTTAAAAGCCGAAGGCTTCGCTATAGATTCCATTGTGCCGATGGGGGCAATATACCTCACCGTTAAAGTTGATTACATAGGCAAAACCACGCCTGATGGCAAAGTATTGGCCAATTCTGCCGACGTGAACTTTTACCTGATAAAAGAAGCAGGCGTAGCGTTAGTGCCATTCTCAGCATTCGGTACGGATGATGTGAATCCATGGTTCAGGGTATCTGTGGGGGCAAGTACCCTGCAAGAGGTAGAAGATTTATTGCCGAGGGTGAAAGCGGCGTTGAGCAAGCTTAGCTAACAGCCGATTAAGTGCCTGATGAGATTTGACAACTTTTTAAAAGTTGTCAAATCTCAATAACCACATCGTCATTGCGAGGCACGAAGCAATCTCTACGCAGGACAATCCGCTATGCAAGTCGCTCTTCTAATCGGGAGATTGCTTCGTGCCTCGCAATGACGATGGGGGCTCGCCTACGCAGCACTCGAAATAAACTTCGCCAAACTCCTTTTCGCCACGGGCAATAAAGTTTGCTCCAGCGGGAATGCAATATCGCTTTGCACATAATACACGGCCGGGTTGGGCAGGTGCTTGCGGCGGCGAATCAGATCGAGCTTGATATTTTCCGGTGTGTTCACGATGCCTTGCTCATAGGTTTCTACAAACTGCACATTAATGCCACGGAATTTATCATCCTTATGCTCAAAAATAGTTACCTGGTATTCGTAAATATAATTGGTGCATTCCTTGCCGTTTCGCAGGCTAAAATACCCATGGTAAGGCATTAAGGGCACCAGGCCGATAGGGTCGATAACGAGACGGCTTTCCACAAAATCATAAATTTCTTTACCCGTTTGTATAGCAGGGTTCATTTTGGCAAGCGCGTAATAAATAATGCTTTCAATTTCGGCCATCGAGTTATCATCCTGCACTATTTTTTGGTAAGTAAGCTTCACGGCATCTATATCTGCCTTGGTAAGGCGCTGCGGAAAAGTTTGCTGTAAGGCGGTTTTGTTGTTCCTGAAATCGAGCAGGTTGTTGTAGTGGAATATCAGATCGCTCAGGTTTGGGTATAAACGGCTTTTATCAAAATGGCGGTTTATCTCCTGCAAATAATCCAGCAAAATGTATTTTTTATGCTCAAAATCTATCGAGCCTTCTACGAACCAGTTGATGCCTAATGATTTCATACGTTTACCAATTTACGATTAGCTTAAATTAAATAAAAAACGTCAATTTGCAGCATGCAATCAGGAACGCTTTTTTTAATACCCGTACCCCTCGCCGATGGTGCTGCTGCAAAATCGCACACGCCGTACCTCGTCGACACCATAAATGCCGTAAAAGAATACATCGTAGAGAACGAAAAAACCGCCCGCCGCTTTTTAAAAGAAGCCGGTTTAAAAACCCCGCAAAGCGAGCTGTTGATACACGATTATGGCAAGCATAACCGCGACAGTGGCCTAAAGGAGTTCTTTACCGGTTTGATGGCAGGCAACGACGTTGGTTTAATGAGTGAGGCAGGCTGCCCCGGCATTGCCGATCCCGGTGCCGACATCGTAGCCGAAGCGCACCGCAAAGGCATTAAGGTAGTGCCTTTGGTAGGTCCCAGCTCTATATTGCTGGCGCTGATGGCCTCGGGTTTCAACGGGCAAAGCTTCACCTTCCACGGTTATATCCCTATTGATAAAGTAGAACGCGCCAAAAAAATAAAGGAGATGGAGGTGTTGGCCGATAAGAAGCAAACGCAGATATTTATTGAAACGCCCTTCCGCAACGATAGTATGCTGGAAGATGTGCTTAAACACAGCAAGCCGCAAACCAGGCTTTGCATTGCCTGCGATATTACGGCCTCCACCGAATTCATCAAAACCCTTACCATTGCCGACTGGAAAAAACAAGTACCCGACTTGCGCAAGCGGCCGGCTATCTTTTTGTTGTTCCACGCCTGATAAGCCATGATACCGCTGCCGAAACATACACAGGTGCTTATTGTAGGCGCAGGCCCATCCGGCCTGATGATGGCTGCGCAATTGCTGCGCTACGGCATCGTGCCGCTTATCATAGATACCCGGCAGGGGCCGACTGCCCAAACAAAGGCATTGGCGGTGCAGGCCCGATCCATGGAGATTTACAGGCAAATGGGCCTTTCCACCCAGGCGCTTAAAGAAGGCAAGCTGGCTGCCGGGGCGGTATTGCACCGTGGTGATACCGTTATGGCCCGTATCCCGCTAAAGGAAATAGGTGCCGGGCAAACGCCGTTCCCATACGTTTTTATGCTGCCGCAGAGCAAGAACGAACGCATTCTGCTGGATAACCTTGCCCTTAACTGCTGCCCGGTTTACTGGGAAACATCGCTTAATACGCTAAGCCAAACAGCAGATGGTGCGGATGCAGTACTACAAACAGGCGATGCCACCTACACCCTCCATGCCGATTATGTGATTGGTGCCGATGGTGCACATAGCGTGGTGCGCAAGCAATTAGGCATACCCTTTAGTGGCGATACCTACGCGCATAAATTTTATCTGGCCGATATTAAATTCAAAGATGGCTTTGACGATGACTGCCTGCATATGTTCCTATCAAGCGGTGGTTTTGCGGCGTTTTTCCTGATGCCCGAGGAACGGACTTACCGCGTTGTGGGCAATCTGCCTGCGGCACTGGATAAGGATGGCGTTACTTTTGAAGAGGTATTGCCGCATCTGCGTGCCGTTACCGCCCAGCCGCTTAATGTAGAGGACAAAAACTGGTTCACCGTGTACAAGCTGCACCATCGCATGGCCGATAAATTCAATGAGGGCCGCTGTTTTTTAATCGGCGATGCCGCGCACATCCACTCGCCGGTAGGCGGGCAGGGCATGAATACCGGCCTGCAGGATGCCTACAACCTGGCCTGGAAACTGGCCGGCGTAGTAGCCGGACAATTGAAGCCCGGCATATTAAGCAGCTATGCCGAAGAACGTATGCCTGTGGCCCGCGCTTTACTTAAAAGTACCGATCGGGCTTTCAATATCGTTACCTCGCAAAACATTTTCGCCAATTTGTTCAAACGTTTTGTCGTTCCACGGTTGCTTAAATACGTCTGGAAAAAGGATAAGATGCGCACGGAGATTTTCAGGGGCCTGTCGCAGATAGGTATCAGCTATCGCGATAGCAAACTAAACCTGCACCTTAGCCACAACAGCAAAATAAAAGCCGGCGACAGGCTACCATACCTCGAGATATTCGATGAGAAGAAACAAGAGCTGACCGATATACACACCTGGTGCAGCAAGCCGGGGTTCACGCTGATAACCATCGGCATTGTGCAGGAAAATTACTTGTTTGCCCTTGCCAAATGGATTACGCAGGAATATAACCTAACGCTCAACTTTTTCCACTTGCCCCCATCCGACAAAAACCAGCACATCCTCGATACCTTCGAGATACGCCCGGGCCGGCGCAAGGCCCTCATCATACGCCCCGATATGTATATCGGCTACGTTAACGATATCATCGATATAGAGATGATGGATAATTACCTGCGGGAAGTTGTAGGATTTGTTCCCGCCTAACCCCCTAAAGGGGAACTTTTGATTAGCGGGACCGACTAACTTATTGGCATTGGGCTAACGCCCCGCGCTTCTGTACCGTGCCGGTTGAACCCCATAGTGCGCTTTAAACGCGCGGCAAAATGCACTCGCGTTTTCAAATCCGCATCTCCAGGTAATCTCATGTATTGGCTTATTGGTATGTTTCAACAGTTCCAGGGCCCGCTTAAGCCTTACCTCAATCAAATACTGATGGGGGGTAGTGTTAAAAACTGCCTTAAACTGCCTGATCAGTTGAGGGATTGATAAGCAGGAAATGCTACTTATTGCCTCTAAATCGGGTTGTTCCATGTAGTACGATTCTATCACATCCTTCGCCACGCATAACCGCTTATATATTTCAATCCTGGTATGCTCTTTTACCGCGTTTATGCCGTTTGCATGGTTTATCCCCGATATCTGTGTGCTGATCAAATGACGCAAAATAAACACCAGGTATTCATCAACCATAGCGTTGTTATATCCATAGGTGTTAAGGGATGCGATCAGATCATTTAATTTTGCTTGTAACGCGGTATCAATGTCGTTCAGTGTTTGAAAGAACTCCGGGTTTACCCGGTCGGCCGTAAACGGATCATCAAGCAGAGATCCTTCCTGATGGCGTATGTCGCGAAACACAGCCGACGCGAACTCTTCTTTAAAAAAAACCGACACGCTCCTTACTGCTTCACCACTATCTATCCGGGAGGAGTAAGCCTGATTGTTGTTCATGATCAGAAATTTTCCAGGCCTTACGGCTACGTACCGGTGGCCTATGCCGTACCATTCTTCCCCGCTGGTCACCGTTTTAAAAGACAGGCAGCCAATGTGGTGATCGCATACGCTATAACTGCTTAGCGCATTAAAAATAATATTATGTTTTTTAAACCGGCTAAAATGCGATTGTTCATCAAACCCTGGTTTAGCGTGATTTGGAAAGTTGTCGAAATACATAGCCGTAGTCAATTAAATGTATCCGTTTGTTTTGGTGGCCTATTGTAATTGATCATTTGTGCACATTTTTCATTCGTTTAAAAACATATCCTTGCAGCCGTTATCGGGTCGAAGGCAAAAGGACAGCTAAAAACTTAAAATCATTTAGAAATTTATATGGAAATAAAAAACACAACAAACTTAATTTTTACTGGCGCGCGTTATACCAAAAAACTAAGCCTGCTGCTATTTTTTTGCCTGTCGTCGGTTGCCGTAATTGGCCAAAATATAAGGTACGATACCATACGTTATGCAAAAGAATACTACCAAAAGCGTGTAACTGCTTTTAACAGCGAAAAGGTAGTGAAATATAAAGTTATATTTTTAGGGAATAGCTTAACGCAATTTGGCGACTGGGGTAAACTTTTAGGCGATTCTACAGTAATTAACAGGGGGATTGCAGGCGACAATACTTATGGTGTTTTAGCGCGTTTGAACGACATCATGATTCGTAAGCCGGGGAAGCTTTTTATCGAAATTGGAATAAATGATATCTCCCAAAACATTCCTCAACCAATCATCATAAAAAACATACTGTCAATTGTGAAACAGGTTCACAAAAAATCGCCCGGCACAAAGGTTTATATTACAAGTATTTTACCAACAAACGATGATGTGAAAACAGAGTATCCGGCATCGTATCATAAAAACAAGCAGATAAATTTTATAAACAGCGAATTAATACGGCATGCGGATGCGGTAAATTACACCTACATCGATTTAAATAGATGGGTTAAAGATAAAAAAGGAGACCTGGACATGAGGTATGCAAAGCCCGATGGGATTCATCTTAATAAACCGGGTTACGACATATGGGTAAAACTTATCAACAAGGAAATAACACACCAGTTGAAGAAGTGACCAAAGGGCATTGCCGGGTTGCTGTGCCCGCTACCCGATTAAAAAAGCGGAACGGACTTATCGCGTAGTAGGCAACCTGCCCGCAGCGCTGGATAAGGACGCTGTTATTTTTGAAGAGGTATTGCCCCACCTGTGCGCCGTTACTGCCCAGCCGCTAAATGTAGAGGACAAAAACTGGTTCACCGTGTACAAGCTGCATCACCGCATGGCCTATAATTTCAATGAAGGCCGCTGTTTTTTGATTGGCGATGCCGCGCATATCCACTCGCCGGTAGGCGGGCAGGGCATGAATACCGGCCTGCAGGATGCCTACAACCTGACCTGGAAACTTGCAGGTGTGGTAACCGGGCAATTAGCGCCGGGCATATTAAACAGCTACGCCGAAGAACGCATGCCCGTGGCCCGCGCTTTACTTAAAAGTACCGATAGGGCTTTCAATATCGTTACCTCACAAAACTTTTTCGCCAATCCGTTCAAACGCATCGTCGTTCCGGCGCTGCTTAAATACATCTGGAAAAAGCATAAGATGCGCACGGAGATTTTCAGGGGCCTGTCGCAAATAGGTATCAGCTATCGCGATAGCAAAATCAACCTGCACCTTAGCCACAACAGCAAAATAAAAGCCGGCGACAGGCTACCATACCTGGAGATATTCGACGAGAAGAAACAGGAGATGACCGATATACACACCTGGTGCAGCAAGCCCGGGTTCACGCTTATCACCATCGGCATCGTGCAGGAAAACTACCTGTTTGCCATAGCCAAATGGATTACGCAACAATACAACCTAACGCTCAATTTCTTCCACCTCCCCCCGTCAGACAAAAACCAGCACATCTTCGATACCTTCGAGATACGCCCCGGCCAGCGCAAAGCGCTCATCATACTCCCCGATATGTACATCGGCTACGTAAATGATATCATTGATATGGATATGATGGATAATTACCTGCGGGATGTTGTGGGGTTTGGGGGTTAAAGCACAAAGGTTTCTAATTTGTAAAACCGTGCCGGCAGGTTAGTATTTAATCTGTCCTAAAGAAAGATTGTATTTCCCGTTGTTTAACTGTGATGTGTAAGGCAGAATGAAGCCATTGTTATACCATAAAATGTTCCCTCCGTCTGGTAAACCATCTTGCTTTTGTCTCACGTAGTATGGAGGGTTTTCCCGAAACAATGTACCGGTAATAATATCTAACTCATAATACTTGGTTTTAAAGGGTTCTTCACTACTGTAGGCAATAACTTTTAAAGTGTTATCGCGGGTGAAATACCCGGGATTTACCGGTCTAAGTGTATTTGCATAGTTTATCGGGACTACTTTATTGTATTTTATATTCATATTTCCGTCATAAGCGGTTATGATAGGTGAGTATCCGTTAAAATATACCGGCTCGTGGATGCCGCCATAAGCATATGAACCGCTTATACTGTTGATAAGTGTGCCGCTTTCATCGTTTAGATAATGTAAATCATACATCAAAGGATGGCCGAATTTGGCACTGTTATCATAGGTAGCGCGTGTAGTATCTAATTTAACTTTTAAAGCAAGCAGGTACTTTAGGTTAATTATGGTGTTAGATATTTTACTGGTGTTTGTAGTAAAGTTAAGTTTTGTAACATTTAAAGCTACCTCTTTGTCCATGTTCTCATAAACAAAGCCATAGTAGGCAACATCATTATCAAGGGCCGATGGATAAATTTTTAATTGAGGTGAGTGATAAGCAACATAGCCGCGCCGGTTATAAACATTTGCAGTTTGGCATAACATTAATGGTTTCTGCGTACTATCGCTGCTGTATCTGTACACGGTGATTAATCGCCCTGTATCTCTAAGGGTAGCCAAAAGCACGTCGCCCCTTCTATTGATAGCCGAGCCGATATACTCGCCATCATCAGCTTGCGGGTTAAAACTTCGTTTTACAGATAATTTTTCGTCAAAATCAAACACGATAAAATCATCCGATAAATTATAGCCGCGGTCATGTTCGCCCATGTAAACGTATTTTTCATTTGCGGCCCTTGTTCGTACCATCAATTTAAAAAAGGCTCCATTTGTAGCTATAAGTGGGTAACCCACCTTTTCGTTATACGTTATAGTGCTATAAATCTCTTTGTGAATAAGCACCTTGCCGGTATGTTGATTAATGAGGTAGCCTAGATATCTATCTAACCCGTTGTTAGGTTTTTCCGGATTAGTGACTATCAATATATTGCCATTGAACATGCCGCTGGCAATAATCTCTTCTTTGATAGTGAGTTTCCACAGCGTTTCCATCTCATAATTTAATGCACACAGGCGGTAGGTATGTTCGCCCGTTTGTATACTTAGCAAGTTTACATCACTGTCAATTTTTAAAACCCCACTGATGCCGTTAATTCTTTTTATAAAGTTTTTCTTATAATCAGGCTGGCTTTGCGCATTGGCAAAAAGCAACATGAGGGGTACGATAAGGGCAAGAAGTTTTGTTTTCATTGTGGCCAGGGTGCATTAAATGTAGGTATTATCCAATAAAAATTGGGAATAAAAAACCCGCCTGATTTTTCAGGCGGGCATTAAGATTTTCAAAAGCTCCCCCTTCAGGGGGCAGGGGGGCTGACGCTCTTATTTTTTCACCCAGCCATCCTTCAGCGTCACCGTGCGGTTAAACACCAGTTTATCTGCAGTTGAGTTCTTATCCAGCGTGAAATAGCCTTTACGCATAAACTGCACCGGGGTGCCAATTTTGGCGTTGGCCAAATCCGGTTCTATATAAGCCGTAGTTAATACCTGCAGGCTGTTGGGGTTGATATAATCTTTAAAATCGCCATCCTCGTTGCTGGGGTCCTCCACCTGGAAGAGGCGGTCGTACAGGCGCACTTCGGCAGTTTTGCCGTGCTCTACGCTCACCCAGTGGATGGTACCCTTCACGTTGATGCCGCTGGTGTCGTTACCGCTTTTCGATTCGGGAATGTACGTGCAATGGATCTCAGTAATGTTGCCATCAGCATCCTTCACTACGCTTTCACCTTTGATGATGTACGCATTTTTAAGGCGCACCATACCACCAATGCTCAGGCGGAAGTATTTCTTGGCGGGCACTTCCATAAAATCCTCGCGCTCTATCCATATCTCGCGACCGAAAGGAAACTCGCGACTTCCATCGCCGCCTTCCACTTCGGGGTTATTCTCACCCTGGAAGGTATCGGTTTTGCCTTCTTCGTAATTGGTGATCACCAGTTTCACCGGGTCCAAAACGGCCATACGGCGCCATGCGGTTTTATTGAGGTCCTCGCGGATGCAGAACTCCAGCAAGCCTACGTCAATCATGTTCTCGCGTTTAGCCACACCAATGCGCTCGCAAAACTCGCGGATACTCGCAGGCGTATAACCACGGCGGCGCAGGCCGCTAATGGTAGGCATGCGCGGGTCGTCCCAGCCGTCAACGTGACCATCAGTAACCAGTTGCAGCAGCTTACGCTTGCTCATCACCGTATAATTCAGGTTCAAACGGGCAAACTCATATTGCTTGCTGGGGAACAGGTTCAGCTTCTCTATAAACCACTCATAAAGCGGGCGGTGGGGGATGAACTCCACCGTGCATATCGAGTGCGTAATTTCTTCAATGGCATCGCTTTGCCCGTGCGCAAAATCGTACATCGGGTAAATGCACCAGGCATCGCCGGTCCGGTGATGGTGGGCATGCTTAATACGGTACATCAATGGGTCGCGAAGCTGCATATTTGGCGAAGCCAGATCCACTTTAGCACGCAGCACTTTGGCTCCATCAGGATATTTACCGACCTTCATATCGGCAAACAGCTGCAGGTTTTCTTCCACGCTGCGGTTGCGGTATTCATTACCCACGCCCGGTTCAGTTGGCGTACCTTTTTGTATGGCAATTTCCTCAGCGCTGCTGTCATCTACATAGGCAAGGCCTTGTTTGATGAGTTCAGCGGCAAGGTCATATAGTTTATCGAAATAGTCGGATGCGTAAAGCTCCTCGGCCCATTCGAACCCAAGCCATTTTACATCTTCCTTAATACTGTCCACATATTCCACATCCTCTTTTACAGGGTTGGTATCGTCGAAACGCAGGTTGGTTTTGCCGCCGTATCGCTGGGCAAGTCCAAAGTTTAAGCATATCGACTTTGCGTGCCCGATATGCAAATAACCATTCGGCTCGGGCGGGAAACGGGTTAAAACCCTGCCGCCGTGCTTACCTTCGGCAATATCGCCCTCAACAATTTCCTCTATAAAATTCAGTGATTTTTCTTCGCTCATGGTATCTCTAACAGGCTGCAAAAGTACGGAATTTATTGATTTGCAGGTTGTGATTTAACCGCAAAGGGCACAAAGGATTTGCATTGTGGTAAGCGCAAAGATCGCAAAGGATTTGCAAGGTGCTTAAGTAAGCTCTTTTGACACCAACACAGGCTTTGTGCTTCTTTGCGTTTTCTTTGTGCCCTTTGCGGTTAAATCGCCGCCACACAAATCAATACCTTGCACCTCCACATAAAAAATCATAGCTTCGAATAATTATGAGCGATACCCAATTCAACCGCCCCATACGTGTTTTAGTTGCCAAAGTAGGGCTGGATGGGCACGACCGCGGCGCACGCATCATCGCCACCACCCTGCGCGATGCTGGTATGGAAGTTATCTACACCGGCCTGAGGCAAACTCCCGAAATGGTGGTGAACACCGCGCTACAGGAGGATGTGGATGCGATAGGCATCAGTATATTATCCGGTGCACACATGACGGTTTTTCCAAAGGTTATGGCGCTCATCAAACAAAAAGGGATGGACGATGTACTGCTCACCGGCGGCGGCATTATACCTGCCGATGATATGGCAGAACTAAAAAAAATAGGTGTAGGCGAACTCTTCCCGCCGGGTACCAGTACGGCAGATATCGTAAAATACATTACAGAATGGGTACACGCCAACCGTAACTTTTAACGCTATTACTATGGATTTTCAGAATTTATTGATAGAAAGCAAAGGGCGCATACAATATATCACCATCAACCGCGAAAGCAAGTTGAATGCCCTTAATAAGCAAACCCTTCAGGAACTGCGCGCCGCTTTAACAGATGCGTTCGGCAACGCTGAGGTGGGCGGCATCATCATCACCGGTGCAGGTACAAAAGCGTTTGTGGCCGGTGCCGATATTGCCGAGTTTGTTGGCGTAGATACCGAAGGCGGCCGCGTGATAGCCCAGGAAGCACAAACTAATGTATTTGATGTAATTGCCAACGGCAGCAAACCCGTTATTGCAGCTGTAAATGGATTTGCCCTTGGCGGCGGGTTGGAACTGGCCATGGCATGCCATATCCGCATAGCCAGCGATAACGCTAAAATGGGCCTGCCCGAAGTAACGTTGGGCTTGATACCCGGCTACGGCGGTACCCAACGCTTAACCCAACTGGTTGGCCGCGGTAAAGCGCTTGAGATGATTATGACGGCAGATATGGTGACTGCCGCGCAAGCACTTCAGTCCGGCCTGGTGAACCATGTAGTACCTCAGGAAGAGTTGCTGCTTAAAGCAGAAGAGATACTCAACAAAATACTCACCCGCGCCCCGCTGGCCTTAGCGTCCGCAATAAAAGCCGTTAATGCTGCATCCACCGAATGTGTAAATGGGTATGAAGTGGAGATCGCCGAGTTTTCCAAATGCTTCGGCACCGAAGACTTTACCGAAGGTGTAGCCGCTTTTCTGGGCAAACGCAAGGCGGAGTTTAAAGGACAATAAAAAAATGATGCAAAACCACCGGCTAATTTTCAACTGCAAGATGTATAGAACAATAAGGAGAGCGCTTGCGGTTGTATTTGTTTTGGCTATAGTGCCGCATGCAGCACATGCGCAATTCATCAGCAAAGTACAATTCAGTATCGGGCCCGATATTGGCATAGTAACAGGCACGCTTGCCAATACCCATTCTGCAATGTTTGGCGGTTCGGTGCAGGTAGGGCTCCCGCTCAACAAAAGGCTCTATTTTACTATTGACGGTGGTTATAATTACTTTTTAGGCAAAAATCAATCCCGCGCGCAACCGCCAAATATCCCGGCGGTAAATTATATTGGGGTAAAGTCGGTACCCGCAAAGCTGGGGTTGAAGTATTATCTCAGTCCGAAATGGTTTGCACAAGGCGAAGCAGGGGCAGCTTTCTTTTCCGGCACCCCGCGCACATCATATGAACCAGGTACAGCTTTTGTATATTCACCCCAAATTGGCGTGGAGTTGCCTGTGGGCAGCCATCGCTTTATTGCATCCCTGCGCTATCAATCCACCCTCCCGAAAGGAAATAGCGCCATTAAAGTAAGCTTCCTGGCGCTACATGCGGGCTTCCGTTTTTAAAGTTATCAGGCCTATCTGGAACGACGTTTTACCCGCAATATGTCCATTTTACGCGTTTTTAGGCTAAAAAGGCACTTCGATGGTTTAGTTTGAGGCTTTGAAATATTACTCAAAAACAACCATTCGGCCTCTTCTTTACAATGCCCTGACTAAAACACCCATCCGGTCAAAAAATAAAATATTGTTAATCAAACGATTGAATTAACCTTACAATCCCATGAAAAATCGGTAGCTGTTTCATGCTTTAATTTGCCCTGTGCTAATCAAAACAGCACAAGCATTTAAAATTTACATATCATGAAAAACGCATTCAAAATCACAACAATCGCTTTAGCTTTCGTTGGCCTTTCATTCGCCGCAAAAGCACAAACAGCAACAACAACTTCTACCACTACTACTAAAAGCGGCATACGCTACAGCATCGGTGTTGATGCAGGCATCCCAACGGGTAACTTTAAAGATGCTTACAAATGGAACCTGGGCGGTTCGGTACAGGCAGATATCCCTGTGGCCAGCCAATTATTCGTAACCGTTAACGCAGGCTACAACAATGTATTCGGCAAAACTTTCACGGGGTTAGTAGGCGGTCCGTCTTCTACTGTCGAAGTACCAAACCTGCAGTTACTGCCTGTTAAAGCCGGTTTAAAATTCTTCCCGGTTGCCAACTTCTACATCCAGGGCGAAGCCGGCGCAGCGTTCTTGTTGAACAAATCAGATTTCTTCGATGATAAATCAGTAGCATTTGTTTACGCACCACAGATAGGCGTGCAGTTCCCGGTTAGTGCAAGCGGCAACTTTATAGATGCAGGCGTACGTTACGAAGGTACCACCAAATACAGCAGTGCATTCGATAACAGCAAAGTGAACTTTGTAGGTGTACGTGTGGCTTACGGCTTTTAATCGGCCCTACATTTACCAAAACCACCGAAAAACAAGCAAACAGGGGGAAGCCAGAACGGTTTCCCCCTGTTTGTTTTAAGTTTGCCGCTTTCCTAACAATTATGTTACAAAGCCCCGCTACTAAATCTTTGTTTTAAGCGTTGTAGCATTTGATGCAATTATGGCGTAATACCCATAATAACAAACCTTAGCCACACATGAAAAAACTCTTTACCATTATTGTATTAACCTCACTGGCCGTTGCTGCCAAAGCACAAAGCGGCAGCACTACCGTAAGCGGCACCCGTTACAGCATTGGCATAGATGCGGGCATCCCTACGGGCCACCTTAACCAGGCTTATACAAAGGTGCTCGGCGGCTCGTTGCAGGCAGATATCCCGCTCAACAAGCAAATTTTTATTACGCTTAATGCAGGCTACCTCAATATGTTCGGGCATACTTACAGCGTGGCCCAATTGTCGGGCGCACCAACCTTTACCAGCAGCGATGTGCACCTGCTGCCCCTAAAAGCAGGCATCAAATTCTTCCCGTTGGCGCATCTTTACTTCCAGGGCGAAGCGGGCGCTGTGCTTTTGCTGAATAAATCGGCTTATTTCAATGATAAATCGGTGGCCTTTACTTATGCCCCGCAGGTTGGCATACAACTACCTATCGGCGGCGGCGATGTTATAGATGCGGGCATCCGGTACGAAAAGACAACCCAATACAGCCCCGGCCCCAATGGCAGCACCATACAGTTTTGGGCGCTGCGTGTGGCTTACGGCTTTTAAGAACTTACCCTATATCTACACTTTGTTTTAATTAAAAACGGAGGCTGGCTGGCTTCCGTTTTTTTTTCGGGTCGCGAAATCAGCCGCCCTTTGTTGCGAAACGCCGCTTACCCACGTAATTATCAAAAGCCGCCGCCTAAACCCGGCTTAACCATGCCCGCAAAACTTAACAAAACCATAACTGTAGCTTAAAACGCCATTAGGCAAATTACGCATCACCTTAAAACATCCACATGAAAATCATCACCACTATCGCTTTTATCCTGCTGGCTTTTGCAGCCAAAGCCCAAACTACCGGTGCCGCCAAAACACGATTCACTATCGGCATTGATGCCGGCATTGCAACCGCTGGCATCAAAGAAACCAACTCAGTGATGCTGGGCGCCTCGCTGCAGGCAGGCATCCCCATTGTAAAGGAGCTGCAGTTTACCATCGGCGCGGGCTTCCAAAACTATTTCGGTAAATCGCTTGCCTTGAATTTGCAGGATGCGCCATCCAGTTATAAAACACCGGCTGTACAAATTGTCCCTCTGAAAGCGGGGCTTAAGTATTTTTTGGAACCTAACTTCTACATACAGGGCGAAGCGGGTGCAGCATTCTTACTGAACAAATCTGCGTACTCCGGCGGTAAATCGGTAGCTTTTACTTACGCGCCACAAATTGGGGTGCTATGCCCGGTTAGCTCAAACGGTAATTTCATCGATATCGGCATACGTTATGAGGCTACGAGCAAATTCAACGCAGATTACGAAAACAGCAAAGTGAATCTGTTAGGGCTGAGGGTAGCGTATGGGTTTTAAAGGTTGAAAAACATAGCAGCAGGTACTGCGTAACGAGTTGATTTATCGCCAATATTATTTGCGTTAAATTTTTTAGGTAGATGCCGGGTGCTTATCCCGATTTTTTTGCCCAACTTTAATTAATTCGTAATTTTTAGCAAAAAATTGTACCTTAACATCGTTCTATTATACTACCTGTAAACTGTTATGGCCAATATGAAGAAGATTCTCATCATAGATGACGAGGTGAATGTTGGGCTTTTGCTTTCTAAGTTCTTAACGCGCAATGGCTTCGAAGTTGATACTGCCACCAACGGCAGCAGCGGGATGGAGTATCTCAAAAATAAAGCTTACAACCTGGTGCTTTGCGACTTTAGGCTGGAGGATACCGACGGGCGCGAAATGCTCAAAAACATCAAATCGTTATACCCCAAAACCGGCGTAATTATCATCACCGGCTACTCGGATATAAAAATGGCGGTAGAGCTCATTAAAATGGGTGCCTACGATTACATTACCAAGCCCCTTTACCCCGATGAGATACTCACCACCATCTCTAAAGCTATAGAAACGCAGTACGCCCTGCTGGAGATGGATAACAATTACACCAGCAACGGTAAACCGCAGAAAGAGGGCAAGAAACAAGTGCTTTCGGGCGAGTTCGTAGCCGGCACCAGCCGTGCATCCAAAGATCTGCTAAGGCAAATAGAGTTGGTTGCGCCAACCAATTACAGCGTAATTATACTGGGCGAAAGCGGCACGGGCAAAGAATCGGTAGCCCAAAGCATACACCTTAACAGCCCCCGCGCCAATCAGCCGTTCATAGCGATGGATTGCGGGTCGCTCACCAAAGAGCTGGCTGCAAGCGAGTTCTTCGGCCACGAAAAAGGTTCGTTCACCGGCGCATTTGCCACCAAGATAGGCCACTTTGAAATGGCTAACGGCGGCACGCTGTTTTTAGATGAAGTGGGCAACTTGTCTTACGAGATACAGGCCGCCTTATTGCGTACCGTGCAGGAGCGCAAAGTAAAGCGCATAGGCAGCACCAAAGAGATAGACCTTGATGTGCGCATCATTATAGCCACCAACGAAAACCTGCAGGAATGTATCTCCAAGGGCCGTTTCCGCGAGGACTTGTACCATCGTTTCAACGAATTCAGTATTTACATGCCGCCGCTGCGCGATAGGGGCAACGATATCATAATGCTGGCCGCGCATTTCCTCAAAATTGCCAACCAGGAGCTGGGCCGCAACGTAAGCACATTTTCGCCCGAGGTTTACGAGTGCTTCATGAATTACCGCTGGCCGGGCAACATCCGCGAACTGAAGAATGTAGTACGTCGCGCCACCTTGCTTACGGAGGGTACCGAAATAGGCCTCAAAAGCCTGCCGCTGGAGATATCGAACTTTAGGGTTACCGCTTACGAAGCACCGGCCGGGAATGGCTACAGCAGTGCGCCTGCTGCACCACCAATTGATACCAGGGAGGCCCCAAAGCACGATTTGAAGAACGCCGCCCTGGGTGCCGAGCACGAAACCATTTTAAAGGTGCTGCGCGAAGTGAACTTCAACAAAACAAAGGCGGCGGAGATTTTGAATATCGACCGCAAAACCCTTTACAATAAGATGAAGGCTATCAATTTAAAATAAAAACGTTATGGCAAGCAGCAACAGCAGTATGCCCGATGCCGAAGCCCTTTTAGCACTGAAGCACGATATCAAGAACCAGCTATCCAATATCCATTTGGCTATTGAGGGCCTGCGGTACGAGGTAGAGGACCTGGATGGCGATACGGCACTTTATGTGGATAGCATGCTCGCCTCCGCCCAAAAGATAGACCGCCTGCTTGATATCATACCACCTGCTAAATAATTACAAATAAGCCCTGCGCCGATAAACTTTTTCGCCTGTCCGTTGTTAACCATCCAAACTAGGGCTTTTCACAAGCATGTCCATCTTTAACTATAAGCAGCGTAACAACATCGTATTGGTAAGCATTATAGTGCTTGGCTGCTTTTTGCTGTACGCGCTAAGCGAACTGTTCAGCTCTATATTGGGTGCCATAGTGCTGTTTACCATCTTCCGCCCGTTTTATTTATGGATGGTGGATAAGAAAAACCTTAACGGCACCTTCGCGGCGCTCATCATCATTTTTATTTCGCTTATCGTTATCGTGATACCGTTCCTTTCGCTCAGTATCATGGTGATAGGCAAAATAGGCAGTATCAACAAAGAGGCCCTGCCCATAGATAAATGGACGGCCAAGATAGATGCCTTTACAGGCGCCAACTTAAACCAGCCCCATTTTGCCGAAGATACCCTGCAAAAGCTGGGTGCTTACGGGGCCGATTTGTTTCCATCACTGCTTGGAAGCGCGGCAAGCATCATCATTACCCTATTGGTAATGTACTTTTTAATGTATTTTATGTTTACGCAGATGGGGGCTTTTGAGAGCGGCTTACTTAAGTACGCGCCCTTCCGCGAGCAACACGCGCTTAAATTTGCCCAGGCCCTGCGCGATTCTACCTACTCAAACGTATTGGGGCAAGGCATCATCGCCATAACGCAGGGCGTGCTTTTGGCCATGGGTTTTTATGCCTTCCAAATACCAGATGCCATCTTTTGGGGGGTGATAGGCCTGTTCCTGTCGTTTTTGCCGGTGGTGGGCGCGCCTACCATGTGCATACCGGCAAGCATCATATTTTTTGCCAACGGGCAAAACCTAAAAGGGGTATTGCTACTGGCCTATGGTTTGCTGTTTATAGGCAATGTAGATAATGTGCTGCGGGTTATCATCAACAAACGGGTGGGCAATACGCACCCTATTATCTCGGTTATAGGCGTGTTTATCGGCCTGCCGCTTTTTGGTATATTGGGGCTTGTTTTCGGGCCGGTTTTGCTATCATATTTCTTATTATTGCTTGAAATTTACGAGACTAACCGGCTGGCTGCCGACAGGCTGGAACGCATACGCACCGGGCCCGACACGTAACAATATGGCGGTTTTGAACGTTAATGATTATATTGTAAAAAATACGCCTAAGGCAACCGCCTCAAATAAATTTAGTAATTAATAAAACAAATATTCAACTTATAAATTAATACAGTATGAACGATAACACAAAAGTAGTTGTCGCGTTGCTTGCAGGATTGGCGGCAGGTGCGGCACTTGGAATTTTATTTGCACCCGAAAGAGGAACCGAAACACGCGACAAGCTTTCAGATTCATTGAAGAACCTTGGCGACACCATCAAAGAAACGGCTTCTAACGAACTCGACAGGATCTTAAGTTTAAAAGACACCGTTGTGGAGAACATTAAAAGCAAAGTAAAATCGGCCGAGGAAGAATACCAGGACGATTTGGAGCACGCATAAATTTTACCGTTTGCGGGTTAATGTAGGCCCCCAATTTTTTTCCGATATATGGAACAACAAAAAGAGACAGCCCGCCCAATAATTGACCAGGCAACAGAGTACGTTGAAACACGCGTAAAACTCTTAAAATTAGAAGTAATAGAACGCAGCACAGCTGTAGCAGCCAACGTTGTTGTGGAGCTGGTTGTGGTAATATTCTTCCTGCTTACATTTTTGTTCGCCAGCTTTACCTTAGCCTTGTTTCTTGGCGATGTGTTCCATTCTTATTGGAAGGGCTTTGGCTCGGTTGCAGTACTTTACATGCTGCTGGCTATAATTTTATTCGTTGCCAAAAAACCTATAGAGCGGCCTATTGTTAACATACTGGTAAGGAAGCTATTTAAATAAGATATGGATATCCTGATACAAAACGCAAACGACCTGAAGGTTGAGATAGCGAGGTTAAAAAACCTGGAGCAGGAGCAGTCCGTAGCTTTAAAGTTGCGTTTCGCCAGCCCCGCGGCAATTTTTTCCACGGCGATGTCGCTGTTCCCTAAATCGCCAACGATTGATGGGGTAAAGAACGAAAGTTTCTTCAGCCAGGATTTCGTAGGCCTGCTATCGCGCATAGTATTGCCTTTAACGCTCAACAAAACATTGTTCAGGCATTCTAACTTCCTGGTAAAAACCATGGTGGGTATCCTGTCGCAAAAGGCATCGCACTACATCAGTGAAGATTCCGTACAAGGTGTTTGGGGCAAAGCCAAAGCGCTGTTTGCCAAATTCACCCAAAAAAAGGCTGAAGAAAAAGCTCCGGTACCCGCTTACGCTAAACCATAAGAAGATTGGCCCCGTTGCGAAACAGGTGCTTAAAGGGATAAGCTTGCAAAGGCTTATCCCTTTTATGATAAAGGCCGGTCAGCAGTGCTATTCCTTTAAGGTAAAATCGCTGAGGGCGATGCTGGTTAAAATATCAGGCCACATCTCAATCGATCTTTTACCCGGCATAACCGGTATCACCGACGTCTCTACCCAACGCCTTTGTTTCATCAAATTCATCATGGCCATGTAATCCAATTGCTTCGCAAAAGGATTAGAGATGGTTAGCCGCATCTGGTTGTGTACCTTGCCTTCGTAATCCTGCTCAAAAATAATCGTCAGCGTTTTTTCTTTGTTGATAATTGCAGGCATCGCTTTAAAGTTCGCCAGCTTATTGCCAACAACATCCGCCTCAATATATAAGGTTTCTCCCGGGAAAATCTGCACTACCCCTTCCTTTGGGAAGTAGGTGGATTCGGGGATGTCGGCCTGATAAAAATTGGCACTGTCTACAAAAAGTTTTAAGGTAAAGGCGGGCCGATGATAACCATCGTTTTGCGCGCCGCTTACTTTACATAGCAAAACCAGCAATAATGCAAGGGTGTATTTTATCATGTGTTATCAATTGATTGATGCCTGTGCATCTTTCTCGCGTTTCCACCGTGCGCCGAAGCTGATGGTTGCTATAAAAGCCCCGCAGGCCAAACCACCCGAAAAGCCCTGCACGAAATCGGCAATTTTACTGCCATTGAAGTAAAGCGTAAAATTTGTGGTGATGAATGCTATAGTTGCTATGATGGTAACCGATAGCGCTATGTAGAATTTCTTCTTCATTGGTCAATACTTTAGATGCTATTGCTTACCGGGCATGCCGGTGTTGTAAATGTTATAAAAATAACTTAAAAGTTTAATGTTCGTTAACAAAAACGGACCAATTAAAAAAAAGCGCCTCACGGCTACCTCATCCCGATGATGCGGCTTACCCAGCCTTAATGACTTTTACAGAAAACCGCAATTGATTATACCATCAACACGGTATTGCCAGCTTTATTGCCCAAGCTATCTTTGGTAAGAAACCGATGCTGCCTGCGGGTAATCATAAATAGCTTAGTACCTGTTGATGATAAAGCGGCGAGTTCGGGCGGCGGTGGATCTGGGGCACTGAAAAGTGGATCTGCTCCGCCCGGCTCTGTCGGCTTCGAAATTGTGCAAGCCTTAAAATATTACAAATTCAACCCAAACCTATAGCAGCCGGTCAAATGCCGGCTGTTTATTCTTCTTACTGCTGCCGTTGTGAGCTTAGGGGCCACACATGTTGTTAACTCTCCTGTTGTTTAAAATTCCAGGGATACTGTTCTGCCAAAAATGTGCACATTTGCAGCAGCAATTTGTACCCTTACATGGATCAGTATTTTATCATAGATTTCGATAGCACCTTTACACAGGTTGAAGCCTTAGACGAACTTGCCCGTATCTCCCTCAAAAACCATCCCGATAGGGAAGCCATCTACAAGCAGATAGAAGACCTTACCAATGCTTCTATGGAGGGCCGCCTCTCGTTTACCGAGAGCCTGCAAGCCCGGGTAAAGTTGCTTTGCGCCAACCGCGACCATCTTAAGATGCTGATTACCCACCTCAAGAAGAAGGTATCGGTATCCTTTTCGCGCAACACGGCCTTCTTCAAAAACCACCAGGAAGAAGTGCTCATCGTATCGGGCGGCTTCAAGGAGTTCATCATCCCGGTGGTTACCGAATACCACATCAAAAAAGAGAATATCTATGCCAACACCTTCGTGTTCGATGAGGAGGGCAATATCATAGGCTACGACCGCAGCAACCCGCTTTCGCAGGAGGGCGGCAAGGTGAAGCTGCTGAAAGAGCTTAACCTGCCGGGCGAAATATTCGGCATAGGCGATGGGTACTCCGATTTCCAGCTGAAGGAATCGGGCATGATCAAAAAATTCTTTGCCTTTACAGAGAATATCGAACGAAAATCCGTAGCCGAGAAGGCGGACCATATTACCCCTAGCTTTGATGAGTTCCTGTACATCAATAAGCTGCCGAGGGCGATATCGTACCCCAAAAACCGCATCAAATGCCTGGTTGTTGGCAATATTGATGACGAGGCCCTCGGCCAGATGAAACGCGAAGGTTACAACCTGCGCCACAAAGATACCATAGAAGTGAAATACCTGGAAGAAGCCGGCGTATTGTTTTGTGACGAAGCCAACCAGCCCACACCCGAGCAGATACAGAATGCCGGCCGCCTGAAAGTAATAGGCTGTTTCGGTAGGATAGGCCGCAAGCTGTCAGAAGCGGCCTGCGATGCCGGTATCATCATCTTCGACGACCCTAAGGATAACCCCCGCAATTCGGATTTTATCCCCAAAAGGGTTATCGCGTTCATGAACGAAGGCCGCACGCACATGAGCTGCAACTTCCCTGATCTGCAGCCGCCGCGCAACAACAACGCCCACCGCCTGATACACATCCACAAGAACGTACCCGGAATACTGGCCAAAATAAACGAAGTGTTTGCCCGCCACAACATCAACATCGTAGGCGAGTTTTTGGTAACCAACAGCCAAATAGGCTACGTAATTACCGATGTAAACACCGGCTACGAAGCAGGCGTACTAAACGAATTGAAGGCTATAGAAAACACGATAAAGTTTAGATTGCTGTATTAGATAGTTCATAGCCTATGGTTCATGGCAGAAAAGCTCTCTTGCTATCAACCATGAACCATAGGCTATGAACTAAACGGCACCACCAGCACCGGTACTTCCGCGTGGCGCACTACGCTTTCGGCTACGCTGCCCATCAACAGGCGGTCTATCCCGCTTCGGCTGTGCGTGCCTATAACGATAAGGTCGGCCTTGAACTCTTTGCTGCAATGCAGTATGCCATCGGCAGTAGAGCCATATTCGCTGAAGTGGGTAACCTGTAAATCACCAGCGAATTTTTGAATGGTGCGGTTTACCAGGCTTTCGCCGATATTTTCCTGTAGGTTCAGCATTTCTACCTCGTTAATGCCTGCGTCGGCAAAGGGCATGCCGGTAATACTATCGTTGGTGGTGATAGGCGATACCATAGGCTCTACGATGTGCACCAGCCCAACATGCGCATCAAATTTTTTGGCGAGGCTAAAGCCATAGGCGGCGGCGTTTTCGGCAAATTTGCTGTCGTCTATCCCGATGAGTATCCTGCTGATCTGCATGGTATGATGTATTGGTCGACTAATATAACAATAATGGCGCGATATGTTTTTGCGCTTTAAAATTTATACCTGTTGAGCATGCGGCGCAGGTAACACGGCTTTGCGCTTAGTTGCGCGTGCTGCTTGTTGCTGGCGGTGCGCTGAGCCGGGTAAATGCCGCCTTCGCCGCTAAAAAGATAGGCTGTAAAGCAGGCTATGGCAAACAGTAGAGCGTAATGGCCGCCAAAAAGTTCTATACCCATTAGTGTACAGGCGACTGGCGTATTGGTTGCCCCGGCAAACACCGCTATAAAACCAAGCGCGGCAAAAAGCCCAACCGGAGCGTTCATCAGGTCGGCTAGCGTGTTGCCCAGGGTGGCTCCTATATAAAATAAGGGCGTAACCTCGCCCCCTTTAAAGCCGGTGCCTAAGGTGATGGCTGTGTAAATAAGTTTCCACAACCAGCTGAATGCAAACGCGCCACCATGTTGGAATGCCGAAACGATGGTTACCGCACCCGGATGCTCGGCCGCAACCCCCAGGCTTAAATAATCGGGCCGGCCAAGCAGGTAGGTAAGGCCGATGATGATTAACCCACCCAAAACAGGGATAAGCCAGGTGGTTTTTACCCATTTAAGTGAAATATTTTTTACCAGATGCGTAGCGTGCGCAAACGCCATACTTGCCACACCGAACACGATGGCTGCGGCTGCTACTTTGGCAAGCAACAACAAGCTTAGTGGCAAATGCAGGCCATAAATAACCTGGCCGGTATCTACGATATCTACATGGTAAGCGGTGTGTTTTATACCCCAGGCCGCAACGGTCAGATCGCCCACAAGGCCCGCTACCAGGCAGGGGAAAAGGAGCTTGTAATCAATACGGCTAACGGCTATCACCTCCAGCGCAAAGACGGTGCCCGTTAAAGGCGTGCCGAAAACCGCGCCGAAACCGGCAGCTACCCCTGCGGTGAGTATTGTTTTTTTATCGGCTTCATCCAACTTAAACCAGCCAGCAAACAGGTTGGCTAAACTGCCGCCTATCTGCACCGCCGTGCCCTCGCGCCCTGCCGAGCCGCCAAACAAGTGGGTAATAACCGTAGTGGCCAAAATAAGTGGCGCCATGCGCTTTGGTACCCCCGCACCGGGCTGGTGTATCTCATCGATAATGAGGTTATTGCCCCGCTCTGCCGATTGCCCGTACCATTTGTACATAAAATGTATGGCGACGCCCGCCAGCGGCAGCAGGAATAACAGCCAGGCGTGCCCAAACCTGAATTGGATGGCCCAATTGAGCAGCCATAAAAACAGGGCCACCATGCTACCAATAGAAATAGCTACAGGTGTTACCATTGCCACCCAACGGGCGATATATTTTAAGAGATTTAAAAGATTGGAAGAGATTTTTTTGAACATAGCCTACATGCAAATAAATATACAAATATTTGAGTAGGTGCCATCAGCTTTGCAGCGGTTCAATTAGGCGGAGCACCATCGCCTTACATTGCAAATATATTATTTATTTTGGATGTGGGATTTGAGATTTGTTTTTAGGGCGGAAGAGTGAACAGGTGCGCCTTTCTTTAATCTCATGTCTCACATCTCATATCTAAAATCTAACTTTGTCCCTAATGAGTATCTCCCCGGAAATAGAAAAAAAATTAGCGCTGCTGCAAGAGAAGTACGAAGCCATGGGGCAGGATATGAGCAGCTACCTGGATGGCTTGCTGCACGCCGATTTCCTTACCTATTGGGACTATATCCATCTGGATACGCTGCTGAGCCTGCAGAGCCCCAAAACGCCCTTCCCCGATGAGGAAATCTTCATCATGTACCATCAGATAACCGAGCTGTATTTTAAGCTAAGCCTGCACGAGTGCAAGCAAATTGCCGCGGCGCAGCCCCTTACTACGGAGTTTTTTACCGCGAGGGTCCAACGCATCAACCGGTACTTCGAGGCATTGACCAATTCCTTCGAGATAATGGTTGACGGGATGGAGAAGGAGCAGTTTTTGCAGTTCAGGATGTCTTTACTGCCGGCAAGTGGTTTCCAGAGCGGGCAGTACCGCATGATAGAGATTTACGCTACCGATTTCATCAACCTGGTAGCCAAGGACCAGCGCGAGCAATTGCGCGGCGCATCCATCGAAGAACAATTCGAGCAGATTTACTGGAAATTCGGCGCTACGGAATTATCTACCGGCAAAAAAACCCTTACGCTTAAGCAGTTCGAGAAGAAATATGCCAAAACATTCATTGAGTTGGGCAAAAGTGTTACGACGACAAATTTCTATAATTTATACAAACAGCTAACCGCACAGGGCGATAACACCAAGGTATTAGCCGAACAGCTGAAGCAGCTGGATATCAACGTAAACGTAAACTGGCCGCTATCGCATTATAAATCTGCCGTGCGCTACCTGCACCGCGAACCCGAGGAGATACGCGCCACCGGCGGCACCAATTGGCAAAAGTACCTGCCTCCGCGTTTCCAAAAAAGGGTGTTCTACCCTTCGCTATGGTCGGCAGAGGAATTGGAGAACTGGGGTAAAGGTTGGGTAGAGAAAGTGGTGAGCGGGTTATAGGCCGGCGGCATTTCTGGCAGCCCTATCGTTTACCAGTTGAGTTATCTCAGCGAATTTCTCAAATCCTCTAGAGATAAATAATGGCTTAGGCTTGTGGTTAAATTTGCTATAAACCTCAAGGCCTTTATTGGTTTCCTTAACTGAACCAATTTCTTTCAGGTCGAGATGCGCTAATTGGCTTGTAAGCGGATTATACGACAGCGAAATTTTATATTCCGTTATCATTAACCTTAAGTCAAGTGCTTGTTTTACAGCTTTTTTGTACCAGTACAACGGCGCAATAATGCATACTACTCCAAACGCAGCCATTACGATGGCATTATATAGTGGCAAATCTTTAAAAACTAAGCAGTAAATGCTTATGCCTAAACCGGGCATGTAATACCCAGCCCTAAATAAGCGTTCTTTCTTTTTAAATTCGGTAATTTTTTCGGCTGTGAGGGAATAGGCCAGCATCTTAGTCTCCATTTTAGTCRRCAACCGCCTTCGCCGATTACCTTGCTGGTCCATACTATTTTATCGCCAACTTTCAGCGTGATGCTGCCGTGCATGGTGTAATGTTCGTCGTCATCATTAACTGGCTTTGAGGTATCTATGATTAAAGTGTACTTCCCGGCAACAAGCTGGCCATGTTTCGGTTTAAACTCAACCGGCTTTCCGTTGATATGCAATAGCGCACTTTCAAAATCAGTTATGCAGACAAAGGCAACTTCTTTTTTATCTTTCGCGGTCAAATAGAAAGCATCGCCGCAGCCAAGCATCTCATTAGGTACCTGCTTAAAGGTAGATATTTTAATGTTTTTTGCTTGCTGCGGAATACCTGGCAGCCCAATCATCAGCAAGAGCGCAAATACTAGTTTCATATCGTTGTGCCGGGTAATTAATTG
This sequence comes from Mucilaginibacter sp. P1_D10, assembly GCF_056406215.1. Classification (NCBI taxonomy): domain Bacteria; kingdom Pseudomonadati; phylum Bacteroidota; class Sphingobacteriia; order Sphingobacteriales; family Sphingobacteriaceae; genus Mucilaginibacter; species Mucilaginibacter sp. P1_D10. The sequence continues at coordinate 29,363 of NZ_JBFUAP010000020.1, read as the reverse complement.
GCAACGGAAGTGTTTTTGCCATATCAAACCAGCAGCCGGGGGGCGCAGTTGTATATAGCTATCCTATTTTAGTTCGCCGTAAGCATGCTATACTCTTTCATTCGGTCAGCTATCAGCTTCTCCAGCTCGGCAAAACCCTCGAATTTATTCATCACGAAGAGCGATTTTTTAGACGGGAACTTGTTGATGAGGTAAATGCCCCGCTTGGCTGGTTTTACCTGGCTGATGTTCTCGAACGCGATGGCAACATCGGGTTGGTTAAGGCCGTGCAGCGTAATCTTGTCATCGTCTACCATCAGTTTAGTGCTGTCCACGCCCGAAAAGTATTTCCTGCGGCCGTAAAAAAAGCCGGTTACCAGTAAAATAATGATGATAGCGAATATAGATACGTCTGTTATCTGGCCGCTTCGGTAAAGCAGGTTATATGCAAAAATGCAAACAATGGCAGCGTATGCGCCTAATATGGTAATAGTCCACACTTTTTTTAATTTGGTGCGGCCCTCAGTAGTCAACTCGTATTTGGACATTGAATTTAAGTTTAAGCGTACTAAGATAACTTTATAGTAATATAAAAAGTAAATAATGCAACGAAAAATTTTTAACTTGCCATTTTTCGATTAATACGTACCGTCATGACCGACACATTAGACTTCAAACTTACAAAAACAGCGCACTCGCGGTTACAGGAAACCGATTTTGACAATCTTCCCTTTGGGCGCACTTTCTCCGACCACATGTTTGTGGCCGATTACGCAGATGGCGAATGGAAAAATTTTGAGATTTTGCCTTACGGCCCAATTGCCATGAGCCCGGCTATTTCGTCGCTGCACTATGGCCAATCGTTTTTTGAAGGGATTAAAGCTTACAAGCATGCCGATGGTACGGTCAGCATCTTCCGCCCCGATAAAAACGCTATCCGTTTCAACAAATCGGCGGAGCGCCTTTGCATGCCTATGCTGCCCGAAGATATATTTATACAAAGCATCGCCGCCGTGGTAGATCTGGACCGCGAGTGGATACCTACCAAAGCCAACCATGCGCTTTACATCAGGCCGTTCATGTTCGCTACCGACCCATACCTGGGCGTAACGCCATCGGCTACTTATAAATATGTAGTGATAGTTGGCCCCGTTGGTCCGTACTTTTCAAAGGCGCTGCGTGTAAAGATAGAAACGCATTACACCCGCGCTGCCGAAGGTGGTATGGGTTATGCCAAAGCAGCCGGTAACTACGGCGCATCTATGCTGCCCGGCCGCAAAGCTGCCGAAGAAGGTTTCGACCAGTTGATATGGACCGACGCTAAAGAGCATGCCTACATAGAAGAAATGGGTGCCGCTAACGCGATGTTCCTGTTAGACGGCACGCTGATAACCGCCGAAGCGAAAGACACCATTCTGGATGGCGTAACCCGCGATACCGTTATCTCCCTCGCTAAAGAGTGGGGCATCCCTGTGGAGGAGCGAAAGGTTTCTGTTGCAGAAATAATAGAAGGCGCCAAAAGCGGCAAACTTACCGATGCGTTCGGCGCAGGCACTGCAGCTACCATCGCCCCGGTAGGCTCTTTCAGCTACAACGGCGAAGAATACTTTTTAAGCGACCCAAAAACCAGGGAATTCTCTAACCGCGTTTTCGATACGCTCGATGCCATCAAATATGGCCGCGTTGCCGATACACGTGGTTGGAATTACATCGTATAAATTATAGTTTAAGATAACAGGAGCCCTGCAAGAGATTGCGGGGCTTTTTTAGGCGTAAATACCTGAACACCACGTCTTCTCACCACATCGTCATTGCGAGGAACGAAGCAATCTCCCGATTAGCAGAGCGACTTGCAAAGTGGCCTGTCCTGCATAGAGATTGCTTCGTTCCTCGCAATGACGTGGTGGAGATTTATGTATAGCGCACTCCTACAATTCCGCCTTTACCACAATATATGGCGATAAGGCTTTGCTCTCCATCGGTATAAGCTTGGTAAAAACCTTCCCTGCCACCCAAATCGTTTTCATCAGCAGTTTGGCAACCGCTTTCTGTTCAGATTTATTCTCCAGCCATACCGTGAATTTGCCATGGTAATAAGCCTCCACGTTTTTTAGCCCTAAAGCCTCGCAACTGCTTTTCAGCAGGGCCAAATCCATACTGGCGATGTTGTGCTTATCGTAGTTTTCTTTATCGAAGTTGCGCTGCAGCCAGCCGTTCACGCTTTTGAAATTGGGCAGGGTGATGAACAGCGTGCCGCCGGGCTTCAGGAACTTAAGGTGCTCGCCTATGATGAATTTAGTATCGTTAAAATGCTCTATCAGTCCGAAGGACAGCACCATATCGTACTTCTCAGCAGGCTGGTAAGTAAACAGGTCGGCTTCTATAATGCCGATGTCGCCTGCCTTCAGGTCGTTTACTTCGAGTAATTGGTTCACCAGGCCCGGGTGTATAAAATAATCGAGCAGGGTAGTTTTTAACCCTTTGTATTTTTTGAGGTAAATAGCGTAATAGCCCGGGAAACCCCCAAGTTCGATACCTGTTTTAGCGCCCTTTTCGGCAATGAGTTTGCCCAATATATCGCCGAAAACATAGTTGGGCTTCAGTTTAAAGATAAGCCCGATCCTCGATTCCCAAAACGATTTCCAGAAGGCCCTGTCGGTTAAGTTATTGTCCATTAAATATCGTTTGTTGGGGTTATGGCCTCCGTTTTCTTTTCCAGTACCCGCGCTGGGTTGCCCACCGCTATGCTGTTTGCGGGGATGCTTTTTACCACCACGGCACCGGCGCCGATTACCACGTTATCGCCAATTGTAATATCGCCAATGATGCACACGTTGGGGCCTATATCTACATTATTGCCTATCTGCGGGCAGCGGCTGTGCGTACCATCCGCCAGTTTTTTGTGGCCTATGGTAACACCGTTGCGCAGCACGCAACCTTCGCCAATGATGGTGCCGTAGTTGACTACAAGCCCCTGCCCATGGTAAAACACCAGGTTTTTGCCGACTTTAAGCTTGCGCGGAAGTTCGATGCCGAGGCTCCATTCCACAAAAAAGCGGTAGAACATAAGATAGGGGAAAAAGATGATCTTCAGTAGCATGTAGCGGTTGATAGCATTTACCAGGCGGAACATCGCGAGCACCAGCCGCGCTTTGATATTGCCCCGGTTGGCCCGCCAATCCTGGAATAAATACGCGAAAAAATTCATGCCCTGCTGCTTAATTTTGCTGTGATGCCCCCTGCTGATTAAAGATGGAGCGTTCAAAAGTAAAATTTTTAATTTTAGTATCATTATACTTGCCCCGATAATTGACATTGCCGAATGAAGGTTGCCCTCATAAACACATCTGATGCCGGCGGTGGCGCTGCCGAAGCCTGCATGCGCTTGCTGAAAGCTTTGCAATTGCAGCAGGTGGATGTTACTATGGTGGTGCAGCACAAAAACCGCAAAGAGCCGGCAGTGTATTCGGTTGAGAAAAACAGGCTGGATAAGCTCCACTCCAATTTCGATTTTTTTTACGAACGCCTACCCTTTATCGCCTTTAAGGCCAAAGACAGGAGCGTGCGCTTCGCTTTCTCTACCGCAAACGCGGGTACAGATATCAGCACCGAACCGGTAATACAGGATGCCGATATCCTACATATCCACTGGACCAATTCCGGCTTCCTATCTATTGCCGACCTCGACAAACTCATCAAATTAAACAAACCCATCGTGTGGACGCTGCACGATATGTGGATGTTTACCGGCGGCTGCCATTATGCAGGCGATTGCAACCATTTTGAGCTGGAATGCGGCAATTGCTATTTTTTACGGAACCCTAAGCCTAAGGATATATCGCACACTGGCTGGCAGCGTAAAAGCAAAATGTTTGCCGATGCTAAAAATATCTCCTTCGTTACCTGCAGCAACTGGCTTGGGCAGGTTGCTAAAACAAGTTCATTGCTCAGAAACGCCAGCATACAAGCCATCCCCAACCCAATAGATACCGAACTGTTTTCGCCACGGAAGATGGACGATGCCCGCAAGAAATGGGGCATCGACCTATCCAAAAAAATCATCCTGTTTGGCGCGGCCAACATTGCCGACAGGCGCAAAGGGCTGGCCTATCTGGTTGAGGCCCTGAGCTACCTCAAAAACTATCCCGGCACGGATGAGGTGGAGATAGTAATTTTCGGCAAAAACAAACGCTTCGATACCGCTACGCTGCCTTTCCCGGTGCATGCCCTGGATATCATCAAATCGCCGGGCGATTTGGCCGAGATATACAGCCTGGCAGATGTATTCGTGCTGCCATCTATAGAAGATAACCTCCCCAATACCATTATGGAGGCCATGAGCTGCGGTACGCCGGTGGTGGCTTTCGATACCGGCGGCATCCCGGATATGGTAGACCATCAGCAAAACGGTTATCTGGCAGCGTTCAAGTCGTCGGCAGATTTGGCCGCTGGCATAAATTTTGTGCTGAGTGCGGCTCAGCCAGCGATACTTTCCGATGCTGCGCGCCAAAAGGTACTGCGCGATTTTAATAACCAAAAAGTTGCCGGGCAGTATATCGGCCTGTATCAATCGCTGCTGGAAGGAGCAAAACCATGAAGCCAACGCTATCCGTAATCACCGTTGTTTACAATAACGTAGCCGATATCGGCCGCACGCTGCTATCGGTTTTGAACCAAACTTATGCGCAGATAGAGTACATTGTTGTAGATGGCGGCTCTACTGACGGTACGCTGGAGATTATCAAAACCTACCAAAACCGCATATCCAAACTCGTTACCGAACCTGACAAGGGCATTTACGATGCCATGAACAAGGGCCTCGCACTGGCCACCGGCGATTACGTCATCTTTATGAACTCGGGCGATGAGTTTTACGCCAACGATACCGTAGAAAAGGTTTTCGCGACCACAGATGCCGCAGATATCTATTACGGCGAAACCGAAATGGTAAACGCCCAACGCGAAAGCCTTGGGCGCCGCAGGCACCAGGCACCGGCCAAATTCAACTGGCGCAGCTTTAAATACGGCATGAGCGTGAGCCACCAGGCCATTTATATTCGCAGGGCGCTAACCCAGCCTTACGACCCGGCTTACCAACTAAGCGCCGATATCGACTGGATAATCCGCGCAGCCAAAAAAGCCAAAAAGATAGTGCGGGTAGAGGGTTATGTAGCTAAATACCTGGTAGGTGGCATGTCTAAAGCCAAGCATCGCCAAAGCCTGGAAGAACGCTTTGCCATTATGCGCAAACATTACGGCCTGTTGCCCACCGTTTTCAACCACATGGTTATTGCATTTAATTTGGGTACCTACTGGCTCAGACACAAACGAACTAATGATTAGCGGGTGCGGTAAAATACCATACAGCCTGTCCTAACCGGCCTGGTTCCGGCACCCTTTTTCTCCTTAAAACCCCAATAGATTTAATTTTTTTTTCTCGCTATAGCCATAGGGGACTCACTCCCCATTTTGATAATTTTTTTAATTACAAATTAATTAACGGCATGGTGCTTGCATATACACTATCAAACAAATAATAAAACATTACCATGGAAACTACCACCGAAAAATCAATCGAAGTACTAAACGACCTGATAGAAATCAACAACGATCGTATTGACGGTTTTACCCGCGCGGCCAAAGATTTGGGCGAAGGCGATGTGGATTTGAAGAACCTATTCGGCAAATTTGCTTCAGATAGCCGCCAGAATGTGCAGGAATTAAGCGCAGCAGTTGGCGAGGCTGGCGGCGAGTTGGAAACCGGCAATACCGTTGCAGGGACCATACACCGTGCCTGGATAGACGTAAAAGCCACCTTTAGCGGCCATGATCGCAAAGCCATACTGGCCGAGTGCGAACGCGGCGAGGATGCCATCAAAAGAGCGTACCGCGATGCTTTATCCGAAGATAACGGTTTATCGCAAGAGCAGGCTTCGCTGATAGCTAATCAACAACAAGAAATCAATTTAGGCCACGATAGCATCAAAGCCTTAAGGGATGCTCAGGTGTAACCTGATAATCCATTAACCGGGCGTAATCCTGACAGTACCGCCCAAATGCAAAAAGCCGCTTCCTATAAAAATGGAGCGGCTTTTTCTTTAATGACTTATACAGATTTACTGCGCCATAGATTTATCCCTTATCGCCTTAAATTCCGAGCCGGCTTTCCAGCCGGGGAAGGTGGTTTCGTTGCCCAGTTTTACGCCAATCTGATACATCAGATCGGCAGTTTGCGCCATGCCGAGGGTGTTCATGCTGTCGCTATACTCGTCTGACGGCTGGTGGTAGTGGTTATCGTTATAATCCTTGGCTTGTTCCAGTCCGTAGGCTTCGCCTTTATCTATGGAGGTTGCGCCGTTGTGCAAATCCAGCGCTGGCACACCAACCTTGGCAAAGTTAAAATGATCCGACCGGTAGTAACTGCCCGAGCCTGGCTTTTCATCGCCCTTAACGCCCCAGCCGTTCGGCTTGGTAAGCGCAATTACGTAATCGTCCAAATCGTTCTGGCCTTTGCCGGTGATAGAGAAATCGCTGGTTTCGCCAAAGGCCGAGAGTGCGTCGATATTGAGGTTCGCCACCGTTTTATTCAACGGATAAACAGGGTGCGTGCCATAATATTCAGACCCCAGCAGCCCCTGCTCCTCGGCAGTAACCGCCAGGAAAACGATGGAACGCTTCGGTTTATCCTTTGCCTGCGTAAACTTTTTGGCCACAGCCAATATCGCCGCAACGCCGCTGGCGTTATCTATAGCGCCATTGTAAATGCTGTCGCCCTTTGCATCGGGCTTGCCTTTGCCAAAGTGATCCCAATGGGCAGTGTAGAGGATGTATTCGCCCGGTGCGGTGCTGCCTTTCAGCGTGGCAATTACGTTATGCGAGGTAGAGTACTTCAGTTTATTTTTTAACGATATCGATACCGAGCTATTCAGCGGTACTGCTTTAAAATCTTTTTTACGGGCGTAAGCGCGCATATCCTCGGTAATACCGGCCCCGGCAAGCAGTTTTTTGGCGGCATCTTCGCTTAACCATCCCTCTATCTTGCAGCGGTTCATGTGCTTATCTGCCTGGGTAAGGTACAGCTTAGATCCTGTAAAGCTGTTTTGTATAACCTGCCAGCCGTAGCTTGCGGGCTCGGTTTGATGCACAATGAGCACCCCTGCAGCACCCTGTCGGGCAGCCTCTTCGTATTTGTAGGTCCAGCGCCCGTAGTAGGTCATGGTGTCGCCCTTAAATAACGTGCTCGAGCCCGATTTAAAGCCGGGGTCGTTTACCAGCACCACTACGGTTTTGCCTTTTACGTCCAACCCTTTATAATCGTTCCAGTTATACTCCGGCGCAACCACACCAAAGCCGGCAAAAACCAGCGGCGAGTTCTTCAGGTCGATAGCGGGCAGTTCCTGGCGGGTAGCAGCAACGAAGTCAACGGCCATCTTGCCGTCCAGCGACGTTTTGCCGGTAATTTGCATGGTAGGTTCGGCAGCGGCGCCAATCTCTACCATGGGCACATCCTGGTAGTAACTGCCGTTGTTGCCGGGTTCCAATCCCAGTTTTTTGAATTGGCCCGAAATATAGGCGATGGTTTTATCCTCGCCCAAAGTAAAAGGTTTGCGCCCGAGTAGCGAGTCGTTGGCCAAAACGGCGATATGATGTTTGATGTCGGCTGCCAGCGCGGTATCGGCAGTGGTGGTGGCGGTTTGCTTTTTTTCGTTGGAGCTACAGCCGGCAATCGCGGCGGCGATACCGGTTAGGGCAAATAAATTCCGGAGTTTAGTTTTCATAGAGAGCTTGTTGAAAACCAAATATAGGAAACAGCCGCGATGTTTGGAGATTTAACCGCAATGTGCCAATCAGAGAAGCGAACACAAGAATCGAAGAGTTTTTTACCACAAAGCGCACAAAGTAGAAATCACGAAGGGCGCAAAGCCTGTAAAGTTTGTGATTGGTTTAATGTATTGCAGGCCTACACGCGTCTCCGTTAGAAATTTATTCCTCTTCTGGTAAAAATCCTCGACTGAAAGCTTTGTGTTTCTTTGTGAAAACCTTTGTGGCCTTTGTGTTAAAAAATAGCCACCCCGTCGTAATTTTGCCTGTCCATCTCCTGCTTTTTCTCCTTTTTTAAGATAAAATTGCGTATTTTTGCAACCTTTAAAATTCGACGCGAACATATTGATGTACAAGGAATATAAGCAGTTAGATCTGTCGCAAACAGGGAAGGATATACTGGAGTTCTGGCAGCAGAACGGCATATTTGAAAAGAGCATAAGCAGCAGGCCGGCTACCAAGCCATACACTTTTTACGAAGGCCCGCCAAGCGCAAACGGGATGCCCGGCATCCACCACGTAATGGGGCGCTCTATTAAAGATATTTTTTGCCGTTACAAAACGCTGAAGGGCTACCAGGTAAAACGCAAAGGCGGATGGGATACCCACGGCCTGCCGATAGAGCTTGCTGTAGAAAAATCGCTTGGCATCACTAAAGACGATATCGGTAAAAAGATCTCCGTAAAAGAGTATAACGACGCCTGCCGCAAGGAGGTAATGCGCTATACCGACGTATGGAACGACCTCACCGAAAAAATGGGCTACTGGGTTGACCTGGAGAACCCTTACGTTACCTACGAGAACGAATACATCGAAAGCCTTTGGTGGATATTGCAACAGCTTTACAAAAAAGGCTGGTTGTACAAAGGCTACACCGTACAGCCGTACTCGCCAAAATCGGGCACAGGCCTTAGCTCGCACGAGCTGAACCAGCCGGGTACTTATAAAATGGTGAAGGATACCACCATCACCGCGCAATTCAAAATAAAACGCGACGGTGATTCCGAATTCCTATATTCCGGTGTCCCCACCGGAACAGATGTTTTCATCCTCGCCTGGACGACCACTCCATGGACCTTGCCATCAAACTGCGCACTGGCCGTTGGCGAAAATATCACCTACGTTAAAATAGCCACTTTCAACCCATACACCTACACGCCGGTTTGCGTGGTATTGGCTAAAGATTTGGTTAAAAAATACTTTAAAGCCGAAGGCGAGGGCGCCTCTTTTGATGATTACAAAGGCGGCGACAAAATCATCCCATACAAAGTTGAGGCAGAAATAAAAGGCAGCCAGTTAATCGGCCTCCACTACGAGCAGCTGATGCCTTACGTAACCAATGAGGACCTGGAGAAGAATGCTTTCCGCGTTATCCCGGCAGATTTTGTGACTACCGAGGATGGTACCGGCATTGTGCACACCGCTTCTGTTTTTGGTGCGGATGACTTTAGGGCATGTAAGGAAAACAACGTGCCATCAGTAATGGTGAAAGACGAAAACGGCAAAGATGTGCCGCTTGTTGATAAGCAGGGCCGCTTCGTAGAAGAAGTTACCGACTATGCCGGCCGTTACGTAAAAGAAGAATATTACAGCGATGCAGAGCGTGCCGTGGAAGGTTTTAAACCGACCGACGTACTCATCTCCATCAAACTGAAAGAAGAAAATAAAGCTTTCAACGTACAAAAGTACGAGCACAGCTACCCGCACTCGTGGCGCAGCGATGAGCCAATATTGTACTACCCGCTGGATAGCTGGTTCATTAAAACCACCGCCGTTAAGGATAAGATGGTGGAGTTGAACAAAACCATCAACTGGAAACCCGAAAGCACCGGCACAGGCCGCTTTGGCAACTGGCTGGAGAATTTGGTAGACTGGAACCTGTCGCGTTCCCGTTACTGGGGTACCCCGCTGCCTATATGGCGCGAGGAAAATGGTGGTGAAGAAAAATGTATCGGTTCGATAGCTGAGCTGAATGCGGAGATTGAAAAATCTATCGCCGCAGGCTTTATGCCCGCAGGTTTTAAGCTGGAAGATATGCACCGCCCGTATGTGGATGATGTGATCTTAACCTCTACCGCAGGCAATAAAATGCTGCGCGAGCCCGACCTGATTGACGTTTGGTTCGATAGCGGTGCCATGCCTTACGCGCAATGGCATTTCCCGTTCGAAAATAAAGATGATTTTAAAGCCGCTTACCCGGCAGATTTTATAGCCGAAGGTGTTGACCAAACCCGCGGCTGGTTCTTCACCCTGCATGCCATTGCGGTAATGCTAAGCGAAGCCAGCGACGAGATAAAAGCCGTAAATGCCGAAGTTGGCAATGGAGGCATCGCGTTCAAAAACGTTATAAGCAACGGCCTGGTGCTGGATAAGAATGGCAACAAAATGAGCAAGCGCCTGGGCAATGGTATCGATCCGTTCGAAACCATAAACCAATACGGTGCCGATGCTGCCCGCTGGTACATGATCAGCAATGCTGCGCCATGGGATAACCTGAAGTTTAACCTGGAAGGCCTGGATGAGGTTCGCCGCAAATTCTTCGGTACGCTGTACAATACTTACTCGTTCTTTGTGCTGTATGCCAATATAGATAAGTTTAATTACAGCGAAGCGGAGATAGCCATCAACGACCGCCCGGAGATAGACCGCTGGGTAATCTCGTTATTAAACACCCTGAGCAAAGAGGTGGATGCCTACTACGCCGATTTTGAGCCTACCAAGGCTGCCCGCGCCATACAGGAATTTGTGGATGTACACTTCAGCAACTGGTTTATCAGGCTGAGTCGCCGCCGTTTCTGGCGGTCGGATAGTACGGAGGATAAGCTATCGGCTTACCAAACGCTATACACTTGTTTAATTACTATCAGCAAGCTGATGGCCCCTATAGCGCCGTTCTTCGCCGAGCGTTTGTACACCGACCTTAACTCGGTTACCGGCAAGGAAGCTTTCGAATCGGTACACCTGGCCTACTTCCCCGAGTATAATGCCGAACTGGTTGATAAGGCTCTGGAAGAACGCATGGGCCTGGCGCAGGATATATCATCACTGGTGTTATCGCTCCGTAAAAAAATAGAGATACCGGTGCGCCGCCCCTTAGGCAAAATCTTATTGCCGATATTAGATAAGAACTTTAAGGAGCAGGTAGAGAAGGTAAAGGACCTTATCTTATCCGAAACCAACGTAAAGGCGATAGAATACATTACCGATACCGAAGGTTTCGTTAAAAAGAAGATAAAGCCAAACTTTAAAGCCCTGGGTGCCAAAGTAGGCAAGGATATGAAAGATGTTGCCGCCGCTATCAACGCGTTTGGCCAAACAGAAATAGCCAAACTCGAAAACGAAGGCACGATAGAAGTACTTGATGGTAAATATGCAATACTTACCACCGATGTAGAAATCATAGCAGAGGATGTGCCCGGCTGGCAGGTTGCAAATTTAGGAAAACTAACCGTGGCTTTAGATGTTACGGTAACCGAAGAGTTAAAACAGGAGGGAATATCGAGGGAGTTGGTAAACAGGATACAGAACCTGCGTAAGAGCAAAGAATTTGAAGTTACTGATAAGATAAACGTACGTATCAGTAACCATAATTATATAGCCGATGCAGCGAAAAATAATTTATCCTATATTTGCGCCGAAATTTTAGCTGATAGCCTTGTGCTTGATAATGAGCTAACTGAGGGCGACAAAGTGGAGATTGATGGAAATGAAATTTTAATAGCTATTAGTAAAAGTTAACATGAACCCAGAACCAGTAAAAACAAGATATTCCGACGCAGAATTAAAGGAATTTAAAGACCTGCTTTTAGAAAAACTGCGCAGCTCTAAAGAAGAGCTTGCGGCCCTGGCAACATCATTGAGTTCGCCAAATGCAAACGGTACAGATGATACCGCCGGTACCTACAAAACCCTGGAAGATGGTTCTGCAACCTTAGAAAAAGAGCAGATAAACCAGCTTGCTGCCCGCCAAAAGAAATTCATTGAGCAGTTAGAGGCCGCTTTGGTACGCATAGAAAATAAGACTTACGGTATTTGCCGCGAAACCGGCAAGCTTATCCCTAAAGAGCGTTTGCGCGCAGTGCCGCATACCACGCTTACTATGGAAGCAAAACTTAAGCAATAAATGAAGGCTGCTTATACAAAACCCTTCTTAACTGCTGCATTTATAGTACTGCTGGATCAGATTATTAAAATTTGGGTGAAGCAGCATATGGCCCCACTGGAGGAGATTCACTTCCTGGGCAACCGGGGTATGCTCCGCTACATCGAAAATAACGGCATGGCCTTTGGCATGGAACTGGGCGGCACGCTGGGTAAACTTACGCTTACGCTTTTCCGCATTGCAGCGGTAGGCGGCATAGCTTATGGCCTGGTGCACCTCATTAAGCATAAATATCATCGCGGGCTTATCATGATGGTGGCCCTGATACTGGCCGGCGCTTTGGGCAACATCATCGATTCGGTTTTTTATGGCGTTATTTACCATTATGCGCCGCTGTTTCAGGGCAAGGTTGTAGATATGTTCTACTTCCCCTTAATAGACAGCAACTTCCCGATGTGGTTCCCTATTTGGAAAGGAGAGCAATTCGTTTTCTTCCGGCCGATATTCAACCTGGCCGATGCGGCTATATCCATAGGGGTTATCATGATACTGCTGAACCAAAAACGCTATTTTAAGCACGAGGAGCCCGAAGTAAGCAGCCCCAACAGCGAAATGGTGGAGGATTAGTTTTAAGTAGGAAGTCTTAAGTAGGGAAGTCCGAAGACACACAATAAATATTAAACAGTAAAAGCGGCCATTGCCGCTTTTACTGTTTAAACGACCCCGTCATTGCGAGGCACGAAGCAATCTCTACGCAAGACAATCCACCTTGCAAATCGCTCTGCTTGTCGGGAGAATATTGATATTTTGATTTTTATTTAAGGTATCAATGAGCTCCCTTCGGTCGGTTGTCTTCGTGCCTCGATGACGCGGTGGTGATGGACTGCTTTCATACCTCAATGACGTGTAAGGCCTGCCGTGTCACGGAAAGTTTACACCCGCGCGACTGTTATTTGACGGCTAAACCCATATATTAGCAATTAACAACACAGCCCTTATGAAAAAGATACTTCTCATTGCCACCCTTATTGCATTTGTAAATATCGCTAAGGCGCAAACAACGCCCAGCCTGTATAATCCTGCTGCCGATGCCAAGGCCGATATTGCCGCCGCTGTAAAAAAAGCAGCTAAGGAGCATAAGAATGTATTGCTGCAAATTGGCGGCAACTGGTGCAGCTGGTGCCTGCGTTTCAACAAACTGGTTACCACGACCGATTCGCTGAACACCTATATGGAGAGCAACTACGTGGTAGTGCATGTAAACTACAGTAAAGAAAACATGAATGAAAAACTGCTGGCCGAATTAGGCTATCCGCAGCGTTTCGGTTTCCCGGTGTTTATTATACTGGATGATAAAGGCAACCGCCTGCATACCCAAAACTCCGGTTACCTGGAAGAAGGCAAAGGCTACGGCAACACCAAAGTGCTGGAGTTTTTCCAAAGCTGGTCGCCCGCCGCGCTGGATCCGAAGACTTATGCGGATAAGACGAAGTAGAAGAAAGTCTGAAGCCAGCAGTCAGAAAGTCCGAAGACGAGCGCGATTTTTAGAACTTGTATAAACGGAAAAAGCGGCAACAGCCGCTTTTTCCGTCTATACCCACCTCGTCATTGCGAGGAACGAAGCAATCCTCGGCAGGTAGGTCGAACCTGCAGAGCCGCTCCGCCTGCCCATGATTATTGATGTATTAATTTTTTGTTAAATGTATCAATGAGCTCTCTGTGGTCGGTTATCAGCGTTTCTCAGCGATGGCTTTGAAGTGTACTATCGCTCAATAACGCTTTTCCCCCTTTTCTATTCAATAATATCTATTATATTGCTGCCTAAACCTTAAAACAACTCATCATGAAAAAAATACTTATCGCTGTAGCATTCGCCATACTCGCCTTTACTGCATCGGCACAAACGGTAGATACCCGCCGTAAAATAGAAGTAAGCGGCACCGCCGAACAGGAGGTCATACCCGATATCATCAAAGTAACCATATCGCTGAAGGAATACTTTAAGGATAAGAAAAAGGTAACTATATCACAACTGGAGGCGCAATTGCAAAAGGCGCTTGCCGATGCCGGTGTAAATAAGGAGGACCTCAGCATTGACGATCTTTCGGCATCAAACTGGGAAGAACGGAAGAAACATTTAAATTTTTTGGCCAGCAAACAATATCTCATCAGGTTTAAAGAACTTAGCAAGTACAACCAAATTCTGGCTAAGCTTGATGCGAAAGGCGTAGAATCTACAGAGATAACCGACTATGACTATTCAAAAATAACAGCAGTAAAAAAGGAATTGAAGATAAAAGCCCTTTTGGCGGCGCGCGACAAGGCCGAGTACTTATTAAATAGCGTAGGCGAAAAGCTGGGTGGAGTTCTTACTATTTCTGAGAGCGATGATTTTATGTCACCATACGACAATAATCGTTTGGCGATGAACGTGGCACAATACCGTAATGAATATTCAGGTTCATCCGATTCAAATATCAATTTCAAAACCATCAAGTTGCGTTTCCAGGTTTCTGCGGTCTTCGAAATTAAATAACAACATGCTGCTTATAAACAAAAGAGGGTTACCGCTCATCGCGGTAACCCTCTTTATTATTTTTCAATCCTGCGTCTTCCGGACTTTCCGATTAAAGACTTCCGACTGTTATTCCACTACACTCACCCTAAGCATGTTGGTTTTACCATGTTTGGTGATAGGCACCGCTGCAGTATTGATAACCACATCGCCAACGTTTATCAGGCTTTGCGCTTTCAGAATGTCGTTTACATCGGTTATGGTTTGGTCGGTGCTTTCTAACTGGTCGTAGTAAAAAGCACGTACGCCCCAAACAAGGCTCAGCGCGTTCAGGAGCTGTTTGTTTGATGTAAAGATATAAGTACCGGCTTTTGGCCTGTAACTCGAAATTTCGAAGGCTGTGTAGCCCGAGGTGGTCATAGATACTATACCGGCCGCTTTGGTGTGCTCGGCTAAATAAACCGCGCTGCCGCAAAGGTTATCGCTCAGGAAATTCGGATGCGCAGTATCCAGATTTTCTTTCTTCGATGCGTTGAAAGGATAGCCTAAATCTTCTACGTTACGAACGATCTTGGCCATTGTTTCAATAACAATAACCGGGAACTCGCCAACAGAAGTTTCGCCGCTTAGCATCACCGCATCTGCGCCATCCAATACCGAGTTGGCTACGTCGTTCACCTCGGCACGCGTTGGACGCGGGGTAGTAATCATGCTTTCCAGCATCTGGGTAGCTACGATAACCGGTTTAGAAGCATCGCGGCATTTGCGGGCAATCATTTTTTGCAGCAAAGGCACTTCTTCCAGCGGGCACTCAACGCCCAAATCGCCGCGGGCAATCATCACGCCATCAGTAGCGGCTATAATCTCGTCGATGTTTTCGATAGCTTCGGGCTTTTCAACCTTGGCAATTACGCGGGCCGCTTTGCCGCTTTCTTTTATGATGCGTTTAAGGTCAATGATATCCTGGCCGGTGCGTACGAAAGAAAGGCCCACCCAATCAACATCCCACTCCAGGGCATATTTAAGGTTGGCTATATCGTCTGGCGTTAAGCTGGGGATAGATACCTTGGTGTTTGGCAGGTTAACGCCCTTGCGCGATGTTAAAATACCGCCATGTACCACCTCGCAAATAACGGTATCAACGCGGTTGGTGTCTATAACCTTCAGTTGCAGTTTGCCATCATCCAACAGGATAATTTCGTTTGCCTGCACATCCTGCGGGAAGGTTTCGTAAGTAATGTATATTTGGTTGTCGTCGCCAACGCATTCGTGCGTGGTAATGTTAATGCGCGTACCGTTTATAAGGTGTATGCCGCCATCTTTTACCTGCCCTATGCGGATTTTTGGGCCTTGCAAATCGGCCAGGATGCCAACGTTGGTTTTGTACTCGGCGTTTATCTCGCGAATGAGGTCGATAAATTTCTTGTGGTCTTCGGGTTTGCCATGCGAAAAGTTCAGCCGGCAAACGTTCAGTCCGGCGCGTATCATCGATATTAAAACATCTTTTTTGGAACACGCAGGCCCCATGGTGGCAACAATCTTTGTACGATTATAATAAAAATTCATATTCTCAGGTTTAAATCGGGCTATATTATACTATATAGTGTAGTATTGACACATCAAAATTTGCGCTAAAATAACAGATTTTCCCGTGATTTTATTTTTTTCGGTTCAATCTTTACGGCGGCTACCACTTCGGGTATCTTATTAAGTGCCGAAATTAGGCTTTCAAGATCGTTTTCGTCGATATAATTTTTAATTAAAATAAAATAATCGGCTTCGCGCATTTCGGGCACAAGGTAACCGTCTGAACCCTTATTACCAATAAAAATAAAGTCAGTTTCGGTGTTTTCCCAGCTATGCTGATAAATAGAGAACAAAATCTCGCTTCCGCCGGGCCCTATATCCAGTTTGAGGTCGTCTTTGCGCACAAAATTAAAGTTCAAACCTTTGTTGATAAGATAACAAATGCGGTAATCTTTAAGCGATGTAGTGAGCGCAATTAATATAAAATCAAAATCGATCTCAAACTTTAAATTTTTCCTGTTCAAAATCATTATTTTTACGGCGTTAAAATTACTAATCCAAACCTTTGCAATAAAATATTGTTCTGATAATTATGCGAAGTTTTTAGGTTTGATATTTAACATAATTTATTTTTCTTTGCACTGAAAATTATTAATCATTAAAAATTAAGACTATGTCTGATATCGCTTCAAGAGTAAAAGCTATTATCGTGGAAAAACTGGGTGTTGACGAAAGTGAAGTTACCCCAGAAGCAAGTTTCACCAACGATCTTGGTGCGGACTCTTTAGACACCGTGGAACTAATCATGGAGTTTGAAAAAGAATTTAACGTTGCAATACCTGACGATCAGGCCGAAACTATCGGTACTGTAGGCCAGGCCGTTGCTTACCTCGAGAAAAACGTTAAATAAGCTCCTCTTAAAACTGTTAAATGGAGTTTAAAAGAGTTGTAGTAACCGGGCTTGGAGCGCTTACTCCAATTGGTAATACCGTACCAGAATATTGGAACGGCCTAATCAATGGGGTAAGCGGCGCTGCCTTTATCAAGAGTTTCGATGTATCGAAATTCAAGACTAAATTTGCCTGCGAAGTAAAGAATTTTGACGCGGAAGGTTTTTTGGGCCGTAAAGAAGCCCGCAAGCTAGATCCCTTTGTTCAATATGCTTTGTTCTCTACAGAAGAAGCGGTTAAAGATGCCGGATTAGATTTCGAAAAACTGGATACCAGCCGTATAGGCGTTATCTGGGGATCGGGCATTGGCGGGTTAAAAACGTTTTTGGACGAAGTGGTGAACTTTGCCAAAGGCGATGGTACCCCTAAGTTCAATCCGTTCTTTATCCCAAAGATGATTGCCGACATTGCGCCGGGCCATATCTCTATCAAATATGGTTTACGCGGGCCAAACTTCACAACTGTTTCGGCATGTGCTTCATCAAATAACTCGCTTATTGATGCCTTCAATTACCTGCGCCTTGGTAAAGCCAATATGTTTATCACCGGCGGTTCTGAAGCTATCATAAACGAAGCTGGTATTGGCGGTTTTAACGCTATGCACGCACTATCAACCCGTAACGATGACCCTGCTACCGCTTCGCGCCCATTTGATTTGGATCGCGATGGTTTCGTAGCCGGCGAAGGAGCGGGTACTATTATTTTGGAAGAATTGGGGCACGCACTAAAACGCGGTGCCAAAATTTATGCTGAGATGGTTGGCGGCGGCATGAGTGCCGATGCTTACCACATGACTGCACCGCATCCAGACGGCTTAGGCGCATCATTGGTAATGAAAGCCGCGTTAGAAGATGCTGGTTTAACACCTGCGGACGTGGATTACGTGAACGTACACGGTACATCTACACCCATTGGCGACCCGCAGGAAGTAAAAGCAATACAGGATGCCTTTGGCGACCGGGTTTATGATATCAACATCAGTTCAACAAAATCAATGACCGGCCACTTGCTTGGCGCGGCCGGCGCAGTTGAAGCGATAGCGTCTATTTTAGCGCTGCAAAATGGTATTATCCCGCCAACTATCAACCATTTTACCGATGACCCGGCTTTCGATCCGCGCATCAACTTTACGTTCAATAAAGCACAAAAACGCGATATTAACGTGGTACAGAGTAATGGTTTCGGTTTTGGTGGCCACAATGCATCGGTAATATTTAAAAGATACCAGCAATAACCCCGCGTTGGATGCCAATCAGCCGCTTTTACAAGCTATACTTTTCCCCTAATAGAAAATACGTTAAGGTTTTAAAGAATTTGCTCGGCTTTGTGCCGGGCAATTTATCTTTATACCGTTTGGCTTTCAGGCACAAATCGGTTGCGCAAAACATACGTAAAGGCGTAAAAAACAGCAACGAACGCCTGGAGTTTTTGGGCGATGCCGTGCTGGGCAGTGTAGTAGCCGAAGTGCTTTTTAAGCTTTACCCTTACGAAGATGAGGGCTTCCTCACCGAATTGCGCTCAAAAATAGTAAGTCGCAACAACCTCAATGCTCTGGGCAAAAAGCTGGGCTTTGATAAGCTGATAGAATTCGACACCAAGATACTGAACGCAGGCAGGCAGGGTTCGCTGCTGGGCGATGCCTTCGAGGCGCTCATCGGCGCTGTTTACCTGGATAAAGGGTATGATTTTACCCGTAATTTTTTGGTGAACCACATCATCAAATCCCACATCGACATCCATAAGCTGGAACAAACCGAAACCAACTTCAAAAGCAAGCTGATTGAGTGGTGCCAGCGCCACGGCAAGGATATAAGCTTTGATGTAATAACCAACCTCGATGGCGAAAGCGCTAAGCTGTTTACCGTACAAGCCGTTGTTGATGGCGAAGTAATGGGATCCGGCAAGGAGTTCAGTAAAAAGAATGCCGAGAAATTAGCTGCAGAGAAAGCTTGTGCTGCCTTGGGAATCTGATTCATTTTGGATTTCGAATGTTCAATTTCGGATTGAGGCTTGGTTAAGTTGTTTAACCACTCTCCACTCACTAATCACTCACTCACTAAAACTAAGGTTTCTTTATCTTAATATCCCCCGGGCCACCCAAGGATACAGGTGCGTTTATTTGGGGTAAGGCCTTGTACTTATCGCCATTCCGCTTGTAGTATTGGTAGTTGGTGCTGATGTGCTTCATCAGGTCGTAATCGGCCCATATTTTCAGGTCCTCGTACGATGGCCGCCAAAAGCTCATGAATTTTTGTGCCTCTACGGTGTCTTTCACGCCGGTAACTTTCATCACCAGCGGCAGGTTGTATCGGCGGTCAACCTCAGTTGCTTCCAGTTCGCGTTTGCTGAACGCTGCAAAGCGCCGGGCACGCCCGGGTGTTTTACCGAATAATTCGTAAATGCCGGTTAAGGGGTTTGTTAAAAAACTCAGCACGGGCGGCTTGCCATTGTAAAACGTACCCTGGCTTTTATAGGCCCCCATTATCTCCTTAAGTTCCTGCTTTTTGGTTTGGCCTACCACGCGCACCTCGCTCAGTTTAAATTCCGGCTGCATATAAACCACCATGCCGAAGCCTTCGCACTTTTGCTTCTGAACAGTATAATCTGATTTGGTAAATTCAAGCGTATCGCCAATATTGGCTTTAATGGTGTAGTTGCCCAATTCGTCGGTAATGGTTTCAAACCTGTTCTTCAGGTTTTTTACGGATACGCCGGAGAGCCTGTCGTTTGATATTTTGCGGTATGTGGTACCTTTTGCCTCCTGCGCATGCGCGTACACGAGGCAAATCAGCATAAACAATAAGGTGCAGGCAAAAAGGCGCTTCAAGGGCATAAATATTTATGGTACAAACTTATCGCTTTAAAACGGTTCGAAATGTGAAAAAGTGTTAAAACGGATGTGCGGATTGCAGATGTGCAGATTTCAGATGGAAGAGGACGAAGCGAGGTTTTGCGGTGCTGCGTCTCATATCTCAAATCTCATTTCTCAAATCTTTCCTTATCTTTGCACATGATAAAATCCATGACAGGGTATGGAATTGCCAGCTTCGATTCGGGCCGCACAAAATATACCGTCGAAATTAAATCCCTGAACAGCAAATTCTTAGAACTATCCCTGCGCTTACCCAAAGTGTTTTCGGAGAAAGAGTTCCAGCTGCGCAACGATTGCAGCAAGCAGATAGAACGCGGTAAAGTGAACTTATCCATTAATGCCGAGCAGGCCGATGCAGCGGAAGCCAAAGCTGCCGGTATAGACAAAGCCTTGCTTAAGCATTACTACAATCAGCTAAAATCGGTAAGCGATGAGTTGAACGAACCAGGCGGAAACCTGTTGCAACTGGCCTTAGGCTTGCCTGATGTGGTGAGGTTTGCAGAAGATACCGTATCAGATGATGAGTGGAAACTGGTAGAGAAAACCTTTAACCAGGCCATGGCGGCGTTCCAGCAGTTCCGCAGCGATGAAGGCAACGTGCTGGAGCAGGATATCAGGATGCGTATAGGCATCATCCTCAAAAACCTGGAATTGGTAGAGATTGAAGAACCTAAGCGCGTACCGGTTATCCGCGAGCGGCTTAACCAGTTCTTAAGCGAAGCCGTTGGCGCCGAAAGCATAGATAAGAACCGCTTTGAGCAGGAACTTATTTACTTTATTGACCGTTTAGACATCACCGAAGAAAAAATAAGGCTGAAGGCCCACTGCGATTACTTTTTAGAAACGCTGAAGAATGCCGACGCCAATGGCAAAAAACTAGGCTTTATATCGCAGGAGATAGGTCGCGAAATAAATACCCTGGGCTCCAAAGCCAATGATGCCAACATGCAAAAACTGGTAGTAGGCATGAAAGAGGAACTGGAAAAAATAAAAGAACAATTACTAAATGTGTTGTAAGCTGTTTTAAGGTTGGAAGGTTGTAAAGTTGGAATGTTATCGAACCCAACAGCAACCTTTAAACCTTATAACCTTTCAACTTTCCAACAATAATGAAAGAAGGTAAACTCATCATATTTTCGGCTCCATCAGGTGCAGGCAAAACTACTATCGTGCATCATTTGCTGGGCCAAATACCCAACCTGGAGTTTTCTATTTCGGCCACCACAAGGGCACCACGCGGCGATGAGGAGGATGGGAAGGACTATTACTTCATCAGCCTGGCCGAGTTTACCCACCGTATTGCCAAAAAACAATTCGTGGAATTTGAAGAGGTTTATACCGGCACGTTTTACGGCACCCTGCGCGCCGAGATTGAGCGCATATGGGCAAAAGGCAAAACGGTTATCTTCGATATCGACGTAGAAGGCGGCCTGCACCTTAAACGCAAGTACGATGGACAGGCGCTGGCCATATTCGTGCAGCCCCCATCCCTGGACGTTTTAAAGGAGCGATTGACAGGCCGCGGCACCGATAGCCCCGAAAAACTGCTGGAACGTTTCGAAAAAGCAGAAAAAGAACTAAACTACGCCCCGCAATTTGATATTATCCTCAAAAATTACGATCTTGAAACGGCTTGTGTAGAGGCAAAGAAATTGGTAAGCGAATTTATAAGCCCCCCAGCCTCCGTTAGCTAACGGAGGAGCTCCTGATGACTCAATTAGGAACCGGGGTATCCACAAATTTAATTTTTATTCCCCCTTTAGGGGGTTAGGGGGCACACACTGATGAAAATAGGTTTACTATTCGGTTCGTTCAATCCCATACACATAGGGCATTTAATCATTGCCAATTATATGGCCAACCATACCGCGCTGGATAAGGTGTGGCTGGTGGTATCGCCACAAAACCCGCTGAAGAAATACGGCGACCTCATCAACACCTACGACAGGCTGGAGATGGCCAAACTGGCTACCGATAATGCCACCAATATTGCTGTAAGCGATGTGGAACTGAAACTGCCGCAGCCATCGTACACTATTGATACCCTGGCCCATTTAAAAGAAAAATATCCCGAGCACGAGTTTGCCCTCATTATGGGATCCGATAACCTGGCTACCCTGCATAAATGGAAAAACTACAAACTCATCCTGCGCGATTACCGCATCTTCGTGTACCCACGCCCCGGCCACGAGAATGCCGAGTTTGCTTCGCACCCCTCCGTTACCATCACCATGACCCCACAGATGGAGTTATCGGCAACCTTCATCCGTAAATCCATCGCCGAAAAAAAGAACGTGCAATATTTTGTGCCTGATCCTGTTTTGAAGTTTATAGAGAGCAAGAGTTTGTATAAGTGAGATAGGCAACCCTTTCCGTTAAAAACGCTGAATATTAAATTTGAATTTTCGTAACTTTAAATATGGGAACATTAGTGATAGATAAAGAAAGGATTCAGGAGTTGCTTAACAGTTCTCCCGAAAGTGTTGTCATCGAGGACTTCATCGATAAACTAATCATCAATGCAAAACTCGAAAGAGCATTGGACGAATTAGAGAGGGGGCAGTTCTTGACCTCCGAACAGGTAGATGATGAGATAGAAAAGTGGTAAGAAAAGTCGTTTTTTTAGCCACAGCTATGCAAGACTTGCAAGCTATACATCAATACATCGCTTACGACTCAACCAAATTTGCCCGCTTAGAGGTTAAAAAGATAAAGGCTTATACCAACTCGTTAATCGAACATCCTTTTAAAGGCCGGTTATACCAAATATCACGGGAGAAAGAAATAAGAACAGTATCATTCAGAAACTACATGATATTTTATACAGTCTCAGATACGCAAATAATCGTTATGAGCATACATCACCATTCGCGAAGTTTGGATAATAATCCGGCACTTAATATTGGGGATTGAGGAGTTGAGTATTTTGCTTGCTTTCAGCGTTAGTCTTTCTGCTTTTAGCTTTTCCCACTATCTTTGCCCTCGTGAGCGAGAAAACCATCCTAAAACTGCATTTACCTACCGACCCGCTTTGGGTGAAGAATGTGGTAGAAAGCAATATAGAAGAATTGCTTACCGACCACGCCTACTGCGAGCAAAAGGCCGCCACCAATGCCATCACCATCATTGTACAAAACCCCAACCTCAGCGATGTAGTACAGGAAATGATTGCGCTTGCCCAGGAAGAGATGGACCACTTTAAACGCGTACACGATATATTGTTGCAGCGTGGGTACACCCTTGGCAAAGAGCGTAAAGACAATTACGTGAACGAACTGCGCAAATTCATCATTATAGGCGGCGGGCGCGAGGCACAACTGATAGACAGGTTGCTTTTCTCGGCCATGATTGAGGCCCGCAGCTGCGAACGCTTCAAGGTACTCTCAGAAAACATCAATGATGCTGCCCTCTCTGAATTTTATTACGAGCTGATGGTAAGCGAAGCCACACACTACGCCATGTTTCTCCGCCTGGCAAAAAAGCACGCCGTAGAAATAGATGTAGATAAACGCTGGGCCGAGTTCCTTGCCTACGAAGCCAAAGTGATACAAAACTACGGCAAAGGCGAAACCATCCACGGGTAAGCTTTACCCTCTTTGCGGAGGGTCGACCAGCGATAGTCCCCACAGCTGTGGGGAGGGTGAGTCAAAATCACAAAAAAGCCCCGGTTCTTCCTGAGAAAAAACGGGGCGGGGGTATATATAAATAGAGGCTAATTAACGGATAGCCTTTGCCGCCACAAATGTTCCTGTAGCATTAAACGTTACCACGTATTTGGTATTGTTCACCGTTATAAAAACATCGTAACCTAGCAAAGCACCCGCTTTGCTGCTTATAGAGAACGCCTTGTTGAACACATATCCCGCATAAGTAGTAGTTAAGTAAGTGGTAGCAGCGGCAGGCAATGCGGCTTCGGTAACCGATGCTACTTTGCCGTGGCGGGGGTCAATCTGGGCGCGTACTACCAGGCTGCCCGCAGGGGTAATGGCTGTTGCAAACAGGCCGTTGTTTTTGCTGATGAGCACATAAGTACTATCATGCGCCACAAAGGCGTGCAGCAGGGTATCGGCAGGGTAAGTGGTGGTAAAGTAAGTGCTCACGGCAGCAGGGATGGCCGATAACGCAATGGTATCGCGCGGGTGGCCGTTACGGTCGCCAAAGGGGCCGCCCTCATGGAAACGGCGACCGTGGCGCAGGTCGTCGCCAATGCGTTGCTCCAATACCTTTACAAAGGTGCCGTCGGTAGCAAATTTAAGGCCCACAGGGTTGCCATTGAACTGGATGGCTATGATATAAGCCGCGAGCACGCCGGTGCTGTCTTTTACCGAGAATGCCTTTTTGAAAGTATAACCCGCATAGTTGGTGGTGAGGTAAGTACCAACTGCTGCAGGCAAGGCGCTGAACGCAACGGTGTCTTTTTTATCGTGCCTGCCCATGCAGCCTACCAGGTACAGGCTATCGGTTGTACCCGATAGGCTTACGGTTGCGATGGCGATGGAGCCCGTGTTGGCAACCGCAGTGGCCAGCGCGTTGTTAGATGCCGCGGTGGTAACTTCGGCAGTAGTAGCGGCATCTTTGGTGCAAGACGATAACACGCCTGCGCTGCCCAGCAGCATTAAGCTGTAGTAGATAAGTTTCCTTTTCATAATCATGCTTTTTTTGTTTAAAAAATTGGTTTCTATATATTCAATTGTTGTTTTGGCGTATCAGGAAGCCATCAGATAATCTACCCGTGAGGCAAACAGGCTTATATCCAATGGCTTTACAAACAGGGCCTCGCATTTATAAGCTTCGGCCAGTATCTTTTTGCTTTTGTAGGCTGTTACTACTATGATGGGCACGCCATGCAGGTCGGCATCTTCTTTAAAGTCCCGGCAAATTTCCTGGCACTCGTTGTTCAGCAGCAGGTAATCTAAAATAACCAGGTCGGGTTTCAGGGCTTTGGCGCGGTCGTAAACGGCGTTGGGGTCGTATGTAATATGCACCTCAAAATTGCCCAGGTGCATCAGGTCGTCCACTACCGATAGTATGCGGTTATCCTTATCCAGTACCAGTATGTGTTTTTTATCATCCACGGCGCTCATCGTATTGCTAAATTTTGTTAAGCTAAAGGTGAGGCTTTGCATGCAGCCATTTTGCAGTGTATCGTTTAACGGCGGGAATGTATCGGTAAAGGGAACCGGGATTAAGCGGATTAATACGATTCTTTGGATTTTCACCTGCGTATTCAATAAATCAGGCCAATCCTATAATCCTAAAAATCATGGTTCAGACAAATCTCACCACAAAAACCCCATCCACTCAGCACATTACCGTTCTTCAAGTCTTTTTTGTAGTAACGCATGCTGTACAAAAAAATGGGGCGCCGTGCAGCAAACACGAACGCCCCGACTGAACTATATGAAAAAACAGAACGCTTATTAAAGCCACCTTTTTGAACGGAGGCAAAGGGGAGGGCTTGCTCTAAACCTAAACACCTGAAGATTGCCTCCCCCTGCTCCGTTATGCCTTTGCCGGTTATTTCAACGTAAACACCTCTACGGCTATGTCGCCCCCGCCTTGCCCGCCGGGTGGCGGACCTGGCATGCCGCCGCCGGCTCCTCCTGCTATATAAATCTTATGTTCGTAAACCGTTCCACCAACGCCGTTGCGTGCCAGGTTAAGGTCGGCGGTTTTAATCCATTGGCCGCCTTTGGCCGGGTCGTAATAAAAAACATCTTTCTGCGGGCCATTGGGCGTAGTGGCAGTAGCGCGTTCGCCGCCTATGTAGTATATTTTGCCATCCAGGTTTACGGCTGTGCCGCCACCGGTCCCCAGGGGCAGTTCCGCGGCAAGCGTGCTCCATTTGCCTTTTTTAAAATCGTAACAATCTACCGCCAGTTGCACCTTATCAAAAAAAGACATAAAGTTGTCCTTATCATGTAAGCTGGTGTTGCGCCCGCCAAGGGCGTATAGCTTATCGCCCACCACTACAGCCTGTGCATGGTCGCGAATGTGCGGGGCATCGGGCAGTTGCTTCCAGGTCTTTTTTATCGGGTCGTACTCATCAAACATGCCGTTGGTACCGCTGGTATGGCCATTGGTAATGCCCGCCACCAGGTACAACTTGCCTTTATGTTCGACTGTGCCTGCCCCGGCGCGGCGGCGCGCGGCAGGTATTTCGCCCCCAACTTCCCACATATCGTATTGTGTATCGTAGGTGTACACATGGTCTATCGGCGTTTGGTTGGGGTAATTCCTGGTCATGAAAGCGCCCAGCACATATATTTTATAGTCGTAAGCCACGGCCTGCAAATGGTGCATGGGTACCGGTGCCATGGCTTTCTTATTCCAGGTGAGCGTAACCAGGTCAAGGTCCTCAACAGGCATCGCGGGGCCATCGCCGCCAATTAAAAAAAAGCCCTCGTCGGTTCTCACAAAGCTGCATTCGCTGCGTGCGGCTATTTTGTTTTTTGTTTTAAGCAGTTCCCATTGGCCGTCGCCTTTTTCTTTAAGCGTAAAGGCGCTGACCGCCAATAAGGCAATAATTGCGAGGTAAACAGGGGCTTTTTTCATGATGGTGCTAATTGTTGATTACAGATGGATGCGTCATTATCGACCTGTAATTTACAACAGATAAGCCATCCTGCATCTTTATGGTAAAAGTTTCCGAATCTACCAGCTCAGGTACTAGTCCATGCGCCAGCACCATGTATTCGCCAAAGGAGTTGAGCAGGGTAAGATCGCCAGTCATATAATGGATAGCCACCTTGTGCTTACTAAAATCGGTAATATCCGATTCAATCAGCTCGAATTTGGGTGTTTCAAAAAGCAGGCTGTTGCCCAAATTATCGCCAAGGCCCGGTATTCTCCCTTTCAATAGCTGTATAAAATGTCCCACCGAAAAGCTCAGCTTGTAATGCAGCGAGTTAGCGCGCCCATCGTTGGCCTTCATCTCCCCGAAGGTGGTGTACAGGCCCTGCTGGTTATACGTTTGCGATTTTAGCAGGAATTCCTGGTACGATGCATGCAGCACGCTTTTTTCGAAATCGCTTTCGGCAGATGTATCTATCACCTGCTTGTAGTTAAGTTTTATGATTGCTTTTGCCATGCCCTTAGTTTTTATACATTACAATGCCACGCCGAAGGAATAAGTACCGTTATAGCCCGCCGCTATGCTGCCTGCCATAGAAAGCGTTTCGTTAGCCAGGTCCGTAGCCGAATTACCGAAGATGCCATCGCTGGCGTTGCGGGTGGTATTGGTACCCAGGTTGTATGTAGAGCTGGTGTGCACTGCATCGGAAATGGTTTCGGAGAAGGTAAGCTGCGCGGTTTTTTTGAGCACGTTGTTCACGTATATCTCAAAGTGTATATGCGTAGCCCTGCCGCCGTACCAGCCCGGGTAAATGGTAATAAATTCTACAGCGCCCTTGTCATCAGTAGCCTGGTAACCACGCAGCCAGGTTTCGCCCACATAGCTTTTGGTGCCCGATTGCCCCGCCTGGCCCGAATAGCCCGAGTAGTAGCCATCTTTATTGCAGTGCCATATATCTACGCGGGCGTTGGTTACCACGTTGCAATTATCGTTGGTATTTACTACCAGCAAGTTTAAGGTTAGGGGTATGCCAGTTTGGCCCGCGGTAATGTCGCTGCGGTCGAGCGGGTTCTTGAGTTCGCCGCCGGGGTACGGGTAAGGGCCTTCCACTTCGGTTGGGCTAACGCGGCAAGCGCTGCTGGCTGCGTTGGTATCGGTAGTCGTGGTAGTGCCGGTAGTATCGGTTGTAGTGCCAACCGATTCCTTTTTGCAGGCCGCAAACAATACGGGGCCCGAGGCCGCAGCAACTGCAAATGTTCTTAAAAAATCTTTCCGTTCCATGGTTATAAAATTAGTAGGGCTAATACTTTAGTTTATTGATGTAAATGTACCGGAGGGGGAAAACGCAGGGCAGCGGGTGTCGGTAAATGAGGATTTTGTGTCGATAAGAATACGATTTTTCGCAGGTAAATGTTTTTATTGGCGCTCAAGAGGGCTTCGCCGTTGAGGGATTTGTGGGTAATCTTAAAATCGCCACGCTCGCTCGCATATTTGACTCACCCCGACGGCCCGCATGCGCGGGCGTCGACCCTCTCTGCTTCGCAAAGAGGGTGAGGAAAAGAAGAAAAAAAGATAGCCCCAATGTCTCCCCTTCTTTGCGCAGCAGAGAGGGGGCGGGGGGTGAGTCGACTCGTYACGCGGAAGTGGTACGCGGKTCGCTCGCATATTTGACTCACCCCGACGGCCGCTATCGCTGGTCGACCCTCTACTCCGTAAAGAGGGTGAAGAAAAGAAGGAATGAAGAAAAATATAGCCCCAATGTCTCCCCTTCTTTGCGCAGCAGAGAGGGGGCGGGGGGTGAGTCGACTCGCAATGCAAATCCTAAAAAACTGCTAACCGCCCACCGCAAACTGCCAACCGCCTAATACTTCCTATGCACATTATACAACACATCCATATCGCAGCAGGTGAGTACCGGCAGGTCGTC
This sequence comes from Mucilaginibacter sp. P1_D10, assembly GCF_056406215.1. Lineage (NCBI taxonomy): Bacteria > Pseudomonadati > Bacteroidota > Sphingobacteriia > Sphingobacteriales > Sphingobacteriaceae > Mucilaginibacter > Mucilaginibacter sp. P1_D10. The sequence continues at coordinate 1,096 of NZ_JBFUAP010000020.1, read as the reverse complement.
GGTTTGTACAAAGTGGCGTTTGAATGCGCTGATGGCGGCGGGCAGGTTGCTGGTATCGTACCCGATGAGTTTTAAAGCCGTTACATAATCGAAGCCCTCGGGGGCGGGTAGTTGCTCCACATCGGCCCACAGACCGAAACCTTTTTGGGCCAGCAATGCCCAGGGGAAAAACAGTCCGGGATCTGGTTTGCGGGAGGGGGCAATATCCTGGTGACCGATGAAGTTTGCCGTAGGGATATTATATGTTTTTTTCAACTGCGCCAATAGCAGCAGCAGGCTTTGCATTTGCGCCGGAGCAAAGGGTTCTTTGCCCGTATTATCCAGTTCGATGCCGATGGAGCAGCTGTTCATATCGCTGATGCTGCCCCACTTGCTGATGCCCGCATGCCAGGCACGCAGGTAATCGTTCAGCATGTGTACAATTTTGCCGTTTTTACTGATCACGTAATGCGCGCTCACCTGCGGTTTTACCAGCGTAAAGGTTTTAAGCGTTTGTGCCAACGAATCCTGCGCGGTATAGTGGATGATGACGTAATTAGGCTTGCGCAGGTTGAAGTTAACGGTACCAACCCACTCGCTGGCAATTGGCCTGCCCAGGCTATCGGCCAGGGTAACGGTATCCTGCTTTTGCACCACGGCCACCAAACTATCCGTAGCGCTGGTATAACGCTTCTCGGTAAGGGCGTAAGGGTTGCTAACCTTTGGCGAACAGGAGGAGAGGATGATAGCGGCGATGAAGAGGAGGTAAGCGTTTTTCATGAAGGGTAAAAATAGGGAAATATGATGAGTAACGTGTAAAGACGGTGTTTGTGTTCTTGGGAGAAAAGAGCAGCGTGTCGGACTGGCTGAGAATTTAAGCCCCCCACGTCATGCCGAATTTATTTCGGCACCCCACACGGCAGGTCTACGGCACGCAAAGCAGGTTAGCATGGTGGCCACTTTTATGATGGGGTGTTGAAACAAGTTCCATTAGACTTGCAAAGAAATTAATTAACAGATTGTTGTTGATAATTTTGGCATGTTAAAATGTGGAGAAGATAGCCGGTAGGAAATAGTCACGAGTTCTAGCCTTCGAGGCTCTATGTTGATCTAATGC
>NZ_JBFUAP010000019.1:0-116286 GCF_056406215.1 Mucilaginibacter sp. P1_D10 | reverse complement strand
ATCCTGAGGACACATTCTCTTTTTACACAGGAACTAGCTGCATATTGAACTGCACTGCCATTTTTTCAAGTTGCTTTCTTTTTTGTTCTTGTAACCTGTTCTCATAGTCTTGTATCCCTTTTTCTACGAACTCTGTACCATTGGTCATCACCCGGTAGTAATAGCAAGCTATTTTCCGGGCGACAGCTTTAATGGCAACTGCGCTGCCCCGCCTCGCTCTTATCCTGCGGCCGAATGAACCTAAGGCAAGGTGCTTGCTGGTCAGGATACCCTGTGCAAGGTTCCGGAATATCAAACCCGCGTTATTCTGCCGTTTCATCCGAACCCGTTTATTCATCTTGCCCGAACTTGCCTTCATTGGGGCCAGCTTTAACCACCCTGTTAAATGTTTTTCCGTCGGCCAGGGGCTCATATCCGTACCGACCTCGCTTACTATCTGCAAGAAACTGTAATCCGTAATCCCCGCAATACCTATCGGATCCTTACCATCTGTCAGCTTTAGCAATGGCTTATGCAAATCCTCTATTTCCGGCTTATGATAACGGATCGGCTTGCGTTTTACATCGGTTTCGATATCATCTTTATCCTTGGTCATAAAAGTAAGCTGACGCGACACTTCTGCATCGCATTCGCTAATCAGCCGATGATAGTAATGCCAGGTATCGAAGGCATGCCGCAATGCAAACAGATGCTCCTCACTATAACGCCCCTCAAGTGATTTAATAACCAATTCCTTTTTCTTTTTCAGGATGCTATCTGTACAAAAGCTTGCCAGCGTATCAGCATTCCTTTCTCCTGATAAGATTGCCGTTAATATCCTCATACCGCTTGCTCCGCTGATATCGTTGATTACCTCAGCGAGGCGGATGTTCATTTGGGTCAGCGCTTTCTGCATCAAATGGACCTGTGTTGCGGCTGCTCGGATATGATCCTGCCGCAACCGAAGGTAACTGCGGACTTTCCGGATATCAACATCCGGGATAAAGCTCTTCCGCAAAAGCCCGTAGCCATGCAACTGGCGCAGCCACTGGCAATCCTTCACATCGCTTTTCCGGCCCGGTACGTTCTTTACATCACGGCCGTTCACCAGGTAAACGTCTATGCCGGCCTCTTCCAGGACAGCATACAACGTTACCCAGTATACGCCTGTAGATTCCATCGCAACGGTCGTTATACCCAACGAGAGGAGGTAATCACGGATAGCATTACAATCAACGGTAAAATCACCAATAAACCATTCATTAAACAGCCGGAACAAGATTCACTATCAGGTATTAAACACTAATTTGTAGCTCTGTTACTTCCGGTTAAAGCTTTATCAAATTTAATATCTGTCCCTTACTAAACCAACCGGATCTCCGGCCAGACTTCGCTAACGCGGTGAAACCGACGGGTGCACCTCAAGAAATCTTTTAATCCTGTCAAAAATCCTACCCAATCCTGTCAACAAAAGATAAACGTACCTGTTATTCTTACATGACAAACCCCGCAAACGACCACGATAAACCATCGCCATCTGATACGCCTACCGAAAGGCCTGCAGACGAAGGGCACAAAAGCGTAGTGAAAGACCGCGACAAGCAATACCATGCCGACGAACCAGAGCCGCACGACATCGCAAAAAAACACGAGAAAGAAGAGCAGCCGGTTGCGCCAGTAAAGAAAGCGCCTAAGGATAACCAGCCCGATGCATCTGACGATGATGCCCGTCGCCTGGAATCTAAGTAAGGCTAAACGGACTTGGCTATACCCGCCGAATTGAATTGCAGATCGTAAAGTTTGCGGTAGTAGCCGTTTTCTATGCGCAGCAGTTCCTGGTGGGTGCCGCTTTCCATAATCTCGCCATGGTCTAAAACGATAATCTTATCGGCATTTTGAATGGTAGAAAGCCGGTGCGCTATCACGATGGCCGTGCGGCCCTGCATCAGTTTATTGATGGCGTTTTGTATAAGCAGTTCGGTTTCGGTATCTACAGAAGAGGTTGCCTCGTCCAACACTAATATGGCCGGGTTATAAACTAATGCGCGTATAAACGAGATGAGCTGCGCCTGCCCTGCCGAGAGGGTTGCGCCGCGTTCCATCACGTTATAGTCATAGCCACCGGGCAAACGCTCTATGAATTCATGCGCGCCCACGTCTTTGGCCGCCGCAATGATCTCTTCGCGAGTTATCTGCGTATTGTTCAGGCTAATGTTATTACCGATGGTATCGGTAAACAAAAACACATCCTGTATTACTGTCGCAATTTTAGAGCGAAGGTAGTCAACCTTATAATCCCTTATGTCCACACCATCTACCGTTACGCGGCCTTTGCCTATCTCGTAAAAACGGTTGAGGATGTTGATGGTAGATGATTTGCCCGCGCCCGTTGCACCCACCAAGGCCAGCGTTTCGCCGGGCTTAATGTGGAAGTTGATGTTTTTGAGCACCCAATTCTCGTCGTTATAAGCAAACCATACATCCTTAAATTGGATATCGCCTTGCAGTACCGCAGGCGCAAGCTTGCCGCTATCTGCGGCCACTTCGTCGGTATCCAGCACTTTAAAAATCCTATCGGCACCAACCATACCCATTTGCAGGGTGTTGAATTTATCGGCCAACTGGCGTATAGGGCGGAAGAGCATATTCAGCAAGGCAATAAAGGCGGTTATCTTGCCGATGGTTACGCCCTTTGCATCTGCCGAGAGCATGTTCAGCTGCTGATCTGTAAGTATCCTTTTGCAGCCGTACCAAACCAGCAGGGCCATGCAAATGGCAAACAAAATTTCCACTACCGGGAAAAAGATAGAGTAATACCAATTGGAGCGGATGTTGGCATCGCGGTATTTTTGGTTTACAGCGCGGAACTTGCGCATCTCCTGATCCTCACGTGCGAAGTACTGGATAATGCTGATGCCGCTGATATGCTCGGCTAAAAAGGTGTTTAGCTGCGCTACCTGCGTGCGCACTTCCTGGAAGGATGATTTGATGGCCTCCTTGAACACATAGGTAGATGCGAACAGGAAGGGCATGGGGATGAGCGTGATGAGCGCCAGTTTCCAGTCTTCCACCAGCATGTAGCCTATTACAGCAATCACCAGCAGCATATCGCCCATAATGGAGATGAGCCCTTCGGAGAAGATATCGGCTATGGTTTCCAGGTCGGATACCGTACGGGTGATGAGCATACCGATTGGCGTGCGGTCGAAATATTTAAGCCGCAAACTGGTGATGTGGTTGAACACATCGATACGCAAATCGCGGATGACGGATTGGCCAAGTGAGTTGGTGAGGTATGTTTGGTAATACTGCGCAAGGGTTTGGATAACGAGCTGCCCCACCATCAGTTCTACCATAAAAACCAGCCCGTGGTAGTTGTTGGCGAGGATATATTTATCGAGCGTGCGCTGGATGAGTATGGGTTGGATAAGCGCAACCACTGCCAAAAAAACGGTGAGGAAGCCTGATAGAACGAACACACCCATATAGGGTTTCACGTAACGCATAACGCGCTTAAGCAATTGCCAATCGAAGGCTTTGCCGGTAACAATAGGTTTCCCCGTGCTCCCTGTAGCAGAAGGGGCCGTTTTTTGAGCAGTGTCTTTATTCCCTTTTTCTTTACTCATTCTTCATTAATAATTTACTAACCATTTAGCGGCCGGAGCAAATACGGATACTTCACTTCCGTTAAATACAGCCCGCAAGCCGGTACGCTGGCGCCCGCCTTGCTGCGGTTCTTGCTTTCGATGATATCGCGGATGCCCTCGGGGGGTATCTCGCTGCGGCCAATAGCAATCAGGGTGCCTACTATGGCCCTCACCATATTACGTAAAAAACGGTCGGCAGATATTTTGAATACGATACCTTTTTCGGTGGTCTCCCACGTCGCTTTTACAATTTTACAATTATTGGTTTTAACCTGCGTATTAGATTTGCTGAAACAGCTAAAATCTGTGTATTCCATGACGATTGCCGCTGCCTGGTTCATCAAATCCAGGTCGGGTCTGTCGCGCAGCAACCAGGAGTAACCGTGCCTGAAAGGGTCTTTCTCAAAATGGATATGGTATTCGTAACTCCGCAGCGTGGCGTCGAAACGGGCATGCGCTTCGGGGGCTACGGGAATGATGTTTTTAATGGCGATATCATAGGGGAGGAGGGAGTTTAGGCCGCGAAGCCCCCCCCGCCCCCTAAAGGGGGAGCCTTTGATTTGCAAGGCCAGGCTAATAGCTCCCCCTTCAGGGGGCGGGGGGGGCTCGTCAAAATGCGCAAAATACTCTTTTGCATGCACACCGGTATCAGTTCTTCCGCAGCCTGTGGTTTCAATGGGCTGGCGCAGCAGGGTGGATAAGGCTTTGTTCAGCAATTCCTGTACGCTTACGGCATTTTGCTGTACCTGCCAGCCGTGGTATTTGGTACCATCATAGGCCAGTTCTAGAAAATAACGTTGGGTATCTGCCACGAAGCAAAGGTAGTAAACTACTGTTATGTAGGCATTGCCCGAAGTGATTAACTGCTATGGATGGTTTTGTTGAAGATCAATTTGTTCCGATAGGCAATGTAGGTGGCAACGGCAATTGTAAAAATAATACTCAGCAAATTTACACTTGTCCAATAAACCAGGTTGGCGTCGGGTGGATTTGTTATTAATAAAAAAGGGCTACCCACCAAAGGGAGAGAGATTAGTACCCCCAATCCAATAAATCCCCAGGCTACAGGGTTACGCTTAAGCTTATAACCCAGGTGGGCATACACAAGAAAGATGATGATTGCTATTATCGCCATTTTGAAATTTGACATAAATATACATCCTTATTTCATCTTTTATTGGGCGTTAACAAATTGCTGTTATCAATTATGAAAACAATTATCTTTGCTGCTCTTAAACTAAAAAAATGCTACAACGAATACAAAGTATATACCTCCTTGCCGCCTCTATTGTTATGTTCGGGCTGTTTGTTTTTCCGCTGGCACATAATATTTATGTGGATAGCAAATTGGTTAACGTAACGGTTACGGGTGTTTATGAAATTGTAAACCAACAGGAAAAACATACTGAGGTTTTTACCGCCTTATCGGTAGTTACAGTAATAGCGGCACTAGTGCCCCTGGTTATCATCTTCCTTTATAAGAACCGCAAGCAGCAAATTGCCTTATGCTACAGTGCCATACTGGTGCTTATCGGTTATAGCTTCTGGATGGCACAAACCGTGAAGAAAGTGGTTGGCGAGATTACGCTGGAATACAAGAATATGGGGATTGGCCTGTTTCTAACGTCGCTCAGCATCATCCTGATCATCTTTGCCTTTAAGGCCATACAACGCGACGAGAAGTTGGTGAAATCGGCAGATAGGCTGCGTTGATTTCGGAATACGGATTTGAGATTTCGGATTTTACTGCCTTAAGGATTTGCCTGGCCTTAATCAAGCCCGTATTTTTTGCGGATATTATCCATGACCTCATTAATAGGCGTGCCTAAGCCGGCGTCCGCTTGCGCTATCGAGGCTTTCAGTCGCTGTTTTTGAAACTCGGGTAAAGAATCCCATTCGTCATCATTACTTTCCTGATTGCAGAGATAGTCGGTTATCAACTTATTCAGTTCTTTCAACTGCTGTTCGTTAGCCTGTTCTATTTTGTGAAATATTTCAAACCGTAATATATCTGCATCCATAAATCTATCGTAAAGATCAAATTGAAAATCTTGTCCTTATAATTCTATAAACAGCGAAAGCCTCCTAAATGGAAGGCTTTCGCTGTTTATAAATCGGTGTAATCACTCCGCAAATCGGTGCAATCCCAATTATACTTCCGCAAGGCTATCGCCGGTTACGGTAGCTTTTATCTTCTTCTCCAGTTCCTCCATCAGCTCCGGGTTATCCAATATCAATTGCTTCACAGCGTCGCGGCCCTGGCCAAGGCGGGTATCGCCGTAGCTGAACCAAGAACCTGCTTTTTTGATGATGTTGTACTCTACGCCCAGATCGATGATTTCGCCGGCTTTGGAAATACCCTCGCCAAACATAATATCGAACTCGGCTATGCGGAATGGCGGAGCCACTTTATTCTTAACAATTTTCACCTTAACGCGGTTACCAGATACCTCGTCGGAATCTTTTATCTGCGATATACGGCGCACATCCAAACGTACCGAAGCATAGAACTTCAAAGCGTTACCGCCCGTAGTAGTTTCGGGGTTACCGAACATTACGCCGATTTTATCGCGCAACTGGTTGATGAATATACAGCAGCAGCCGGTTTTGCTGATGGTGCCGGTGAGCTTACGCAAGGCTTGCGACATTAAACGCGCATGGAGGCCCATTTTAGAGTCGCCCATTTCGCCTTCAATTTCGGCCTTTGGCACTAATGCCGCAACAGAGTCGATTACTAAGATATCGATAGCGCCCGAGCGGATAAGGTTATCGGCAATCTCTAAAGCCTGCTCGCCGTTATCCGGTTGCGAGATGAGCAGGTTCTCTACGTCTACACCCAGTTTCTTGGCGTAAAACCTATCGAAAGCGTGCTCCGCATCAATAAAAGCAGCAATGCCGCCTTTCTTCTGCGATTCGGCAATGGCATGTATGGCAAGGGTGGTTTTACCGGACGATTCCGGGCCATAGATTTCTATCACCCTGCCTTTTGGCAAGCCGCCTACGCCCAAAGCGATATCCAGGCCTATGGAGCCGGTTGATATTACTTCAGTAGGCTCTATGGCTTGTTCGCCTAGCTTCATGATAGTCCCTTTTCCGTACGATTTTTCCAGCTTATCAAGGGTAAGCTGTAATGCCTTCATTTTATCTGTATTGCTCATCTCTATTTTTTTCGTGAAACAAATATAAAAAGTGTTTTTGATATTTGCTAATAATTTTAGTAATTATTTAATATTATTTACCCGTCATTGCGAGGAACGAAGCAATCTCCCGATAGGAATAGCGGATTTGCAAAGCAGCTCTTCATGTGTAGAGATTGCTTCGTGCCTCGCAATGACGCGCGGCTATAGCGAGGATGAAATTATTCAATTATCGTTGCCCCATCAAATATCTTTATCAACACTGCGTTTCTTCAATTCCTTGCTTATGAGGTTCAAGGCTTTGTTCTTTTTAGCATCCTTTACCTTTTTCAACTTCAAGGCTTCGGCTTTCAATAGCGCACTTTCGGTATTGTGCTGCGCATAATATTTGCAAAACCAGGTTAGGGGGCATATCTCGCATTTGGGGCTGCGGGCCACGCATATATATCGTCCATGTAATATCAGCCAATGGTGTGCTATGGCCAGGGTGTTTTCGGGCAGGTTTTGCACCAGTTGTTTCTCCACCGCCAGTGGCGTGCTGGCGCGGACAAGCCCCAGCCGGTTAGCCACCCTAAACACATGCGTATCCACCGCAATCGCCGGCGCATCAAACACTACCGACGCAATCACATTGGCCGTTTTGCGCCCCACGCCTGGCATCATCTGCAATTCGTCGAGTCCCGAAGGTACCACGCCGCCGAACCTCTCCATCAACATTTTACCCATGCCGGCCAGGTGCTTGGCCTTGTTATTGGGATAGCTTACGCTGCGGATATAAGTGAATATCTCGTCGGCATCCGAGGCAGCAAGCGCAGCGGCATCGGGAAAGCGTTCGAAAAGTTTGGGCGTTACCTGGTTGATGCGCTTATCGGTACACTGGGCGGATAAAATTACGGCTACCAGCAGTTGGTAGGGGTTTCCATAATGCAGTTCGGTAACCGCATCAGGCTGGTTCTTTGAAAAGTACTCTACAAAATGGCGGTAACGTTCGGCTTTTAACATAGGTCATTGAGTCATTGCGTCATTGAGTCATTAATGTTTTATGTCTTACGATGCCCATGCGCTGCCGTAAAAGTATAAATTTCAGACAATCGTCTTCCGTTTATGTAAAACTAAAATTGTCCGTTATGCCAATGACTCAATGAACTAATGACTCAATGACCCAAAACTAGAAAGGTTCACAAATCCAACCATCGGCCTTGCCAATAAGTAGGATTCATGAACCAGTGTCGGGGGATGCGGTGCTTAGCGCAGGCTCTTCGAATAATCGAGGATGTGGTGGATGGTTTGCAGCTTCGGCTTCTTTTTCAGAAGGTCCAGCTCGGCATGGATAGAGTGATAGAATATCACTGAGTCCGCGTCCAGATTTTCCATTGTTCCTGATTCTTTCATCTGAGCTTTGTTAGTGACCGCGTAAAAATTTGTTGTAAAGGTTTCACCCATAAGCTATCTGTTTTTTTATTTAGAAAGATAACGATTGTTAAACACGAATATTTTATAAAGATGAAAATTAAATGAAATTTTTTTCATCTTCTTAACCGGCTGATAATGTTTGGCTAAACCGATACTCATTGTGTGAATCTGACGCATCCGGTTGCGCTTTATTTGCGACCCGGATTACCCCACAAAAATGTACCGGTAAAGGCCTTTGCGCCATTTACGATCGCATATTTTTAATTAGCTTTATGGCAAAACCACCTGTCCCCATCATGAAATTAAGAACCCTTATCCTTTCAGCGGTAATTGTTGCGGCCGCGTGCGTATCTGCCTGCGTTAGCCCTGCCGCTAAACCCTACGAGGCCGCCGCTTTAGGCGATTATTTTAAAGATACCACCTCGGGCGTTAAAACCGGCGGCGTGCAAATGGTAACCATCAATACGCCCAAAGGTAAGTTTAGGGTGTGGACGAAAAAACTAGGCAACAGCCCAACCATGAAACTGCTGCTGCTGAACGGCGGCCCGGGCGCAACACACGAATATTTCGAATGCATGGAGAGCTTTTTGCCAGCAAAAGGTATCGAACTGATTTATTACGACCAGCTGGGTTGCGGCAATTCCGATAACCCGAAGGATACCTCCATGTGGGATTTGCCCCGCTATGTGGAGGAGGTGGAGCAGGTGCGCCAGGCACTGCACCTGGATAAGGATAATTTTTACTTGCTTGGCCACTCCTGGGGTGGCATTTTGGCTACAGAGTACGCGCTGAAATACCAGTCGCACCTCAAAGGCCTTATTATCTCTAACATGATGGTGAGCTGCCCGGATTACGGCAAATATTCGGAAGTGTTAGCTAAACAAATGGACCCGAAAGTGCTGGCCCAGATACGCGATATCGAAGCCAGGAAAGATTTTGCAAACCCCAATTATATGGGTTTACTGCAACCCAATTTTTACGAAAAACACATCCTGCGGATGCCGGGTGCCGAATGGCCCGAGCCGGTTACGCGTTCCCTCGGGAAAACAAACCAATCACTATACGTTACCATGCAAGGCCCAAGCGAATTTGGCATTGCAGGCAAACTGACCAATTGGGACCGCAAAAAAGAGATAAAAGGCTTATCGGTACCAACGCTAAGCATCGGCGGGGAATACGACACCATGGACCCCAAACACATGGCCTGGATAGCCACCCAGGTGCAAAACGGCAGCTACCTCTATTGCAAAAATGGCAGCCACATGAGCATGTATGATGACCAGCGCACCTACATGCGCGGCCTGGCCAGATTCATCACCGGCGTAAATAAGGGCCTGAAGAAGATGGAGCTTTAAAGAGTCCATAGTCGATGGTCCATGGACCATGGTAGAAAGTCGATAGTTCAATAAACCATAGTGCATAGCAGTTTTTATTCTTGCTATGCACTACAGACTGTGGACTAAACTTTCAGCGATGGACTATGGTCTATTGACCATCGACTAAAGTACCGGTTTCTGCTCAAACGCCGGGCCTTCTGCAGTGTTGCCACCACGGCCCTTGTCATCGAATGCGCGGAATTTTACGGTGCCTTTGGCATCGATAGGGTTGGTGTAAACCTTGCTTTTCGCCGTGGGCTCGCTGCCATCTGTGGTGTAGCGGATGGTTAGACCCGGGTATTGAATATTGCTTTGGTATTTACCATCCTGAACAATTACGCCAGGTTTAGGTATCCTGAAGCTGTAGCCGCCGTTGTAGTAAGCCAGTCGAGGCAGTTCGCGCTTGCCCAGTATGTTGAGGAATTTGCTCCAGTCCTGGTTGTACAGTTCCTTTGCTTTTGCGGTATCTCGTTCTATGGCCCATGCCGGGTCTTTCGCCCAGGCCCGTTCGGCCAAACCGATTAGTTTTGGGAAGATCATGTAATCCATCCGGTCGGCGGTTTTAACGGTTTCTGTCCACAGTGCACCTTGCAGGCCAATGATGTTGCCCTTGCCGTAATCGGTAAGGCGCTGTTTGCCTACGAAAAGGTTGCGGTTTATAGGGAGGCCGTTTTTATCTACGTCGGCATTTTTAAAGTAATCGTAAGGGATAAAGGAGAAGAACTTATCTATGCCCAAAAACGCGCCCCAATAGTAGCCTGGCTCGTCGAAGGATTTGTAGTTGGCCATATCGAAGTAGAGGTTGGTAACGCAGGTGAGCACCACCTTGTAGCCGCCATTGGCCAGCTTGTAGGCCAGATCTTCCTGCCCGTCGCCCAGTACGTTGTTCCACACATCTACCTGCATACCCTCGCCCACAAACTGGGGGTTGGGTACGTAGGTACCTTGCCCGTCTACAAGCGTTTTGCGCAGGGCCATCTCTTCCCAGCCGGAAAGTTTGATGTTGCGTTTTTTGAGGATATCGTTCACGCGGCCATAGAAATAGTACCACAGGTCGCCGGTGCTTTGTATCTCGGGGTGAGTAGCTTTCAAGGCCAGGTAGGCAGGCGATTTTTCCCAAACGTGGGCAGGTACCTCGTCGCCGCCGAAATGGATAGCAGGCAGGGGGGCGTTGGCATCTTTGTAGATGTTCACCAAATCGCCTACTACGGTTTCGATGTAGTTATAGGTGGATGGCAGCGACACGTCAATCACGTTATCGTTCCAGTACTGTACCGAGCGGTAGTCGGATTTGTCGTTCAAATCGCGCAGCAAGTAGCGTTCTGCGCCTGCTTTATCGCCGCCGGCCAGTAAACGCTCGTAGCGCACGTCCATGGCTTTGATAGAGGCGCGGGCATGGCCGGGGGTTTCTATCTCGGGGATAACGGTCACATGGCGCTCGGTAGCGTATTTCAGTATTTCGATATAATCAGCACGGGTGTAAAAGCCGGTCCCTGCGGTATTGCTAAAATCGGGACCTGAGCCATGCGAGGCGGGCAGGTTGGTTTTGCTATCCAGCGAGTGGCCGCGTTTTGAGCCGATAGCCGTTAGTTCGGGCAGAGAGGGTATCTCTATGCGCCAACCCTCATCATCTGTAAGGTGCAGGTGCAGGGTATTCAGCTTGTACACCGCCATCAGGTTGATCAGCTTCAAAACCTGCTGCTTACTTTGGAAATTACGCGCTACATCCAGCATCACGGCACGGTACGGGAAACGAGGCGCATCGCTCACTTCCAGGCAAGGTACGGTGATAGCGGCTTGCGGTTTTACCCATGGCGCTGCGCTGATGGCAGTTTTGAACGACTGGATGCCATAGAACAACCCGGCAGGGGTAGCGGCAGTTATCGTCATGCCATCGGGCGTTATGCTGAGCTTGTAAGCTTCGGCACCGAGGCTGACATCCTTTTTAAAGGCGATTTTTTTAGTGGTCGATGTGCCTTTTAGCTTACTGCCCAGCAGTTTCTCTATGCCGGTGATGAAGTAGCGTTTCTCGTTGTCGAAGAGTGGGTCGCTAACGATGCTTACCGCATTGGTGATGACGAAACTGCCCGCGTTCTCCTGGTAGCTTACCGGAGTAGGGATAATCTTCTGCAAATCGGCAGCGGGGATATCCAGTATGGTTTTGTTTTGATTGTAAAGAATTTCGGGCGTTATGAGGCCCTGGTAAGTAGGGTTGAAGGGAGCTACCGTAAACCCGCCGAGGGCGTATCCTTTTGCCGGTTCGGCATCCCAAACCAGGTAGGGGCCTTCAATAGCATCAGTAAAATTCACCACCGGCGATTCGCAAACGTATTCTATGCGACCGCTTTCGCCGGGTTTTATCTCCGCGAATTTGGCGTTGGGCGTGATGCTGTACAAGTCGCCGTTTACCTGCGCAATGGTGGCGTTGCCGCTGGCAGCTTCGGGCAGGAAATTGCGCGAGGAGTTGAAGTAGAATTTCCAGCCGCCTGCGGGCAAGCTGGTTTTGCCTTTGTTGGTTATCACAATGGCCGTAAGCGCTTCCTGCTTGTTCTTGTAGTTATTATCTACTACCTGCCAGCTGATGTACAAATCTTTGGCGTTAAACTTCGGCTCATCGCCCAAGCTGGCGAAAGCATGTAGATGGGTAGCAGCAACAAGCAGCAGGATAAGAATACGGCGCATATTTAATTACATTAGGTTGAGAACCGTAAATATAATCAAAATATCGATTTACGATGTTGGCTTAACTTTTTAAAATATTTTTTAAAGTGCGAATTTTATCCAGCCCGCACCCTCGTTGCCGAAGATGAATTGCTTAGGGTGGAGTATCTCTGCCAGTATCTCTACCGAATCTACAATACGTGGACCGGGGCGGTTGAAGTATTGGTTGCCATCGGCGATGTAGATGCGGTTGTTTTTTACGGCTTTTAATTCGGCAAAACCGGGTTGTTGCAGCAGGATGTCTATCTCGCGCATGGTACGTTCGATAGAGAATCCGCAGGGCATCAGGATGATTACATCCGGGTCGGCAGTTTGTATATCGGTCCAGGCAACATATGGCGAATGCTGGCCTTGCGGCGCCAACACAGGTACGCCGCCGGCAATCGTCACCAGCTCGGGTACCCAATTGCCCGATACCATCATCGGCTCCAACCATTCTATACAGGCCACGGTAGGTTTGTTTTCCAGGAACTTCAGCTTGTGGCGTATGATGTCTACCCGTTCCTGCAAATCCTCTACCAATCGTTCGCCGGCTTCTGTGGCATCCAGCGCGGTGGCTACGGTAGCTATATCATTAAAGATATCCTCCAGACTGTTGGGTTGCAGGGAGATGATGTGAGCGGGTTTATCTAAATAATCTACCAGGGCCTGCTCTACCTCGGGCAAGGAAACGGCGCATACTTCGCATTGCGCCTGGGTGATGACCACATCAGACTGTAATTCTTTGATCACTTCCCGTTTTACGGTGTACACAGATAAGGCATCCGCCCGCAACTCTTTCACTTTTACGTCTATATCGGCGCTGCTCAGGCCATCGGGGAAGTTGGCTTCCGAGCATATGGGCAGGGCTTTTACGGTTTCGGGATAGTCGCACTCATACGAACGGCCCACCAGGCTGCTTTCGAGGCCGAGCGCGCAGACGATTTCGGTAGCGGCAGGTAAAAGGGAAACTATTTTATGAGCGGACATATTATTCATTTTGCACCTGGCAGTCTTCAGTTTGCAGGAAACTTCATTGCCAATATTTAAGCTGCAAATATGCGAAATTTATGCATGGCCGACCAGCACCTGCCCTTGGCTTTTTATGGGTGTTCCACTTTTTTGCGTGGAACACTTATTTTTAAATGTACATTGACTATCAGTGTTTTACATGATTTTGCGGAATACTTTGGAACACCCCGGTTGTTTAAGTAACCGATGTAATTGGCTTGTTTGCAATAAGTTGATAAAAACGGGTAAATTAATGCGGTTGCTCCGCGCTGGAACACTTGTTTAAAGCTATCACAGGATTTTTCGGTATCAGCGTTGCGACTGCAAATGCTTGCATAATTACTATCTTTACCGCCAATGATATTCCTAACCTTACTTGCCGGGGTTATAGCCAACTTTATAGGTTATATACCGCCTGGCAATATCAACCTTACGCTGGTACAGATCACCATAAACCGGGGCCTTAAGGAGGCGATGAAGTTTATCATTGCTTTCTCCTGCGTGGAATTTATTTTTACCTACGTGGTGATGCTGGGCGCCAAATGGCTGTCGGAAGAGGTGCGGCTGGATACCATTATCGACTGGATAATGACAGCGCTGTTCGGCACGCTGGCTGCCATTACCTGGGCAAACCGCAATAAGCCGCCCAAAACCACTTACTCGCAGCACGCCAGCATCAAATACGGCATACTGTTGGGCTTTATAAACCCCATGCAAATCCCCTTCTGGATGGTGACGGGCACCTACCTCATCACCCACGAATGGATAGACGATAAACCGCTAGACCTGGTGTTCTTCAGCATCGGCTCAGCTGTCGGGTCTTTTCTCGCGTTGTTTTTATACGCCCGCTTTGCCCGCTTTCTGCAACGTAAATTTGAACTGAGTACCAAAATTATCGATACCAGCATTGCCATACTGTTCTTCGGCTTTGCGTTGTATCACGTTTTTAAGCAGATTTATCTGGTGTTTTTTAAGCATTATTAAGCCAAATCCTATGAAAATCGCTGCTTTTTTAGTGTTGTTATTGGCAATTTGTGGGTGTAAGCAGAAGGTCGGCGACAAACCGGGCGCATCTGATAAAAATGAATCCGTAATGCTAGGCAAATGGACTATGTGTGCAACGGAAAGTGATGAAGGCACGTTTATGGCAAACGTTTGTACCGTCTGGTTATTTAACCCTGATCATTCCGCCGCAGTGGGATTGGGGGCTCCCCAGTATCCTTTTAGTTGGTACATTACAGGCAAATCGCTTTTAATTTTGAATAAAACCGGAAGCGACTTTATCCCAAACGGTAGTTACACCTTAACTGAAAAGAAGGATAAAATCAGCCGCCTTGTAATCATCAGCGATACCGTGAACCATATACGGTATTTCCTGCGCAGGGATTGACTGCGCGCACCCAAACGGCTGTGCAATCGCCCCCAAAGATGAGTTTTTACCACATCGTCATTGCGAGGTACGAAGCAATCTCCCAATAAGCAGAGCGAACTTGCAAGGTGGATTGTCCTGCGTAGAGATTGCTTCGTGCCTCGCAATGACGCGGTTTTTTATTGGGAGTAGTAGGGACCTACTCCCCCTTCACAGAGCCGGTTTTTCTACCCACATTCCAAATCTTCTCCGCTTTGCGGCCAACCAGCCAAAAGGATAGGGCCAGGATGGAAAAGAACAGCGTTTTATTGGTGCCATCCCAAAAGTATTCGAAGTATTTGGTGTACAGGAATATGATGAGGAACGTAATACCAAACTCCCGCGCTATGGCATCCTTGCTTTTTAAGCCGTACAGCAAAAAGCCCCCGGCCACTACCGCCGAAATGATGCCCCAGTAAAACAGGTTGAGCTGCTTGATGCGCCACCAGGTATCTAAACTGCCGTAATTGCCGAATATGCTGAACAGCCAAAGCGACATAAACAAGTACAGCATACCCACCACATAAGTAAGTTCCCAAAAAAACGCGAACCATTTTTGCTTTTTGAGGATATGGCAGGCGGCAACCAGTAACAATCCGAATACGATGAAACGCAGGGGGTAGTTCATGCCGAAGAAGTAGAGCGCCCAATTGGTTTGGTAACCGGTTTCGGTACCAAACCAGCTACCGAGCGATACCAGCGCGAACAGCCATATGAGCCGCGAATTCATGTGCCAGGCTAAAAAACCATACACCAATACCGAAACCAGGAACAGCAGCGAATAATGCCCCGAGCCGTTATCAAATGTTTTGCCCAAATAGGCAATGCAGCAGGCTGTGGCGAATACGCCCATGAAGATAATAGCCTCGTTGCTGAATACTGTTTGGGGGTAAAGTTTTTCGCGCCGGCGGCCGAGATAGAACAGACCCACGGCGGCAACGGCCGATAGGATGCTGATGACGATATCCGGTGTATCATACAGCTTTTTCAGCCAGTTGATAACGGCATCATCCACAATAAGCGAACCCACGGCTACCGCGCCGCACAGCAGCGCTACCCAAAACGAGTATTTGGCCAGCCGCATCCAGTCGAAGCCTTTTATATCGTAGGAATCGCGCAGTTTGGCGGCCTGCTCCGCATCTACCAAATGGTGCTTTTCCCAATGGGCGATGGTGCTATCCAGGAATTCACTTTCCTGCTTATCGAGGTTGAGTTTGGCCATATTATGATTTGAACCGACACGAATTTCAGGAATTAATCCTGATTAATACCAATGCGCGTAGGTTAATATTTTAAAGGAGGGGAAACTTGCATGTCGTTTTTTGCCATTTTTACCAACTTAAATTTGCTAAAATGCCGTAAAAAAATGCGCCTTTTTCCGTGTTTTCCGAATTTTATCCACGCTTTTTTATCGCTTTTCGCGGGCAAAAAAGAGGGGGATTCATATCGCACCTGTTTCAGTTATTATTTCCGAGTCTGTATCATAAATAAAAGCCAGCGTTAAACAACAAAACTAAATTTGATCAAAATAGGCTTTGCGCCCTTTGCGCTAAACTACATGCCGTCCGCAAAGGGAGAAACGCAAAGAGCACAAAGCCAAATTTAATTTTGAGTAAAATCCCTAAAATGTATTTATAATACAGCCTCCCCGATGGGCAATGCTATTGTTTAAGTGTTAGCTACCTCGTAGAGGTTTAAGCTTTGTAGAAAAATATAACAAAAAATAAAACAACGCCGTTAGGTGTTGAACCCCATTTGGTTGGGTACCTACGGCCAATATCATTAAGTTAAGAAAAATCAATTCGGTTCTACCATTGCTTTTAAGCCCCACCTAGACGGCGAAGCCCTCATGAAATAATCCTCCCCGGTAGGGAGGACTTGAAAAAGTAAGGCGGATGAAGCTAAAGTCTCCCCTTCCGGGGGAGATTCAGAGGGGGCTAAACGCTTGTCTAGCCTTAACTTAATGACATTGACCTACGGCACCCAATGTTGGGGATGACTGGTTTGCTACAAAGCTTTAGCCCTTATTGGGCGAAAAAATTGCCTAAATTAAAATCCGATTACTCACTATAAACTAATCCCCAATCCCGCATAGTAGCTCCTCGGTGCGGATGGGTTATAGTAGCGGTTGCCAATGGCGTTTAAATCGTTGCCGAGGCTGTATTTTTCGTTCAGCAGGTTATCGGCACCGGCGTAAATTTCCAACCGGGTTTTGCCGATGGGGTGCTGCCACGATGCTTTGGCCTGCAGCAGGTTGTACTTGCCCGCATACACGGTGTTACCATCAGTTAGCGGTATTTTAGCGGTATAGTTATGTTGCACGAATACCGAAAAGCCCTGTGGGAACAAGGCTTGCAAGGACGACACCAGCACCTCGCCCGGTACGCCCGTTAGCTTATTGCCCGAGTAATTGTTGCCCGCCACATTATAATCCCTGAATTTGAAACGGCTGATGCTTGCCGAAGTGTTTAACTGCAGTCCGCGCAGGAACCGCGCATTATTTTGGCGGATGAGCCACCAGGTAAAGGCCAGCTCGGCCCCCGGTTGCTTGGTGCCGCCGGCGTTGAGGTAGTACTCGGTTTCGTCGGGGTTAAGCTGACGCACGATAGCGTTATTGATACGGTAATAAAATACCGAGGCATCCAGCAGCAGGCTTTCATCGTGGTTGCGCAGGCGGAAACCCGTCTCATAGTTCCAGCCAAACTGGGCCTGCAAACCGGTATTGATGATATTGTTGGTGGGGCGCACCTCCGCCGTGGTAGGGGTAGAGTAACCGCGACTAACCGATGCCCGCCAGATAAAATCGTTGGTAACCTGGTAGCTCAATGCCAGCCTCGGCATCAGTTGCGGACTAAAATCGCGACCGGTAAAATCAGCCTCGTTCAAGGGTGCCGTGTTCCTGAATTTATAGTGGTAATAGTTAAGGCTGAGGGCAGCTTCAGCATGCAGGCGTTTGTATATATCGGCCGCGTAGCGCGCAAAAAAGAAATGCTGGTTGGTGTTTATCTTATCAATCTTCTGCACGTTGCCTTTTACGCCCTTGTTGTTATCATAATTGCTGATGAGCGAGTTGGTTTGCTGCCACTCCAGCCCAAGGTTAAGCTTGCCGCTATAATCGGCGCTTGCTTTGCCTGCAAATTCAAAATAGCTGCGCAGGCCGTAGGTGTCCTCGTTGCGCTGCTCGTAATTGGTGATGAAGGGGTTGGCAAAATCTACATGGTTGCCAAATACGGCCAGCACGTTGCGTATGCCCGGGGCCAGCAGGGCATCGTTGGTAATGCCGCCTAAAAGTATTTTGGTGTTGATGCGTATTTTTTGGTCGATAGCGCTTGGGAGGGTTTTGGTGGCCAGCCTCGCCGAGCGCGGGTCGGCCTGCATTTGGGCGAGGGTGAGGCCGCCGGGCGTTTGATAATCCAGGTCGGAAAATAGTATCGTGCTGCGCAGTTCGCTGTTTTTGGCATATTGCCAGGCGTAGCCGCCCTGCAGATAGCTGCGGTGCATACGGCTGTTTTGGCGGTAACCATCGTAGTTCTGGTACGATTGATTGAGGTTGAAACGGTAATTGTTGCCTGCCTGCTGCAAGGACACTTTCTGATGGAACAAGCCGTATGAGCCGCCGTTGATGCCTGCTGAAAGGTAGCTGCTATCCGTTTTGTTTGCGGGGTTAAGCAGCACCACGCCGCCGCTGTTCGCGCCGAAAAGGCTGCCATCGGGGCCTTTCAGTATCTCGATATGGCGGATGTTGGCTATATCGATAGTGTTGAGGTACGTATTGCCTCCTGCATCGGTAAGGGGTATCTCGTCGAAATAAACCTTTACATCGCGCACCCCGAATGGCGAACGCAGCAGGCTGCCCCTGATAGATAGGCGGTAACTGCCCGGCGAACGTTCTTCGGCCCTTACGCCCGGCACAGTATTGAGGGCGGTAACAAAGGAATTATCAGGCTGTAGTTTAAGCTGCTTTGCACTTAACACGCTTACCGAGGCAGGCACATTCAGCACGGGCTGCTCGCTCAGGTAAGCTTTTACGGTAACGGTTTGCAATTGCCTGGTGGTATCGGGCTTTGGTTTGGTTTGTGCGAGGGCCTGGCCAGCTAAGAGGGAAAAGACGATTACGGCAGGGTAGATTTTCTTCATATCGATGCAAAACAAAAATGAGGCTCTATCATAAAACTGTTCAATAAAAACCATTCAAAATAAATTTGGCTTTGTGTTCTCCGTGGTTCTCCCTTTGCGTGCTTTGTGGTAAAAAAATTAACCACAAAGAGCACTAAGATTTTACACAAAGGTCACAAAGATATGTCCTGCTCAAATTTTAATTTGTTGTCCAAAGTGGTTTTTATTTTTGATACAGCCTCATCTAAGCGCAACATTTACAAAAGTTTTACTTTGCCGCCACGCGCCATATTTTATTGCCGCTGTCATCAGCCACCAACAGGGAACCATCGCGGGCAACCATTACGGCAACCGGGCGACCGTGAACTTCCTGTTTTACGCTATCAGCTATAAAGCCGGTCAGGAAGTCTTCCAGCTTATCGCCGGGCTTATTGTTGGCAAAAGGCAGGAAAGCTACCTTATAACCTGATAGTTTAGAGCGGTTCCAGGAGCCGTGCTGACCTATGAAAGCGCCGCCCTTGTACCTGGCGGGAAACTTATCGCCGCTATAGAATGTAAGGCCTAAGGATGCCGTATGCGCGCCGAGGGCAAAATCGGGCGTAAGGGTCTTTTTCACCATATCGGGCCGTTTAGGTTCGGGGCGCGGGTCCTCGTGCTGCCCGAAGTACGCCCAGGGCCAGCCGTAAAAGCCGCCTTGTTTTACGCTGCTCAGGTAATCGGGCACCAGTTCATCGCCCAGTTCGTCGCGCTCGTTCACTACGGTATATAGGGTGCCTGTGCCCGGCTGCAGGGCCATGCCCACGGGGTTGCGCAAGCCGGCGGCGTAAACGGTTTCGCCGCTGCCATCGGGTTTTATCAGCAGGATATTGGCGCGACGCTGTTCGTTCTCCATGCCATGCTCGGCGATGTTGGTGCCCGAGCCCACAGATACGAATATCTTAGCGCCTGTGCCATTGGCCAGCAGGTTGCGCGTCCAATGGTTGTTATAACCACCAGCGGGTAGGGCCAGTATCATTTTGCCGGGGCCATCTATTTTTGTTTGTCCGGCTTTATAGGGATATTGCCATATGCCATCGGTATTGGCTACGTAAAAGGAATTGCCCATAATGAGCATGCCGTAGGGTTGGTTCAGCTTATCTAAAAAAATAGTTTTGGTTTCGGGGATGCCGTCGCCATTGGCATCGCGCAGCAAAGTAATGCGGTTGGCGCTTTTATTGAGGTTTTGCGATGCCGCCGCACCGATGATTTTTGCACCCAGTTTTTTGATGCCCTTCAACTCGGTATTGGCCTCAGATACCAAAATATCGCCATTGGGCGCGATGTAGATATTACGCGGATTGGCCAGGCTATCGGCAAAAAGGCGTACCGTAAAACCCGCCGGGGCCAGGGGCGTTTTGCCCTTTGGCCAGCCAATTACCTTGCAAAAGTTTTGTACCGATTTTGTTTGGAAAGGAGCGGGGAGGGCTACCTTTTGGCGATCGGGCGTTTGCAGGGTATCCTGTTTGCTCAGGTCGGCCTTTTTGTTTTGCGAGCATGCTGACAAAGCAATAGCCAATAGCGCAACGGGTATTAATTTGATTTTCATTTTATATCTTATCCGGTAAATAAATTAATCCCTTAGTCTGCTCCCTTGGTTTGTTGATTGATGTTTGAGCTAATGTTAGCCAATATTGAGAATAAACACGCATCCTATCTTAAAAAGTTTATTTTTGGAGAATTAACTGTTTGTACAACAGTGCACCAATGCGACCAATAAAGCTACTTATATTTATTCCTCTTCTTAGTGTTATCTGTTTTTTGCAAGCGCGTGCGCAGGTGTGTAAAGGCAGTTTGGGCGATGCCGTAATCAACCAGGATTTTGGCTCGGGCAACGGGCCGGGCGCACCGCTTGGCACGCTGGTTACTACTTATAACTACACAACCAATACCTGCCCCAACGATGGCAGTTACTCTATAGGGAGCGGTACCACAGGCTGTTTTAACAATAGCTGGCATACGGTTCTGCAAGATCATACGGGCAATGCCAATGGTTATATGATGATTATCAACGCATCAAACAACCCCGGGCAGTTTTTTGAGCAGCGTACACCCGTGGGGGCTTTGTGCCAGAACACAACGTACGAGTTTTCGGCCTGGGTATTGAACCTCATCCTGCCATCGTCTTGCGGTGGGGCGTCGTCTCGGCCAAATATTACTTTCTCCATAGAAACCACTTCAGGGCAAATACTGAAGACCTATGATACCGGCGACATCCCGCCCACCAATTCGCCCGAATGGCTAAAAAAAGGCACTTTCTTTACAACCCCGGCGGGCGTAACCGATGTAGTGGTGCGCATGGTAAACAATGCCCCCGGCGGCTGCGGCAACGATTTATTGCTGGACGATATCACCTTTAGGGCCTGCGGGCCGATAGTACAGGCGGGTTTTGCCGGCTCGGCATCGGTTACTACGCAAAATGCTTGTGAAGGCCAGCCTGCAGTTTATGATATCAGCGCTACGGCGGGCGAAGGCTACACCGACCCCGCCTACCAATGGCAGCGCAATTTTAACGATGGCCGGGGCTGGGTGGATATCGTGGGCGAAACGGGCTCGTCTATGCATATAACGTTTCCAAGCAGCCAGGTGGGCGATTATATGTATCGCCAGGGCGTTGCCGAAAGCAGCAATATATCATCATTGAACTGCCGCGTATATTCAAACCCGGTTACCATAACGGTTACCAAATACCCCGTAGTGCCCGCCATACCACCCACGGAAGTTTGCGAGGGCGATGTGCTTAGCATTACGGCCACCGGCGGCGTAGTGTACAGCTGGACGGGCCCCAATCTGCCCGCCACCAGCCAGAACCCTTTGGTAATACCCAATATAACGGCTGCCGATGCCGGGCAATATAAGGTAACTGTAACCTCGGCACAGGGCTGCGAAACCATTCGCTTTGTCGATGTTACCGTAAAACCCAAACCCGTGATAGCCGTGAGCCAAACGGCAACCATATGCCGCTCTGCAAGTACGATAATTACTGCCAACGCACCCGGCGCGGCAAGCTATAGCTGGGCACCTGCAACCGGCTTGTCTGACGCCAATGTGGCCAACCCGGTGGCCAGCCCCGATGCAACTACTGTTTACACGGTAACCGTTACCGGCACCAACGGGTGCAGCAATACCGCGCAGGTTACCGTAAAAGTAATAGACCGGCCCACAGTAGATGCGGGGAAGGATAAGAAGATGTTCCAGGGGCAATCTGTAAAACTGGATGGTAGCAGCACGGGCGAGGTGTTGAGCTATAGCTGGTCGCCCACCGATTATTTGGACGACCCGCATTCGGCAACGCCCACTGCATCGCCAATGGAGGATATTACCTATACGCTGACGGTGACATCGGTTAACAACTGCTTTACCGCGCAGGATCAGGTGTTTGTGCGGGTGTATAAGAAAATCGTTATACCCAATACCTTCTCGCCCAATAACGATGGCACCAACGATATCTGGAATATCGAAGCGCTGGAAACCTACGCGCAAAGCACCATCAAGATATTCAATAAGGCGGGGCAGCAGGTTTACGCTAATACGGGATATGCTAAACCCTGGAACGGTACGCTCAATGGCAAGCTACTCCCCGGCGGCACGTATTACTACATCATCGACCTGAAGAACGACTCGCCGCTGCTATCGGGCTGGGTGTTGTTGCTGCGGTAGTTACTTCTGCTTTCCTAAAATGTAGTTTACGCCAAACTGATAAGTATTTTGGGTAAGGCTAAAGTAATTTCCTTCCGAAATATAACCGCCCTGAATGTAAGTTGCATATAGCTGTATCCTGTTTTTTGCAAGCACCCCAACTTTCAAAATACCGGAGTTTACAACGCGATCAAGTTGAAAAGGATTGAGTGCGAAATCCACCGGGCTTCCGTCCTGTGCGGCATATACTTTATTAAAGTAAGTGCAAAAGCTTAAATCGAACCCAATGGCCAGAAAAAATTTAAAACTGTTTGCGTTGTATAGGTTGTACGAGATTTGCGGGGTGATAGAAACAATAAGTTGATCGAAGCCGTATTTTAAACCAATGTAAGGGTAAATTTTGTTATCGTAAACAGATTGATATTTGCCTAAACCGGCGGCCAATTCGGCAGAAAATACAAGTTTGCGGGTGTTGGGGTTAGCATAGGTGCTAACGCCGATAACAGCCTTAGGCAAATACGATGTATAAGGTTTACCCCCGGCGGTCGCATACTTGTTATGGGGCTTAGTTGAAATGATACTTAGCCCGGCGCCCACGTAGATATCAAAGTTAGGTTTCGCTGCCGGGGCGTTTTTGGCAAGGTCGGCCTTGGTAAGCCCATTCATTTTGGTAGTTACTTCGAGTATTCTGGGCTTGTTATAAGAAAGTTGGTCTAAGTAGCGTTGCAGCTTATCATCCAAAACACCCGCATTTAAAGCTACTGAAGTTAGTTGCTGTGCATAGGTGTTTTCGTTAACAGTACGCCCAATCCCTTTTACCGAGTTAACCCGGTTATCATCAAAATACACCCTGTAAACTAATTCCTTAATTGTTTTGTCGGCAGGGGTGCTGAAGAAATAGCGTTGTTTCACTTCGTCTGAGTAAGAATACAGTGAAATTACCTTGCCTTTTTGTAATAGTTTTAAAAAGATAGTTTGAATGGTGTAGCTTGTATCCCGGCCGTAGGCTACCCTATCTTCGAAAGTTTGGTCGTTGCTGACACGACCGGTATAACTTTGGAAAGCTTCGAGACCGTCAATATTGATAAACGCTACTTCTGTTGGATAGATTTTTTTCGGCTCGCCTACAGGTCCCTGGAAGGTGATGCTCCGGGGAGGGCTGTCCCATTCCTGATAGTCAATAAAGCCCCTTACGGTGTCGCCTTTTAGGTTAATAATAAAACCGTGTTTAAGGTTACTTTGCGCGAAGCATAGCGTAGTAAACAGGCATAGGCAGCATAGCAGGTAAATTTTTCTCATAATTAAAAGGATTTAGGGTTGGGTGCTGGGTTAGTTACTTTTGCTTTCCTAAAATGTAGTTTACGCCAATGTTGTTGCTTGATTGCTTCATGAAATAAAAGCTATCGCGCGAAATGGGGTTGCCGTATAAATGTTGTACATACACCTGTAGCCGTTTGCTTATTAAAGCCCCGGCTTTATAAGTTATAGCGTTATTGAAACTGCTGAAGAAAAATGGCAGATGGGTCTCCGGTAACGCCGAGCCATCATATTTAGTGAATTTTTTGTTGAAGATGCTATAATGGCTCAGGCCTACGCCCAGTGATAAAAAGAATTTAAAATTGTCGCCATTGTAGATGTTGTAAGAAACGGATGGCGTTAAAGTAGCGGCCAATTGATCGAAACTATAATTTGCCCCCGAATAGCGATCTTTATATTTAATATCTGTTATTGATAACTCTACCGAAAAAAACAGCCTGCGCGTGTTAGGGTTAACATAGGCATAAAAGCCAAACAAAGCCCTGGGCAAAACGGAGGTATATGGCGAGCCTACGGGATTTTTACTCTGATCGAAAGATTTTGTGGTGGTGATGTTTATACCGCCCCCCGCATAAAAATCGAAAGCATCATTGCTGCTGCTGGGCTGTGTTGAAGCTACCTGCTCTTTGGTGTAGCCATTCATTGTTGTCGCCACTTTAAGCAAAAAGGACTGAGCGTATTCGGCGTCTTCCATCATTTTCTGTAGCTTATCGTCAAATGCGTTTGCTTTTAAAGCAACTGCTGTAAGCTGCTGCAAATAGGTGGCTTCAATAGTGGTGTTGCTTTGGCTTATGCCTCCTGTGCCCCCGTTGGTGTAAATGCGGTAAACCAATTCGTGCGCGGCGTTACCGGCAGCCGGGTCGCTGTAGAAATAGCGCAGTTTTATAGCATCCTGGTAGGCATAAAGGTTTACTACTTTCCCGGTTTGCAATACTTTTAAAAATACTTCCTGTAGGGTAAAGCTGGTATCGCGGCCGCCAACTACCCGGTTGGGATTGGTTTCATCGCGGCTTATGGGCCCTTTGTAAAGCTGGTACATATCCAGCTTATCTATGCTGAAGTATTTGACATCGGTAGTGGTAAACTTTTGGATTTTGTTACCCGGCGTTTTAAAACGGATGCCCGATGGGTTGCTGCTCCATTCCTGGTAGTCCACTTCGCCTTTTATTGTATCGCCGGCCAGCGTTACAACGTAACCAGGCTTAAAATTGCTTTGCGCAAAGCATAGCGTGGAAAACAGGCATAGGCAGCCTAATAAGTAAATTTTTCTCATAATTAAAAGGATTAGGGTTGTTGGTTAGTATTTAGTTTATTTTTGGTCAGGGTGTCGCCCTTTGGGGTAACAACATACCCTTCTTTATAATTCCGGGCAAAAATCAAGCACGGAAAAAGCAGCGTAGGCAGGATAGGGAGGCAAAGATATTTCATTATCAGATTAAGGTTTAGCGCCGTTCAAGATACAAAAAAAGCAAAGCCAAGCAAGCCCGAAAGCCCTAATCTGAAATAATCCTTAAAACCTGATAAACTTATCTATCTGCTCGTCGGTAAACTTTAGGGTATCGGGTAAATAGAGGTTGCCATCGGCATCAAATTCGGTTTTGATGGCGGCGATATGTATCTTCAGCGGCATTACATGCAGGTGGATGTAATTGCAAATGCCCGTAAAATGATCCACGCCGCGGATGTTGCCGTACTTGCCCGAGGATAGCCCCACCAACGCAGCTTTTTTCTCATAAAAACTCGCCGGGAAATCGCAGGCATCTATAAATACTTTAAGCACGCCGGGGAAACTACCGTTGTACTCAGGTATCACGAAGAGGAACTTATCGGTAGCGGTAATCTGCTGCTGTATCTTCGCAAACGCCTCGCTGCGTTTGCCGTAAAGATCTGTGTCGATGAGGGTTGCAGGTAAATCGGTAAGTGGCAGCAGGTTGGCCTGCACGCCTTTTTCGGCCAGCCGCTTTTGGTAGTAAAGCGAAAGCTTGTAAGTAGAGCTATTGGGGCGGTTGGTGCCCGATATGATGGTGATCATCTGGCTTTTTAATGAATTTTTTAATGTGTGATTTAGCGTGTAACAGTATTATTGTACATCATGAAATATCGTGGCTTCGCGGTTAGCCAAAAGCACTAAATAACTCATCTATCGATGAGCCGCAAAGTAACGCTCTATAAATCACTAAATCAACAAATAGCCCATGCAATTGGGCAATAAACAGCTAAACGACCCCTAATTTGTTTGTAAGTTGACAAATGCTGTGGAATTCTGAATTGTTTTAATGCGTATCTTTATCGCGGATAAAAAACAGGGCAAACGAAAAAATTTCCGCTGTGTTTTTACGTTCAAATAAACCGCTTAATTAATTTTGGATATATATAATGGGTAAGATAATAGCTTTGGCCAATCAGAAAGGCGGCGTTGGTAAAACAACGTCATCCATAAACCTGGCAGCGAGTTTAGCAGTGCTTGATTACAAAACCTTGCTGCTCGATGCCGATCCGCAGGCCAATTCCACATCAGGTATAGGTTTCGATCCGCGTAATATCAAAAACAGCATCTACGAGTGTATCATCAATGATATCGACCCGCACGAGGCTATCCAGAAAACAGATACCCCCAACCTCGATCTGCTGCCGGCGCATATCGATCTGGTGGGTGCCGAGATAGAGATGATAAACCTCACCAACCGCGAGTTTAAGATGAAAGCGGTATTGGAGAGCATCCGCAACGAATACGATTTTATCATTATAGATTGCTCGCCATCGTTAGGTTTGATCACCATTAACGCCCTTACCGCTGCCGATTCTGTTATTATACCCGTACAGTGCGAGTACTTTGCATTGGAGGGTTTGGGCAAATTGCTCAACACTATCAAAATTGTACAAACGCGCCTGAACACCGCCCTGCAGATAGAAGGTATTTTGCTGACCATGTACGATGTGCGCCTGCGCTTATCAAACCAGGTGGTTGATGAGGTAAAGACGCACTTTGAGGATATGGTTTTCGAAACCATCATACAGCGTAATACCCGCCTGAGCGAAGCGCCGAGCTTCGGGGTATCGGTAATTATGCACGATGCTAATTGCAAAGGCGCAGTAAATTACCTTAACCTGGCCCGCGAGATCATACGCAAAAATGGCCTGGTGAAAGACGAAGAACTGGCTACTACCCAAACCGCATAAGCCCTATGAGTGTAGAGAAAAGAAACGCCCTGGGTAAGGGCCTAAGCGCGCTATTGAACGATTCGCCGAGCGTAAACACAGGCACGGTCACCGGCAGGCAAACAACGCCCGGCGGGCCCGTATCAGAAACGCAAAGCCTGGGCAACATAGGCGAAGTGAAGATAAGCGAGATTGAGGTAAACCCCTTTCAGCCCCGTACCGAATTCGACGACCAGGCCCTTGCCGACCTGAGCGCATCTATCAAGCTGCAAGGCCTTATACAGCCCATCACCGTTAGGCGCATCAACGCGCATAGCTACCAGTTGATATCGGGCGAACGCAGGCTGCGCGCCAGTAAACTGGCCGGGCTTACACAGATACCTGCCTACATCCGCAGCGCCAACGACCAGCAGATGCTGGAAATGGCACTGATAGAAAATATACAGCGCGAAGACCTGAACGCCATTGAGGTGGCCCTGAGCTTTCAGCGGATGATAGATGAGCTTAAACTGAAACAAGAAGAACTGGGCGACCGCGTAAGCAAAAACCGCAGCACGGTAACCAACTACCTGCGCTTGCTCAAATTGCCGCCAACCATACAAATATCCCTGCGCGATGGCGAGATAAGCATGGGCCACGCCAAAGCCTTATTGGCCGTTGACGATGCCACCACGCAACTCTTTATACACCAGCAGATCGTAAAGCAGGGCCTATCCGTTCGCCGTGCCGAAGAGATGGCGCGCGATATACAGCAGGCACCCAATAAGCGCGAGGGCAAGCAGCCCGAACCGCTGCCTTTCCAGATGCAAAAGATACAGGATGAATTGGCTTCTAAGTTCAGCACCAGGGTTAAGCTAAAAGTTAATACCCAGGGCAATGGATCAATAGAAATCCCGTTCCTATCAGAAGACGACCTGGGGCGCATACTGGAAATGCTGGACTGGTAAATTATGCTTAAACAAAGTTTCGTTATCTTGCTTTTCCTGATCATTGCGGGCGTGTGCCGGGCGCAAACTGCCGATACGCTTGTTAGGGCAAAGGATACCGTTAAAGTTATTAAGCGCGATACCGTTGTGCATAGCACCTTCGCGCCTAAAATAAAAAAGGAGAAAATTTACCATCCCGATAGTACCCATATACCCAGCCTGGCAGTAAAGCGATCGCTCTTCGTACCCGGTTGGGGGCAGGTATATAATAAAAAGTACTGGAAAGTGCCGCTGATATACGGCGGCCTTGGCCTTTTGGGCGCAGCCGTAATTTACAACCAACAGTATTTTAAGCAATTTTTGGCCCTGGCCAAACTGACCAAAGTGGGGGCGGGCCAAATACCTGCGGTAGGCAGCTCCCTATACCCGCTATATGTTAAATACAAGGCGGAATATGAACAGTATAGCCGCTACGATTACCAAACCCTTGTCGATGCATCTGACAATTACCTGCGCAACCGCGATATAAGCATACTGGGTGTGCTGGCCGTTTGGGGCGTACAGGCTATAGATGCCTACATCGATGCCAAGTTCATCAGCTCTTATACGGTAGATAACAACCTATCCATGCGGGTTACACCCGGCTTCATCAATCAGCCTGTTTATGCATCAAATTTTAATGGTGCGTATATTCCGGGTATAAAAATTACCTTTACGCTTAAATAGTAAGCCGCAATAAGATATCAGGATGAAAATCGCATTATTAGGGTACGGTAAAATGGGCAAGATTATCGAGAGCATAGCCCTGAGCCGCCAACACCAGATCGTACTGAAAATAGATAAAGACAACCAGCACGAACTTACCGTAGAGAACCTGCAACAGGCCGATGTGGCCATAGAGTTCAGCACGCCGGGCACGGTTCTGGATAATATAAATACCTGCCTCGAAGCGGGCGTGCCTGTAGTAGTAGGCACCACCGGCTGGCACAATATGCTGGCTTCGGTACAGCAAAAATGCGAGGACACCGAGGGCACAGTGCTGTATGGCACCAACTTTAGCGTTGGCGTGAATATCTTTTTCCATGTAAATAAGCTGCTGGCCAAACTGATGAACAACTACCCTTACTACGATGTACAGGTAGAGGAGATACACCACATGCAGAAGCTCGATTCGCCCAGCGGAACGGCCATAACCATCGCCGAAGGCATCCTGGATAACCTGGATGCCAAAAAAGAATGGGTAAATATCCTCACAGGCGGCCCAACGCCCGAGGAAAGCGCGGTAGCTGCCGATCAGCTACTGATAGAAAGCCACCGCATAGATAGCGTACCCGGCACCCACACCGTAATTTACGACTCGGAAGTAGACACCATCGAATTTAAGCACACCGCACACAACCGCAACGGTTTTGCCCTGGGTGCCGTTTTAGCCGCCGAATGGGTGCAGGATAAGCAAGGTTTTTACTCGGTAGAGGATATGTTTAATTTTAACGTTTAACGCCATCATAAGTGAACATCGTATTTTTTTTAGTTGTATTCTTTTTGCTTGTTGTATTGCCATACATAGGCCTTTGGAAATTATTTGAGAAAGCGGGGGTGCCCGCATGGAAGGCCATCGTCCCATTTTATAATGCGTACATCATGATAGAACTAAGCGGCAGGCCTGTTTGGTGGTGGTTTTTGCTGTTTATACCTGGGATCAACATTCTAGTAGCTATAGGTATAGAGATTGATTTTATTAAATCCTATGGAAAATTCAGGCTTCGCGATATCCTCGGCTTGGTCCTTATTGGGTTTGTATTATTGCCGATGTGGGGTTTTGATAAAGAAACCCAATATTTAGGGCCGTCTGCTACCGCCGGATTTAAAGAAAAATACCAAAAGAAACTTGCCAAATCATCGGGCCGCGAGTGGACGGAAGCTATCATCTTTGCGGTGGTTGCAGCTACACTTATTCGCACGCTATTCATTGAGGCCTATACTATCCCTACGCCTTCTATGGAGCGTTCGCTGCTGGTGGGCGATTTCCTGTTCGTGAGTAAGGTTAACTATGGCGCACGTACGCCCATGACGCCCGTAGCGTTCCCTTTTGCGCACCATACCATGCCGCTGCTGGGTACAAAAGCCTATTGGGACGGTCTTAAACTGCCTTATTATCGCCTACCCGGCCTTGGCGAAGTAAAGAAAGGCGACGTGGTGGTATTCAACTACCCGATGGAAGCCGATGCGCCATTTAACCGCCCGGTGGATAAACGCGAGAACTACATTAAACGCTGCCAGGGTGCCCCCGGCGATACCATTGCCCTGCTGCATGCGCAGGTGTACGTAAACGGCAAAGCCATGCCTAACCCGCCGGGCGAGCAAACCGATTACACTATTGTAAATAACGGTACCGACCTTAACCCCGAAATAACCGACGACCTGAAGATAACCCAATACGATAACGGTGCCGGCCCAACCATGACCAGGGCATCTGCCGATAAGGTACGGGCTTTTTCTAACATCAAGTCTATCACGGCAAACATCAAACAACCCGGTGCCGCCGATCCATCTAACCCGGTGTTTCCGGCTGCTACGCCGCAATACAAGCTGCACCCGGGCGACAAAGATTTTAACTGGAACGTAGATAACTTTGGCCCTATTATCATCCCCAAAAAAGGATGGACCGTAAAGCTGGATAGCCTCACCTTGCCGGTTTACGGCCGCGCCATTGAAGTTTACGAAGGCAACAAGCTAGAGATACAAAACGGCGAGATAAAGATAAACGGTCAAAAAACCACCACCTACACCTTCAAGATGAATTACTACTGGATGATGGGCGATAACCGCCACGATTCTGCCGATTCGCGTTTCTGGGGTTTCGTACCCGAGGACCACATCGTGGGTAAGGCCCTGTTCATCTGGATGAGTTGGGACGATAACGCCTCCTTCCTCGGCAAAATCCGCTGGAGCAGGCTGTTTAGGGGGATTGAATAATAAAAAAGAAATCCGGTTCAACGAACCGGATTTCTTTTTTTAGCCACCTCGTCCTTGCGAGCGATAGCGCGGCAATCATCGGGTGGAAGGTCCGGTAAGCAGAGAGGCTATGCAAGCCGGACTTGCAAAGTGCCTTTGCTTGCCGAGGGTTGCCGCGCTATCGCTCGCAATGACGCGGTGGTTAGGTATGACGGGTAGGGTTGGCTTACTACTCCCCCAAAAACTTCAACCCCACCTGTTTTCTTGCTTCATCTATCATCCCAATCATCCCGCGCGACATTTCATAAGGTATAATGGGGCTTTCCATCTCGCCTGCGCGTAGCAGCTCTGCAAAGTGTGCTATTTCGTAGTTGAGGCCGCCATCGGTAAAGGGCTCATCAAGCACCACAATGCGGCCGTCGAGGTAGTTTATGGTGGCTTTGGCGGGGTTCCACCAGTTTTTGTGGATGGTGATATGGCCCAGGGTGCCGCAGATAAGGGCATCGCCCTTACCATGCAGATCGAACCCGCAGTACACCTGCGCATAACCATGCTCGTGCCTGCTTTGGAATATGCTGAACATATCTATCCGGGTATCATCTATATATCCCATCGCCTGTATTTCCCTGGCCTCGCCCAGCCAGGCAATGGCTAGGTAAGCCTCGTAAATGGCTATGCCCATCAGGCTGCCACCGGCCAGTTCGTAGCTAAAGTTGGGGTGGTTGCGATCTATATCTGCCACGGAGGAGCCTGCACGCACATAAGCCACCCGGCCTATGGGGTCCTGTGCTACGTATTCTATCAGTTTACGGTACAGCGGGAAGAAGGGCGGTTTCATACCTTCCATAAACAGCAGCTTCTTTTCGCGCGCTACGGCAAGCACTTCATCCAATTCGGGCAGGTTAAGGGTGGCGGGTTTTTCGCAAAGCACGGGTTTGCCGGCATTTAAGGCTTTGATGCAGTATTCGGCATGGCTGTTGGGGAGGGTAGCGATGTAAACCGCGTCAATATCACTTGCCAGCAATTCCTCAATGCTGCTGCAAGCCGTGCCGCCGTATTGGGCCGCAAAGGCATCCACCGTCTCCGCCCTGCGCGACCAAGAAGCCGCCAGCACATTATCCGGCAGCGAACTAAGCCCCTGCATAAAACGGTGCGCAATGCGCCCGCAACCAATGATACCCCATTTGATGGTTGATTGGTGAGTAGAGAGTGGTGAAGGGTTAAGCATAGTGCTAAATAAAGCCTATTTTAAATAATTCGCTAATTCCATAAAATAAAAATGGTGAGTAGCAATGGTATTACAACCATTCACTACTCACCATTCTCTATTCACCAACTATTTACTGGTACTGGATGTAAATAGGTTGCGGTTTATATCTCGACAATACTTCCTCTGGTGTAAGCATGTGGTGAGGCGCTTTCTTGATATCGTTTTTGTAGAACAATTTAAAGCCGGTGAACTGCACCGGCTCACGATCGATAAAGTAGCGGTAGGTACCGGTTTTCAGGTCGGGTTCGCCCCAGCCATCCATATCCATTACTACCTGTACCTCGGGGCGCAATTTGATGTTTTTGTAATTGGTTACCATTTTTTTGGTGAAACGGTGTACTACCAAAATTTTTGGCGGCAGGCCATTTTTCTTAACAATTTTAGCCAGGTAATCAGATACATAGTTTATATCAGCAGCATCGTAAGTGCCTATTTTTTTGCCGGGCTTGCTGCCGTCTTTCATCGAAAATTCAGGGTCCATGCCAAAGTGTACCTGTGGCATCTTAAGGTATGGCTCAAATAATGGCAACTCCTGCTGTATAGTGCTTAAAGACACCTGCACATCAAGGAAAACAATCGCGTGCGCCGTTTTTGCCATGGCTAAAACGCTGTCTATCTGTTTAAACGGCATGCGGTAACGGTACTTTCCGTCTTTTCCGGCGGCGCCCTGGGCCACAACGGCTATGTAATGCAATGCGGGCTGTACAGGAGTTTTAGGATCGGCTTTTTCCCAGGCTTTCACCTCGCCTTTTAGTTTAGCAAGCATTTCTTTAGGTGGCAATTCGCCCAGTATCCCCATTTTTTTGGAGTACAGGTTGCCGTAATAGGCCACCACGCGCTTAAATGGCAAAATGGCGCCGCCAAGTGGGGTAGGCTGGTTTTTAACCGGCCAGCGGCCGCTGGTATCGCCGTGGGCGTTGAACTTCAGCAACGAATCGTACAATACTTTATCTGTTGGCGGGTAGCTCGATTTTACCACGCTTAGCGTGTCGGGGCTATCCGCAGGTGTTTTTGCCGTGGTATCGCCTTTTTTACCAGGTGCCTTTCCGCCGCCGCCCGAGGTGCAGTTAGTGAAGAATACAGCCGTGCACAACACGAACAAGGCAGGGATAAACAGTTTTCTTAATTTCATAGATATAGTAATGTTTGTACGTTACGTAGCTTAGCGGGGGCTATTTTTT
This sequence comes from Mucilaginibacter sp. P1_D10, assembly GCF_056406215.1. NCBI lineage: Bacteria > Pseudomonadati > Bacteroidota > Sphingobacteriia > Sphingobacteriales > Sphingobacteriaceae > Mucilaginibacter > Mucilaginibacter sp. P1_D10. Next base: position 83,016 of record NZ_JBFUAP010000019.1, on the reverse strand, counting down.
TAATATTTAGATAAATATAATTCGTGTAAAGATATAGAATCGGCAGGCTATCAGGCCATATTTTTATAAAATTTCCCAAATACGCCCAGCGGCAATTTGGGGCCCGCGGTGGCCTGCAGGTAAAGCTCGCCTATCTCTAAATTAGCTACCTTGGGGAAGGCATTTTTGATGAGATTCTCGATGATTACCGACGAAAATCCAAGCGAATAAGTGTTGAGGATAAGGAAATGCTCCTCCGGATCCAGCAGTTGTATCACATCGCTCATCATTTCGTTGATGTTATCTTCCAGCTTCCATTTCTCGCCGTTGGGGCCGTTGCCATATGCCGGTGGATCTAGTATGATACCGTTATAGGTTTTGCCGCGCTTCACTTCGCGCTTAACAAATTTAAGCGCATCCTCTACCATCCAGCGGATATCTTTGATGCCCGATAGTTCCTGGTTTTCGTTGGCCCAGGTAACTACTTGTTTTATCGAATCTACGTGGGTGGTATCGGCACCGGCTGCCTTGGCTATAAGCGATGCACCGCCCGTGTAGGCGAACAGGTTAAGTACTTTAGGCGTGGGTGTTTTGAACCGCTTGATATTATCAGAGATATAATCCCAGTTTACAGCCTGCTCGGGGAAAATGCCCAGATGCTTGAACGAGGTAAGCGCCAGGCGGAATTTGATGGCAACATCATTGTTTTTATATTCGATGTGCCAGCGGTCGGGTGTTTTAGGGTCTTTCTTTACCCAGTCGCCCGCGGTGGCAGATCGGCCCTTGAATTTGATATGGTGTATCTTTTGCCATTGATCGGCACTGAGGGTTTTGCTCCAAACGGCTTGCGGCTCGGGGCGTATGAGTACGATATTGCCAAACCGTTCCAGTTTTTCAAAGTCGCCGCAATCAATCAGCTCGTAATCTTTCCAGTGGGTTGGTGTAAGGAGTTGGATCATTTTTATTTAGTCCGAAAGTCAGTAAAGTCCGGAAGTCCGAAAGTCGGAAAGTCCGGAAGATTATTTTTTAGCCCGAAAGTCCGCATAAATCCGGACGATTTCAATTGCCGCAAAGATAGTAGCTTCTTTCGGACTTTCCGACTGCGGACTTTCCGGCTCTTCTACAGCACCTTCTTCCGGACTTTCGGACTCCTTTACAGCTTCTCCTTCGCTGCCTGCATAAATTTGCTGGCGAAAACGAATTCGTTTAGTTCTTTATTATCGGTATGGGCAATCTCTTTGTTGCTGCCTTCCCACCATTTTTGGCCCTCGTGCAAAAAGATGATATGGTCGCCTATCCCCATTACCGAATTCATATCGTGCGTTACGATGATGGTGGTCATGTTGTACTCTTCCGTCAGGTCGTTTATCAGGTCATCTATAACGATGGAAGTTTTTGGGTCGAGGCCGGAGTTGGGCTCATCTACAAACAAATATTTTGGCTGCATAGATAAGGCACGGGCAATACCCACACGCTTCTTCATCCCGCCCGATAGCTCTGCAGGGTACAGCTTATTTTTATCTTTAAGGTTCACCCTTTCGAGGCAAAAGTTGGCGCGATCCAGTTTTTCAGCATGCGATTGCTTGGTGAAAAGGTTCAGCGGGAACATGATGTTCTGCTCCACCGTCATAGAATCGAACAGGGCCGAGTTCTGGAACAGCATACCTATCTGGGTGCGGATGGGTACGCGCTGGGTAAAATCCATATCGGTGAAATTATCTTCCTCAAAAAAAACGTCGCCTTTGGTAGGTTCGTGCAAACCCACGATGCACTTAAGCAGGGTGGTTTTACCCGAGCCGGAGCCGCCTATGATGAGGTTGTTCTTGCCGGTTTTAAAGGTGGCGCTGATGCCTCTAAGTACGTCGTTATCGCCGAAGGTTTTGTAGATGTCTTTTATCTCGATCATAGCATTAAACGGGTGATCACCAAATCGGCAAATAATATCATTACGCAACTGAACACAACGCCCCGCGTGGCCGATTGGCCCACCTCCAGCGCGCCGCCCGAGGTGTAAAAACCCTGGTAGGCACAAATTGATGCGATGATGAAGCCAAATGCACAGGCCTTAACCAGCGCCACCTGAATGGTGAGGGGCAAAAAGCCATCGCGCAAACCCATGATGTAGTCCGCGGGGGTTACGTCGCCGCCAAAAAGGCAGGCAATCCAGCCGCCGGTCATACCCAATACGATGGAAATAATAACCAGCATAGGTACCATGGTAACGCAGGCGATTATCTTTGGTGCTATAAGGTAGCCAGGCGCGTTTACGCCCATAATCTCCAGCGCGTCTATCTGCTCGGTAACGCGCATGGTGCCAATTTGCGATGCGATGCTGCTGCCCACGCGGCCGGCCAAAACCAGTGCCGAAATGGTTGGGCTGAATTCCAGGATGGTAGAATCGCGCGCTATTTTGCCGGCGGTGCTCAACGGCACCAAAGGGTTGGATAGCTGAAAAGCTACCTGTATGGTAGTAGCCGCGCCAATAAATAAAGAAATCATGCTGATGATACCCAGCGAACCGATACCAACCGACACCATCTCGCGCAGCACTTCGGCCCAGTACACGCTGAACTTTTCGGGCCGCTTAAAACTGAGGCGCAGCAGCAGTATATATTTTCCTAAACTATAAAACATGGTAAATGCAAAATGTGGTTAAAAATACATTTTTTAATTTTAAGCTTTACGGCCCGTTATAATTGAGTTACTTTTAATAAGAATATTACACGGCTATTGCCGAAAACATAACACATTTGAAGCCTCAGCCCAAACCCCTCTCCAAGAGAGAGGGGCTTTAAGTCCTCTTCTTTGGAGAGGATTTAGGTGAGGCTTCTAAACCGCTTAAGTAGACAATATAACATCCATACATGAAAAACGCATTAATAACCGGGGCAACAAAAGGCATGGGCCGTGCCGTAGCCATAGCTTTCGCTAAACAAGGGATAAACCTGTCAATTTGTTCGCGCAAAGAGCAGGAATTATTAGATTTTAAGGCCGAGATACTGCAGATAGCACCCCAAATTACTGTGCATACCCTGGTTGCCGACGTGAGCAAAGGCGATGACATCAAAAAATTTGCCGAATTCACCGAGAAAAACATGGGTTTCGTCGACATTTTGGTGAATAATGTGGGTATGTACAAGCACAGTTTTATACTTGATGATAGCGACGATTCCTTTCAAAAACAGATAGATACCAACCTGATGCCGGCCTACGAACTGTACCGTTTCTTCGGTAAAAGCATGGTTTCTGTCGGTAAAGGGCATATATTCAATATATGCTCCATTGCAGCTATAAACCCCATTGCTGAGGCGGGGGTGTATAGCGTAACAAAGTATGCGTTACTAGGTCTTAATAAGGTAATGAAACTCGAAATGCAGCCACACGGAGTAAAAGTAACAGCAATAATTCCCGGCTCAACATTAACAGATTCGTGGGCGGGGATGACGGTTGATAAAAACAAGATGGTAATGCCGGAAGATATAGCAGAAGCCATCGTTACTATTTACAACATGAGTGCCGGGGCCAACGTAGATGAGATGATTGTTACACCAAAATTTGGACAGATCTGATTATTTAAACGCAATTAAAAAACTAAACAAAATGGAAAAGAAACTTCATAGGAACGAATACGGCAAGATGATAGGCGGTGTTTGTTCGGGCATTGCAGACTACTTAGGCATCGACCCTACCATCGTACGCCTGGTATTTATTGTATTATTCATAACACATGGCGCAGGCCTTTTAATGTACATTATCTTATTGGTGGTATTGCCGAAAAACAACTCGTTCATTAACCCTAACTTCAGGCCGGGGGTAGACGATAAAGATTACCGGGTGCCGCCAACGCAACCTTTTGGCCAGCCCTTCGGTCAGCCGTTTAACCAACCCTTTGGCTTCCCGCCTGTAACGCCGATAAAGAAATCCTCTAATGCAGGCATGATATTCGGCGCGGTGCTTATCGTATTGGGTACCATATTTTTAGCCAATGAGCTGAACATTATACCCGACTGGGATTTCGACAGGCTTTGGCCACTCATTATCGTAGGCGCAGGTGCCGCATTAATATTTGCCGGCAAAAAGAAACAACCCTGGGAAAAGCATGATTGGAACGCCACAACAGCTACCGAGGTGCCGGTAGACGATAATAACATTGCGGACAAAACCAAACCCTCAGCATTTGACCTGAGCAAGAAAACCGACGAACCATCAACCGATAACCCTACAACTATATAACCATGAAAAGCAATAAGATTATGCCGGGCGTTGTCCTGGTTTTGATAGGCGCCCTTATTATGTTGCATAACTTCCATGTTATCAACTTCAGGTGGGAGAACATATTCTCCTTATGGCCCGTGTTTTTGATAATGGGCGGCGTAAACCTGCTGCTATCCAACAACCCGGCCCCATGGGCCACCGCAACAAAGGTAGCGGTAGTAGTAGCTTGTTTTTGCCTGCTGGCTTTCGTGCCGAATAATCACCGCTACTTTTGGAACCATAGTCACGGCAACTGGAACTTTAGTGACGACGATGATGACAACGACACTTCAAGGTCGCATGGCGTGTTAAAAGTAGAGGGAGCTACCACCTATAGCGAGCCTTACGTTGCAACAATCAAGTCGGCCCACTTAAACATCAGCGGCGGCGCATCCGAGTACACCATAAAAGATACCACCGGCGAACTGTTCAACGCGGTAACCAAGGAGTTCTACAACAAATACGATTATACCCACAGCCTGGATAGCGGCGTTTTTACGGCCAACCTAAAGATGAGGGACCCCAATGGCAAAGATTTCAAGAGGGATAATGATAAGGCTAATTCTGCCGTAATCAGGCTGAACACCGCTCCGGAATGGGACATCCAGGTAGACGCCCTTGCCAGTAAGCTTAATTTCGACCTTAGTAAATTCAAGATCAAAAGTGTAGTGGTAAACGGCGGCGCTGCATCATTCGATTTAAAATTAGGGCAGCCATTGGAGCGTACCAATATCGAAATTTCTACAGCAGCATCGGGTGCTACGCTGGAGATACCTGAAACAGCCGCCTGCCAGATAACAACCTCTTCTTTTTTATCATCTGATGATTTTGATGGCTTTGATAACAAAGGCGATCATCGGTACGAAACCCCGGGTTTTGCTACCGCGAAAAATAAAATATACATTACCCTTAAAGGCGCATTTTCGGGCTTCGAGGTTAAGAGGTACTAATTTATATGAAGGGCCGGGAGGGTATAGGTACAAATGTTTAATTTTGACAGATATGCAAGCTCCCGGCCTTAATAACCCTACAACTACCCCAAAATACGTGCTCGTAATAGCCGGCAAACCCGAGGGGCCCTTCAGTATAGAAGAGCTAAAGAGCCGGAAGATAAAGCCCGGCGATTTCGTAAAAAGCCCCGGGATGGACGATTATAAAGAAGCCCATGAAGTTGCCGAATTACGGCAACTTTTTGGTTTTAGCAGGCAGCCTGTACCCATGCAGTACTTCGGCAGCTTTGATCAGCGGGCAACGGCTTCGGTGGTAGATTGGTTCCTGATGTTTGCGGTGTTCGTGCTAGTGGCTTTCGCGGCGATGTTTTTACTGCTGATATTGTTCCCCGGCGATGATAGCAAATACCTACGCCTGGGCATAGGCGGTGCCATAGTAGCGCTGGCCATACCTGCCAGGCTCATTTACGCCGTAGTAATGGAAAGCGGCCCCAAACAAGGCACCTACGGCAAGCAACTACTCAAGATACGCGTATGCGATATGTATGGCGAACGCATAGATACCGCCCGCGCCCTCGGCCGAAACGCAGCCAAATTAGTTTCGGTACTTACTTTCTTCATTGGCTACTTCTTCATCTTCTTCAGCAAAAAACAACAAGCCCTGCACGATATGCTCGCCGATACGGTAGTGTTAAAGGATAGGTTAGAAGGGTAAAAGCCGGTAACATTACATTGTAAAGCAGAAAAGCGAGGAAACATCCTCGCTTTTCTGCTTTAATATCCCCATCGTCATTGCGAGGCACGAAGCAATCTCTAAGTTGGACAAGCCGCTCTGTAAGTCCACCCTGCTTATCGGGAGATTATTGATATTTTAATTTTCCTTTAAGGTATCAATGAGCTCCCTTCGGTCGGTTGTCTTCGTGCCTCGCAATGACGATGTGCTATGAATTGTTTCCAACTCCTCCCCAAACGTTAAAAATTGTTAAACTCTACGAAATTATCGTAGATTAACTAATCGGCTAGTTATATTTGCTACATAAACGATAACAACCTTAATTTCTAATAATTATATCACAGTAAAATGAAAAGCTTAATCCTACTTTTAACGTTCGGCATCGTTGTACACAACGTGAAGGCCCAGGGCCCCGAAATGGCCAAAGCCATCGTTCATTATAAATTTTCGCACCTGCGCGATACCACTCAGAAAGACAAACCCTACACCGAAAATATGGTGCTTTTTTTGGGCCCAAGCTCCAGCGCCTACAAAAGCTATGACCGCAAACTGCAGGATGCCATGATGAAGAAACAGATTGAGCAGCAGCTGGCCGAGCAAAAAGGCAGCGGAAACGTAAATATCAAAGTAAGCGGCAGCAGGCCAACCACCCGCGTAGAGTACTACCAGTTTGCCGCTAAAGGGCAGCTGGTTCGCAAGGAAAACCTGATAACGCCCTACCTCATAGAAGAACCCATGCCAGCCATCAGCTGGAAGATAAGCGCCGATACCGCCACCTTCGGCACCTTGCTTTGCCAGAAGGCTACGGGCCACTTTAAAGGCCGCGATTATACCGCCTGGTTTTGCCCCGACCTGCCCTTCCACGCCGGGCCGTGGAAACTGAACGGCCTGCCGGGCCTTATAGTAGAGGCTTACGATACCAATAAAGAGGTAGTGTTTAAATTCGATGGGATGGAGCAGGTAGTTGCTTCTGATAAACCGGCAGTTGCCGCCGAACCAGCACCAGGGCAAGGTGGCACCATAATAAGGTTTGGCGGCCCCGATGATAATACCGACCCTAATTTGATTGCACTGCCGGCCAACGCCGTTAATACTACCGAAAAAGAGTTCGACAGGTTGCAGGCTGCGATGCGTAAAGACCCGCAAGCCTTTATGGCCGCTATGGGTGGCGGCAATGCCGCAATGAGGCCGGGCGGCCAGGGGCCCGGTGCTGGTGGCGGCGACAGGCAGATACGCTCAGTGGTAGTAAACGGCGGCACGCCGGATGTGATCAATAACCCCATAGAACTGCCCGAAAAGAAATGATAAAGCTATGTAAGTTTGCGCTGGTGTGCATGTTATGTACGCTATGTGCCGCCGCATGCCTTGCCCAAAGCATAAAAGGCACGGTTACCGATAGTTTGGGCAAGGGAATTTCCTTTGCCACGGTAAACCTCAAAAGCGGCAACCTGATATTGGCCTACGCCACCACCAACGATAAGGGCGCGTACACCCTTGCCATACCGGTTGATGCCGACAAGGCCAACCTGCAGCTGGCGGTAAGCTGCGTGGGTTTTAAAAAGGCTTCGGCTAAAGTTGAGGGGCTTACATCGCCTTATAACTTTAAATTGAGCGCGGCATCTAACCAATTGAAAACCGTAACCATAAAGGATAACAGTCCCCGTTTGCGTGCGCATGGCGATACGCTGGATTATAAGGTGTCGGATTTTGCCAGTCCGCAGGATAGGGTAATTGGCGATGTGATTAAAAAGCTGCCCGGCGTTACCGTGGCCAAAGATGGTACCATCAGCTACAACGGCAAGGCTATATCCAACTTTTACATCGGCGGCGATAACCTTACGGATGATAAGTACAACATCGCCACCGGTTCTATCCCCCAGGGCGTGGTAGATAAGGTGCAGGTGCTGGATAACCATCAGCCAATCAAAATGCTGAAAGATAAGGTGGTGAGCGAAGATGTAGCCATGAACATCACCATAAAGAAAGATGCCAAATTGCAATTGGTGGGCCAGGAAACCCTGGGCTCAGGCCTGCCCGATAAGTACTACGCCGATATAAACGCCATGATGTTTAAAGATAAGTATAAGGCCATCAACTATATCAAGGCGAACAATACCAATTTTGATGTAGCAGGCGATTTGGTAGCACACAATAATTCGAGCTATTTATCGCGGCTGGATAACGATAAGCCGGCAACCGTGTTATCGCTGGGTACCGCCGGCGACCCCGACCTGCCGCGCAACCGCTACCTGTTTAACCAGGGGGGCATCATCAATCTTAATAATTTGGTTAACCTGAAAAAGGATGTACAACTGAAGGCTAACCTAAGCTACCTGCACGATACGCAAAAACAAACCTATACCAAGTTCAGCGAGTTTTATTTGCCTACCGACACCATACGCTACGCCGAGGTGCAGAAAAACAAATACCGGCCCGATTATATGCACTCTCAGCTGAGCCTCAACATCAATAAGGATAAATTTTACCTGTATGATAATTTCGTGGCCGATTACAGCAAAAGCACCGGCTACTCGGCATTGATCACCAACGGCACGCCTGTGAACCAGGTTTTCAAGGATAATTTGATGGATATTTCCAACGAATTCAATTACATGAAAACCTTTAAAAAAAATGACATCATCGAACTCTACAGCTACCTTAACCGCTCTACCGAACCGGAGACCCGCGTAATAGACCCGGGCCTTAACCCTGATATCTTCAACAACGGGCAGGCTTATAAACAGCTCACCCAAACCGCGGATATCCCCACCTGGTTTACCAATAACTACGTGGGCTACAAAATACCGGGCAATAACGTAACGCAAACTTACAGGGCCGGGTTCAGTCTGCAATCGCAAACGCTGAAATCTGATTTAAGCTTAACCCAGCTGAACAACAGCAGCAACCTGGTGGGCGATAGCGCACTGAACAACTTAGATTGGCAGCGACGTAAAATCTACGCCGAAGCAGGGTATGACATTCCCGGCAGCATTATGAAAGTGAATATCAGCCTGCCGGTAAACTATCTCAACATCCATTACAACGATGGTTATTACGGCTTGAATAAAAACCTCGACAGGTTGTACTTTAACCCGCGCTTTTATGTGAAATACCAAAGCGGGGTAGAGAATTTCTTTTCGGCGGGGTATAGTTTTCGTAATGATATCGGCAGCATACAGGATGTGTATAACGGCTATATCCTAAAAAACTACCGCAGCCTGTATGCCAATAACGCCGACTTAACCGAACGCAAAACGCAGTCGGCAAACCTGGGCTTTAATTTCCGCAGGGCCATACAGCTGTTCTTTTTCGGCATAAATGCCTCGTATATGCACCAAAATGCCAATAATATCGCATCCAGCGTGCTCACCAACAACATACAACAGCGTATCGTGCTGCCATACGATAACAATATCGATTCATGGTCGCTGGCAGGTAATATCAGCAAATACGCCTTCAGCCTGCGCACTACCTTCAGCGCGGGGCTGGCCATACAGACCACCAAACTGAACCAGATACTCAATAACATCATCCTGCCCTACAACACCGTATCCAAAACCCTGAATTTTGGTGCGGACACCAAAGTGAGCAGCAAAGTAAACTTTAGCTACAAGGCGGGGTACGACCAAACCACCAGCAAATCATCCGCCGTAGCATCAACCAGCAAGTTCGAGCGGCTGATACAGCAGGCATCCGTGAATTACAACCCATCTGATAACCTGTTCTTCGCCATCAGCGGCGACCATTATTACACCCACCAGCAGCAAGCTAACGATTTGAAGTACATGTTTGCCGATGCCAGCCTGCGCTACAAATTCAAGAAAACAAAGGCAGATGTAGAGCTAAGCGCGCAGAACTTATTCAATACCAAAACCTACAGCGCACTGTACCTCTCGGCAAATTCGTTCACCCAAAGCACTTATAATATCCCGGGCAGGTTTTTGCTGATGAAGGTGACGTTTAATCTATAGTGAGTGGTGAGTGGAGATTGGTTGTGATAGGCGTAAAGCAAATCATCAGCATAACTCATCACCGCGTCATTGCGAGGTACGAAGCAATCTCTAGGTAGGACAAGCACCCATGCAAAGCCACCTGCTTATCGGGGATTGCATCGTGTCTCGCAACGACGCGGTGGTAAAAAGAGAGGCCGGTAAGCAAAATGCTTACCGGCCTCTCTCGGATTTTAGAGCGTTGTTATTTTTCGTCTTTTATTGCAATGAAGATTTTAAAACTGCCCACTGCAAACCGCCAACTGTAAACTCTTTCTACACCGCATCCGATAACGATGTAAACGTAAACTCTTTTATCCTTATAGGCGGAATCATAGCGCTTTGGCCACTTTCGCCGCTTACGGTTCGTTCTGGTTTGCCAAGGGCGTCCAGGTTGTTCAGCATAATAACCGGGCTTTCGTTAAAGCGCAGGTTCTTTATCGGGAATTTTATCTGGCCGTTCTCTATGTAAAAAGTACCATCGCGGGTGAGGCCGGTGAACAGCAGCGTTTGCGGATCTACCGGGCGTATGTACCACAGGCGGGTGACCAAAATACCTTTGGTGGTGCCTTTTATCAATTCTTCTAATGTTTGTGTGCCGCCATCCATAATAATATTGCCGCCACCGGGGATTGGCGCAACGCCTTTCTTCTGCGCCCAAAAGCGCGAATAGTTAAAATTCTTCACCACGCCTTTTTCTATCCAGCTGCGTTTTACCTGCGGCTGGCCATCGCCGCTCCAGCTGCTGCTGGGCAGTTCGGGGTGCCATGGGTCGGTGTAAATGTTGATGCGCTCGTCTACCAGTTTTTCGCCCAGTTTGGTTTTGCCGCCGGGTTTGCTCAAAAAGCTACGACCCTCATCTGCACTGCGGGCATCAAGGCTGCCGTATAATTGCTCTAGCAAAACAATGCCTGCGGCAGGCTCTAAAATCACGGTGTATTTGCCCGGCTCTATGGCGCGCGCACTTGCCGAGCCACTTGCTTTTTGCGCCGCTATTTTTGTGAATGCAAGAGTATCCAACTTGGCAACATCGTTATAATTTTTTGTGGAGTAACCCGAGCCCTGGCTATCTGCCGTGCGCAGGGTAACCGAGAAGTTGATATCGGTTGAGGTATTATAAGCAAACAACCCGTGCGAGTTCATCATGGCCGAGAAGCCCGCGCTGTTTTGCAGGAAGCCTGCGGCGGTCAATTTATTCTCTTTGGCTACGTTGAGGCTTTGCGCTACCATATCCGTGCGTTGCGCGGGGGTAATGGCAGCAGTTGCAGGTACGAAGGTTTTTGCCGGTGCGTCATATTTTTGCGGACCTAAAAAGGGCATGTACTCCGGGTTTTCGGGGGCTAATTGCGCCAGTTCTTCCGAGCGTTTTACGGCTGCGGCTATGGCTTCGTCGGTATATTCGTTAAGGGTTACGATGCCCAGTTTTTTGCCGAAGGCTGATGAAATGGCCATGCTGCTTGAGCTTAACGCGCCGCTGGTTGATACCGAATTGCGCGCGTAACGTATATTGGCAGAATCGGACCCGTTAAGGCTTATTTCGCATTCGTCGGCTTTGGAGTAGCTAAGCGCCTTTTTTAGTATCGCTTTGCATTCTTCTTCAGTTAGGATAGCCATATCTTAAATTTTTCTTGCTGTGTTAATTACGTTAACCCCTTTGAACAGGGCAGTTGATGAACCATGAGATACCGCGCTGCTTTGCATCGGCTGGCCCTTTCCGTCGAAGAAGGAGCCGCCCAAACGGTAATCGCTTTTATCGCAAACGGCGGCGCAGCTGTTCCAAAACTCCTGCGTGTTGGCCTGGTAGGCTACATCGTTCAGCATACCTACTATTTTGCCGTTCTTTATCTCGTAATAAAGTTGCCCGCTAAACTGGAAGTTGTAGCGCTGCTGATCGATAGAGAAGGAGCTATCGCCGATGATGTAGATGCCTTTTTCTACTTTGCTAATCATCTGCTCTACATTCAATGGGGTTTTGCCCGGCTGCAAGGATATATTCGGCATGCGCTGGAACTGTACATCCTGCCAGCTTTGCGAGTAGCAGCAGCCCTGCGATTCGGTAAGGCCGATGATATGCGCCTGGTCGCGGATGGCCTGGTAGTTCACCAATATGCCGTCCTTAATAATATCCCATTGTTTGGTGCCCACGCCCTCATCATCATAACCCACCGCGCCAAGCGAACCCGGCTGCAGTTTATCGGCCACGATGTTTACGTGCTCGCTACCGAACTTGAATTTTTTAGATTCCCATTTATCCAAAGTGAGGAAGCTGGTCCCGGCAAAGTTGGCCTCATAACCCAACACACGGTCCAGTTCCGAAGGGTGGCCAACCGACTCGTGGATGGTGAGCCACAGGTGGCTTGGGTCGAGCACCAAATCGTATTTACCCGGTTCAACCGATTTTGCCTTGAGCTTTTGAGCAGCCTGCAAAGCCGCTGCACCGGCATCTTCCAGCATGTCGTAACGGTCGCGGTATAGGGTGGTCTGGCTTTTTATTTTATCGCTTTCGCGTGGTATCAGATATTCATAACCCATGCCGCGTGGTGCGCTTAAACTGCTGCGGGTTTCAAACTTGCCGCTCTTTTCGTCAACTTTTGTCATACCGAAGATCGGCCATATGCGGTGGATATCCTGGTCGATGTAAGAACCATCGGTGCTGGCGAAGTACTTTTGTTCGTTCACAAAAAACAATACCGACTGCGCATAGCTGGCACCGTTTTTAAATGCAGCATCGTTTACAGATAGCAGCAGGTCGGTTTTGTCCTTCATCGGCACCTCGAAGGCATTCTTTTCGATAGGCGTTTTCCAGCTTACCTCGCCGTAACCTTTCTGCGGGGCCAGGCGCACGGGCTCGCTTTGTATGCGGGCATTTTCTTTAGCAATTGCCACAGCTGTTTCGGCAGCGCGGGCAATGCTGTCATTATCCAGTTTATCGGTAGCGGCAAAGCCCCAGCAGCCATTGGCAATAACGCGGATGCCCATGCCGTAGCTTTCGGTATCCACAATATTCTCGATGTTTTTATCGCGGGTAACCACAAATTGGTTAAGGTAGCGGCCTATGCGCGCATCGGTGTAAGTGGCGCCTTTGGATCGGGCTGCGTTGAGGGCAACATCCGCCATGCGTTTTTTAAGGGCTACATCAACATCGCGCAAAACGGTGCCTGGTACCACGGGGCTGCCCATGGCGGTCATCCTGCTGAGCATGGTTGCGCTGATGCCCATGCCGGTTAGGTAAAGGAAATCTTTTCTTTTCAAGGTGATACGATTAAAAGCCTAATATAGGCAAACCGAACTGAGATTTATCAGCTCATGGTGTATTTTGTTAAACGTCGCGGCGGATAACGTAGGTTTTAGCCAGCATATCGTGCCAGCCCTGTCTGCGTTCTGTCCAAAGGATAGGCAGATAGCCAATGCATAGCACAAAGAACCATAATATTTGCGTAAAGTTGCGAACAATGGCACGGCCAACACCAAGGCGTTGCCCATCGGCATCAACTACGGCCAATTTGCAAAGCCGTTTGCCAATACTGCCACGCAGTGGGGTTGATTCTAGTAATGTTTTGTAAAACGCAAACGCTGTAAGGAATAATAATGCAAATTCCTGCATTTTGGCGTTGTAATGCGTAAGGTCGTTGGTTTTAACGGTTGCCGCAATTTGCGCTATGTATCCGGGGATGAGAAGGGATATGATAAAACTGAAGATGACGTAATCGATGAAAAAAGCCAGCAGTCTTATCCAAAAGTTGGCCAGGTTACCTTCTGTAGGGAAATATATACCTCTAGCCTCAAAATACTCAAATAACTCCGGCACGTACGATGCTTCCTGCCATTCTTCATTACCGGGGGTTAAAACCATGGTGTCCACATCAAGATCGAGCTCTAATAATTCTTTAAGCGTGTAGGGGCCTGTTTGCTGGCCAGCATCTTGTATGTAGTAAGTATCGTTCATTGTTTAGTGTTAACCAGAGCAAACATAGGTAAACCGCATCATGAATTCATGGCGTAAACAATAATATTCACCCCGAATTTGGTGTTATCCTCGGCCAGGAAGCGCTTATTGCGGAAATCGTAATCCCATTCGCAACCATAATCTTTGCTGCTGTACAATACGGCTATGCGGCCATCTAGTTCTATAGCCTTAAGGTAGTCATGCACCAGGTCGTCGCCCCAGCCATTCAGTTCGAAAGAGGTGGTAGGCGGTCCTTTATCAAAACTGAAAAAGGAGTGATAAAGCTTATGGTTATTGGGTATTTTTTTTAAGGCTGCCGGACCGAACAGTGCCGCCATCTGCGCCTCGAAGGATTTAGCGAACAGCCCGTCGATATCATGATTGCAATCATCTACGAATACGAAACCCCCGTTCTGCACGTATTTTTTGAAATTGGCCTTTTCTTTCGTGTCGAACTGTACCAGCTTGTGGCCGCTTAGGTAGCAGAAGGGGTAATTGAAGATATCGTCGCTGCTGAGCGGGATAACTTTCTCGTGCGGATCGATGGAGATGGTGGTGTATTCTACCAGCGAGTTGAGCAGGTTTGAGGGCATGCGCTGGTCGGTATCCCAATCGCCGCTGTGGTAACTTAACCTGGTAAAAGTAAACTTTGCGCCCTGTGCCATCAATTACAAAACCCTAAAATTAGGATAAAATTATTGCCCGCCCCATATCAAAAGCTAACAAGGTTGTAAAGTTTTAGATACTTTGTTGGGTTTTTGGTAAAAAAACTGGGTATTTAGTTAAAAGGGTAATATCTTGTGGGGGTGTTGGTGGGGAATGCCGCCTACCCGTTGACTCACCCCGGGTTCGCTTCGCTGCCCGACCCTCTCTTCCTGCGGAAAAGAGGGTGAGCTTCATTTTTAACCCTCTTTGCGAAGCAGAGAGGGTCGACGCCCGCGCATGCGGGCCGTCGGGGTGAGTCAAATAACGACGCACTCCATAGCGATGAGTTTCAAACCCATCGCTATGGGCAAAACAATAATACAAACACTGACAACATTGGAACTTACCGAGACTAACATCAAAGCCCTGCTGGCCAAATTACCGCAGCTGAAAACCGAGATACAAAAGGTAATAGTAGGGCAGGACCATATATTGGACGAACTGCTGGTGGCCTTTTTGGCCGGCGGGCATTGCCTGCTGGAAGGTGTGCCCGGACTGGCGAAAACGCTCATCGTAAAAACCATGTCGCAGGCGCTGCACCTCTCATTCAGGCGCATACAGTTTACACCCGATTTGATGCCTACGGATATTATCGGTACCGAGATATTGGAGGAGGACCATGCCACGGGCAAGCGTTTCTTCAAATTCAACAAGGGGCCGTTATTTGCCAATATTATATTGGCCGATGAGATAAACAGGACGCCGCCTAAGACGCAGTCGGCCTTGCTGGAGGCCATGCAGGAATTTGAAGTAACCTACGGCGGCCAAACCTACCCGCTGGATAAGCCTTTCTTTATCCTCGCTACGCAAAATCCCATTGAGCAAGCCGGCACTTACCCGCTACCCGAGGCGCAGCTTGATCGTTTTTTGCTGCTGATAAAAATAGGCTACCCAACCGAGCAGGAAGAATTTGCGATACTGAACCGCACCACCGGCACAAAAAAGGCCGACGTAAAAGCCGTTATCACCGCCGAAGAAATAACCCAGGCGCAGGAACTGGTGCGCCAGGTAACTATTAATGAGGATTTGACAAGGTACGTTAGCCATATCATCCGCGCTACCCGGCCCGATACTACCGAAGTTGCCTACGTAAAAGAATGGGTGCGCTGGGGTGCCGGTCCGCGCGCAGGGCAGGCGCTAATCCTGACCGCCAAAGCCCGCGCCTTATTAAAAGGCCGGTACACCGTATTGATGGAAGACATCCACGCCATGGCCCCGGCCGTTTTAAGGCACCGCATATTGATGAACTTTAAAGCCGAAGCCGAAGGGATAAATTCTGATAGGGTAACGGAGGAGTTGTTGAAAGTGATAAAAAGAAAAGAAACCGGGATTTAACAGATCGTTCGGATTTCCACAGATTTTTAAAGAAATTTGAAGGAAATCAAGGGAATCTCTAATCCTAAAAGTCAAGGTTCAGCAAAAGAAATCTTTCAATCCTTTAATCAAGTAAATCAAGGTTCAGACAAATAAATCCCTTAATCTGTTTAATCCCGGTTCATGCTCGATCCCAAAGTATTAATGACCATCAAGGATTTGCCATTACTGGCGAAAACGGTTATCGATGGCTTTATGAATGGGTTCAACAAAAGCACGGTAAAAGGGCCGGGACTGGAATTTAGTCAGTACCGCAGCTACCAGCCCGGCGATGACCTGCGCTGGCTCGATTGGCGCATGTTTGCCCGCAGCGACCGATACTATATCCGCGAATCGGAGATTGAGACCAGCATTTCCATAAGGTTTTTGGTGGATGCCAGTGCATCCATGAACCATGATGACGATGGAATAAAGAAAATAGATTATGCCAAAGCCTTGACGGCCTCGCTGGCATACCTGGCCAACCTGCAGGGCGACAGCGTAGCGCTAAATGTGTTTAAGGATGGCGAACTGTTTTCGCTCCCCTCCAAACCCGATCCGCAGCATCTGCAGCGTTTATTCTACCATTTGCAAGGTGTTGAGCCGTCGGGCACATTCACCAAACCCATACATTATAAGGAGTTGTTTGCAGGCAATGGCCGCAAGGAACTACTGGTTTTTATAACCGATATGTACCAGGCCGAGGCGGAGATTGACGCCCTGCTAAGTTCGCTGTCGGCCCTGAAGCATGAAATAATCGTTTTCCACCTGATGGGGCAGAATGAGCTGAACTTCGATTTTAAAGGATATTCTACACTGGAAGACCTGGAAACAGGCGAAACCATACAAGTAAACACGCAACGTGCAAAAGATGCCTATACCGAAAAATTGCAGCAACATTTAGCAGCAATCCGCTCAACGCTATTAGGCAAACGTATTTCGTACCGGATGCTGAGCACGGCGCAACCATTGGACGAAGCCCTGCGGGATTTTTTGGTGCAAAGGAAGAAGGGGGCGTTATGATGGGGAAACTACATTTAGTATCTTATAATAATTTTATCCCTAGCGATGGGTTTGAACTCCATCGCTATTTTGGGCAGTTTTTTACATCCCTCCTTGGGGAGGGGTGCGGCTGGCTGAGCGCAAAGGCAGGGAGGGGTTTAGCCACTAACCCGCATGCATACTCAGGGTTCGGAAACGAAGGTTTTGGGCAGTTATTTACTTCCCTCCCTGGGGAGGGGTGCGGATGGTTGAGCGCAAAAGCAGGGAGGGGTTTAGCCACAAAGCTGAGATTGCAAAGTCTAATAAACCCCTACCTCCTCCTTCCCCAGGGAAGGAATCGCACATGCCCCGCGCTTTTATTTGATTTCGGATATTCAAGGTTTCAGGTACTCACCACTCTCCAAAGATGAGTTTCCTATCCCCCATATGGTTTATCGCGCTGGCTGCCCTTGGCATCCCGGTACTGATACACCTATGGAACATCCGTCCGGGCAAAACATTGAAGGTGGGCAGCATATCGCTCATTACCGAAGCCTCAAAAACTACCAGCCGTAGCTTTAAATTGTTGGATATCCTACTGCTGATACTGCGCTGCCTGCTGTTGGGCTTGCTGGCCTTCTTTTTGGCAGGGCCGCTGTGGGCCTGGTTCTCGCCGGATAAGAAGGCTAAAGGATGGGTGCTTATCCCCAAAGAAAATTTAAAGGAAAGCTATCAAAAATTCAGGCCACAGGTAGATTCTTTGCTGAAGGCAGGCTTTGAGTTCCATTATTTCAACAAGGGTTTTGCCGCGGCCGACTTGAAACTTGAATTGGTAGATACCACGCTAAAGGATACCGTCACACAGGCCAATTACTGGAGCCTGATAAAGCAATTGGATGAAAAAGCGCCGAGCATACCGCAGGCATACCTCTACACACCAAATGGCTTAAGCCATTTTGCAGGCAGTAAACCGATAATCAAATCAGCCATTCAGTGGGCGACTTATACGCCGGCAGATTCCACAAGCCTCTGGATTGCGGGGGCATGGCTCAATAATTCGAGCGAGGTGAGGGCGGTGGTAGGTAGCAGTAACCCACAGGGTACACAGTTCGATACCAAGCCCGTAAAAGCAGGGGGCGCGGGCGATTTACAATTAACTATACAAAATGGTCGGCCCTTAGTCAGCCTGAAAGGGGCAAAGCAGCAGCCCGTTGCTGTAGATACCGCCACCATCAACATCGCCATCTACACGGATAAATATGCTTTGGATGCGCATTACCTGCACGCTGCACTGCAGACCGCCACAGGCTTCATGGGGCACAAGGCCGTCGTGAAACAATACGCATCGCCAAACCAGATTCCCGCAGGGCGAACCTGGCTTTTTTGGCTGAGCGATAAGTCGGTGGATAATCGTTTATCAGCCAGCAATACAAATATTTTTAAGTACGAAGGCGGTAAAATGCTAGATGTGCATACATTAATAAGCCCCGGCGATATCCCGCTGACTAAACGCATTTCGGCTACTGCTGTAGGTGATATAGTATGGAACGATGGCTTCGGCGGCGCGATACTAAGCAAGGAACAAAAGGGCAGCACAACCTCTTATCACTGTTACTCCCACCTTAACCCCGTCTGGAACGACCTGGCGTGGAACGACGCATTCCCCAAACAGATACTGCAATTACTGAACAGCAAGCACTATACCGTGCCCGCTGAATACGACAGGCGCGTGCTAAGCCATCAGCAATTAATGCCGTATTACATGGTCAATAGTTATACGCCATCGTCGATAACTGCCACTAATCCAAAAGACATATCGCCGTATTTTTGGCTGTTGATGATATTAGTTTTCACTGCGGAGCGTTGGTTATCTCACAAAACAAAATCTACTACCAATGGCTGAGCACGCAATATATAAAATTGACGCACTGCGCCGCCGCTGGGTTGTGTACCAGATACTGGCCGATGCGGCTTTGTCGACAGCCATGGCCCTGTTGGCTGCGGGTTTGTTTTTGCTGTTGGGATGGCTGGTTTGGTGGGCATTCCCGGTGTTTTGGAGCACGTTTATCCTGGCGCTGGTTTTACACCACCCATGGCGCATCGGCAACCAGAAAATCGTGAGCTTCCTGGACAGAGAATATCCGGAATTACAGGAGAGCACCAGCTTGCTATTGCTGCCTGCGGAGGAATTGAATGTGTTGCAGCCGCTGGCCCGGGCAAACGCTGCGGAAGCATTGGCCAACTTACAGGTAGGCCATAAACTGTTCGCCAAGCGGTTTTTGCGCTCATTATTGCTGATGGGCTTATCGGCATTGTTTTTTGTGGCAATAGCAATGCTGTACCACCCCGCGAATAGCGGCAATAGTCGAACCAGGGGGCTAGGCATTGCAGAGCAAAAGTTCCCGATGGAAAATCCCCTTCCGCAGATTGAGGGCATCGATATTATCATTACACCACCCGCTTACACTCGCAAGGCACAGCGCAGCCAGGATAGGTTCAATCTCTCCGTGGAGGTTGGTGCCAATGTAAACTGGCATATCAACACCAACATCGCGGTAAAGACTGCGTACCTGCTGTTTAATGATAAGGAGCGTATCAGCCTGAATGATACCGGCGAGGGCAGAGCCTGGCGGGCCGCGAAAACCATCAGCGGACCGGGATATTACCAGGTAAGTATAGATGGCAAATTGTCTGAACTTTACCAGGTGCAGGTGAT
Source organism: Mucilaginibacter sp. P1_D10 (assembly GCF_056406215.1). Lineage (NCBI taxonomy): Bacteria > Pseudomonadati > Bacteroidota > Sphingobacteriia > Sphingobacteriales > Sphingobacteriaceae > Mucilaginibacter > Mucilaginibacter sp. P1_D10. The sequence goes on along the minus strand of NZ_JBFUAP010000019.1, from coordinate 63,410 downwards.
TAAAGATGCGCCGCCGGTGATACAAATCAAAACGCCCAAACCCTATACTTATATCGATGCGGGCGAAGCCCAGCGTATCAATATTGATGCCGCCTTAACGGATGATTACGGCATTGCCAATGCGCAGATTATCGCAACCGTTGCCAAAGGTCGGGGCGAAGGCGTTAAATTCAAGGAGTATAAACTGAACTTCAATACCGCGTTTTCCGGGAATCCACAGTACGACGCGCAGAAACTGGTAGACCTGCCCGCCCTGAACATGGAACCCGGCGACGAGCTGTATTTTTATGTTCAGGCAAAAGATACCCATCAACAGCAAAGCCGTACTGATGTATTCACCGTTGCCATACAGGATACTGCCGAACTGCTCAGCATGGATGGCATACTCAGCGGCGCTAACCTCAAACCCGAGTTCTTCCGTAGCGAAAGGCAAATCATCATCGATGCGGAGCAATTGTTGAAAGATAAGGACAGCATCTCGGTGGAAAAATTCAACGCCCGCAGTAATGAGCTCGGTATCGACCAGAAACTGCTGCGCCTGCGCTACGGCAAATTCCTGGGCGAGGAAGATGAAACCCAGGAAGGCCCGAAAAGCAGCGATGGTGTGGCCGACCCCGCAGATTTCAGCAACGCGGCAAAAATATTAAAGGAATATACCGACGACCACGACAAGGCCGAGGATGCCCAGTTCTTCGAGCCGGCCATCAAGGCGCAACTGAAAGCCACCCTTACCGAAATGTGGAAGGCCGAACTGCAACTGCGACTATACAAACCGCAAGCCGCATTGCCATTTGCTTACAAAGCTTTGCGTTTACTGAAGGATTTGCAGCAAAAATCGCGCTCCTTCGTGGCGAAAACGGCCTACAACCCAACACCTATAAAACTGGATAAACGCCTCAGCGGCGAACTGGATAAGATTATCCAACCCGTAGATAAGCAAGAAATAAAACCTGCGGCCGACCGCTTCGAGGCCCTCCGAAAAGCCGTAGAAGTATTGGAACAACTGAAGGCCAAACCCATATTAACTACTGCAGATGCCCGCGTATTGCAGGTGGCCAACCAGCAACTAAGCTTGCGCGCATCGGCGCAGCCGGGTACTTACCTGGCCGCCCTGGGCGCCATGCGTAGGATATTATCGGCGCAAAAAATAAATGTAGTGGATATTGGTATAGTACAACGGGCAATCCAAACAACGATATCGGTGCCTAAGGTGCAACCGTTCGCAAAGGGCCAACCTGCGGATGGCGGGTTATCGCGCAGCTATTACAAAAACCTTAAAAACGCCAGGCCATGATGCAAGCCAATTGGAGTTATATGGTTATCGGGCTATGCGTGTTGCTGGCGGCCTTCGCGGTATGGCAGGAAATCCGAAGGCTTAATCAAAAACGTTTGGCATTAAGGGCTTTGGCGATCATCATTGCCGTAACTGCTTTGGCTTGTTTGGCATTGCCGGTAAGCTACCAAAAAGAAGCAAGGCAAGACCACAGGGAGGAGTTTGCTCTCATCACAACAGGATTTGCTGCAGATAGCATACCTGCAAACGCGCGGTTATTTACTGCCGATGAGGCCATCAAAAAGGCCTATACCCGCGCTATGTTCATGAATAGTTTGGATGCGCTGGCCGATACCCTGAAAGGCAATCCACTGCATATTTACGGCCATGGCCTGATTAAAACCCGGTTGGATGAACTGGATAGCCTGCCCGTGATTTTTCACCCACAAGCACCGCCAGTGGGCGTAAGCCATATCAGTTGGCCCCAAAAGCTAAAGGCAGGCAAAGCCTTGCAGGTACAGGGCACTTACCATAATCCATTGGCACAAAAAGTAATGCTGTTGCTGAAAGGATTGAACACAGTTTTAGATACAGCCACCATCCAACCAAACGGGCAATGGAACTTTGAGTTGAATGCCACGCCGAAATCAAACGGCAAACAAATTTATCAACTGCTATCGGTAAGCGGCGGCGATACCGTTTTGCAAGGCAGCCTGCCGTTTATAGCAGAGCCGGTGAAGCCGCTGCGGGTGCTGATACTTTCGGCTTCGCCCGGTTTTGAAACCAAATTTTTAAAGAGCTGGCTCAGCGGGCAGGGATATGCTATTGCCGCGCGTTCGGCCATCAGCAAGGAAAAATTCAACAGCGAATACATCAATATTAAACAACTTCCCCTTGATAGGCTCACGGCCTCAATCCTCGCGCAATTCGATGTGGTAATAGGCGACCTATCCACCCTGAATACCCTTGGCGGGGCGGATGCAGCGTCTCTAAAACATGAAGTAGAAGATAATGGCCTGGGCATCATCATTAGGGCGGATAGTACGGGCAAAACCTCCTGGCTGCAAAAGGATTTCCCAACGGATAATGTTCCCGGCAAAGAGGTTTTATCTGCCCTTGTCATCAATGGCAAAAAGAGCGCATCAGATAAAATAGGTAATGGCACAACAGGCATCCGCTACCACGAAGGTGCGCAGCCGCTGATTACGGGCGCACAAGGCCGCGTATTGGCAAGCAGCAGCATTGCAGGGCAGGGGAGATTGGTCTTTACCAGTTTGGGTAATACGTATAGTTGGGCATTGGGCGGTAATCAGCAGGATTACGCTGCGGTATGGAGTGCCCTGATCAGTAAGGCCGCCCGCAGCGACACAATGGCAACGACGCCTATCGAGCCGGATGCCATGCCCTTTGCGGACCAGCCTGTGCAGCTACGCATTGCGAAAAGTGCAAGTTCGGCAATCAGCATCAACGGCGAGGCAGTGCCGCCTGAGCAGAACCCGGAGATGTCTTTTGAGTGGTCGGCACCTTATTGGCCAACGGAGGCCGGTTGGCAATCCGTCCGCGAGGGTAATGCCACCGATTGGTTCTATGCCTGGCCGCAAACCGAATGGAAAGGCGTACAAGCGGCTGCGAATGTCGCCGCTACACAGCAATATGCCGCAAGCCATCAATCGGGCAGTATTGTAACGAAACAGATACATCAAAAACTTCGGATTGAGGTGCCGAAAATTTACTTTTATATCCTGCTGCTGGCAGCTTTCGTTTTTCTGTGGGTAGAGAGGAAGTTGTCGTGAAAAATATGGCGCAATAAAAATTGCGCCTGTTCAAGCGTCCACGCTTGAATAATAATCTTTGTAAGCGTCCACGCTTACTTTTTAACTGCGACGGGAGCGAGGACGCTCCAAAATGTGTTTCAGTCAAGCGGGGACGCTTGACCGGGCGGAGAATAGAATTGCGATGATTAAACATATATCATAATATGAGAAGAAGAGATTTTATTTATTTAACAGGGCTTGGTGCGGCGGCAACGGCATTGCCAAACCTCGGCGCATTCGGTAAAACTATCGATGTGCAGGATGCCCTTAATCCGGTGGATGCCAAAATAAAAAAGGAACTGGCCGATGCAGGGCTCAATGCCGCAAAAGCAGCAGGTGCAAGCTATGCCGATGTGCGCATAGGGCGCTACCTTAACCAGTTCGTCATCACCCGCGAAAACCGGGTGCTTAACGTGGCCAATACCGAAAGCTACGGCGTGGGCATTCGCGTAATTGCCAATGGCTGCTGGGGCTTTGCCGCTACTAATGATGTAACCAAAGATGGCGTTGCTAAAACCGCAAAACGCGCGGTTGCCGTTGCAAAGGCCAATGCCAAGCTAGGCAGCGCACCGGTACAGCTGGCTCCTCAAAAAGGTTACGGTGAAGTAAGCTGGAAAACGCCTATCGAGAAGAACGCATTCGAGGTGCCGATAAAGGAAAAGGTTGATCTGCTGCTGAACACCAATGCCATTGCTATGGGTGCAGGTGCTAACTTCGTCAACTCTACCATCTTTGCGGTTAACGAGCAGAAGTATTTTGCCAGTACCGATGGTTCTTATATCGACCAGGATATCCACCGCTTTTACCCAAGCTTCACGGTTACCAAGATCGATCCTGCAAAAAATTCCTTCGAAACCCGCCGCTCGCTAAGTGCGCCGATGGGTATGGGATACGAATATTTAACGCCTTTGGCATCAGAAACGCTCCCTGGCATTACCCCGCGTTACAAAAAGCGATACGATATGCTGGAAGATATTAAGTTTGCCACTAAACAGGCGGGTGAGAAAATCAACGCGAAATCGGTTGACCCGGGCAAGTACGATTTGGTGCTTGATCCGAGCCACCTTGGTTTAACCATACACGAATCAGTTGGCCACCCCACCGAGCTCGACCGCGTACTGGGCTACGAAGCCAATTATGCAGGGACCAGTTTCTTAACTTTAGATAAATGGAAATCGGGCAACTTCAAGTTCGGTAGCGATAAGGTGAATGTTGTTGCCGATAAAACCCAGGTGGGCTCGCTCGGTGCTGTTGGTTATGATGACGAAGGCGTGGGTACCAAAAAGTGGGACATTATCAAAAACGGCGTGCTGGTGAATTACCAGGCCATCCGCGATCAGGCGCACATCATCGGCCTGAAAGAATCGCAGGGATGCTGCTACGCGCAAAGCTGGCAGGACGTACAGTTTCAGCGTATGCCGAATATTTCCCTTCAACCAGGTGCGGAAAAGCTAAGTGTGGATGACATGATCAAAAATGTAGAAAAAGGTATTTACATCATCGGCGACGGCTCTTTCTCTATCGATCAGCAACGCTACAACTTCCAGTTTGGCGGCCAGCTGTTTTACGAGATAAAGAACGGCCAGATCGCCGGTATGCTGAACGATGTTGCCTACCAGGCCAACACGCAGGAATTCTGGAACAGCTGCACCCAGGTTTGCGACCAAAGCGATTACCGCTTTATGGGCGCGTTTAACGATGGTAAAGGGCAGCCCGGCCAAAGCAGCGCGGTATCGCACGGTTCATCTACAACAAGGTTCAATGGGGTTAACGTAATCAACACAAAAAGAAAAATCGGTTAAAACATGGCTATATATACAAAAGAACAGGCACAGGCCTTACTAAAAAAGGTGCTGAGCTATTCCAAAGCCGATGAGTGCGAAGCAAGCCTCGGCGGTGGCGACGAGGGCAACGTGCGCTATGCGCTGAACGCGGTTTCTACCGCGGGCGATGTAAGCAGCATCGGCCTCTCGGTAACATCGGTTTACGGCAAAAAGGCAGGCTCGGCCTCTATCAACGAGTTCGACGATGCCGCCTTGGAGCGCGTAGTGCGCCGCTCTGAGGAACTGGCGCAGCTGGCACCGGAGAACCCGGAATACATGCCGATGCTGGGCCAATCGGAGTTTAAGGAAGCGATAACCTATAATACCAACACCGCCAATATGACACCCGATAGCCGGGCCGAAATGGTGGGCAAAAGCCTGGCTGTTGCCAAAGAGGCCAAGCTTAATGCCGCCGGCTTTTTAGATAATTCGGCCAGTTTCAGCGCGGTAATGAACTCAAAGGGTTTGTTTGCCTATAACAAAAGCACTGACGTAAACTTCACGATAACCCTGCGCAACGATGCCGGTACCGCTTCGGGCTATGCTGCCCGCGGTTTTACTGATGTAAGCAAACTGGATACTGCCTCGGCAACCCGCGTTGCTGCCATGAAAGCCAACGCCTCGATAGGCGCAAGGGCCATGGAGCCGGGCAAATACACGGTGATATTGGAGCCGGTTGCTGCAACTTATATGCTGGAGAACATGTTTCGCTTTGATGCCCGCAGTGCCGAAGAGGGCCGTAGCTTTTTGAGCAAAAAAGGCGGCGGTACCCGTTTAGGCGAGCAACTGATGGACCCGAAAGTAAACATCTATTCTGACCCCTTTAATCCCGACCTGCCCGGCGCAACCTGGGGCGGCGACGGCCTCCCACGCGAAAAAACCATGTGGATTGATAAAGGCGTGGTGAAAAATCTTTCGTACTCGCGCTATTGGGCGCAGAAGAAGGGCGTAGCACCCGTGCCCGGCCCAAGCAATATTATTATGGATGGCGGCGATGCCACCCTCGAAGAACTGATCAAAAGCACCGAGCGCGGGATATTGGTATCGCGGCTGTGGTACATCCGCATGGTAGATCCGCAATCGCTGTTGCTTACCGGCCTTACCCGCGATGGTACGTTCTACATCGAGAACGGCAAGATAAAATTCCCGGTGAAGAATTTCCGCTTTAACGAGAGCCCGGTAATTATGCTGAACAACCTGGAAGCCCTGGGCAGGCAGGAACGCAGCATCAGCGTAGAAAGCTACCGTAGCTACCTGATACCGCCATTGAAGGTTAGGGACTTTACGTTCTCGTCGTTATCCGACGCGGTATAACAATGCTTTGCTAAGTTATTTGTAAATGTTTAAATTTGTATATGTCGACACTTATTGTACACCCGGATAGTAAAGAGCAGTTAACTGCAATCAAAGCTTTTATGAAAGCCCTTAAGATTTCTTTTAAGGAAGAAAAGGATGATTACGATCCTGAATTCGTTGATATGATTCTCAAAGGTGATGAAGAAATTAAAGCGGGTAAGGGTACTAAAGTCGATTTGGATAATTTATGGAAGTGATTTTTACTTCTGCCGCTTTAAGCCATCTTGATGAATGGCGAAAAAGTGGCAACAAAGTTATCCAAAACAAAATCAAAGAACTGATAGACTCTATTAGAGAGACACCTTTTGAAGGAATAGGAAAACCGGAACCTTTGAAACACAAATTGTCCGGTAAATGGTCGAGACGTATAAATTTAGAGCATAGGATTGTGTACAGTATCGATGGCGATTCGATTAATATTTATTCTCTAAAAGGACACTATTAAACACCAATAATACTCTACATCCCCGAAAGGGGATGTTTTGTTTTAAGGCTTTGCGTGCCTATTTTTAGGCTAAATTATTACCCATGAGAACTCCAAGGCAAAATGCTAACCGCAATGCAACACCACCAATAGGTACTGGTCCGATAGAGGTATTCAGCAGAAAGGACTGGAAGGATTACGCCCGCGAATCGGCCATGATATTATAAAAACCCGAGTCTTGACGCAAAGCATCGGCGTTTTTTGTTTCTTTGCAGCCCCAAATTTTATTTTATGCGTCCTTTCCCGTCAATCAGCTCTATACTTTCGGCAAGCCATTTGGCAATATTTTTAAAGGACAAGTACAGCCTGTCGGCAAGTGCAAGCTGCAAGTTGTTAAAAACAGGTATCAACCATAGTTACCTTGTAACAGACGGTGCTGGCAAATTTGTTTTTAGAGTTTATAGCCTGAATTGGCGCAGTGAAAAAGAGATCAACGAAGAAATACGCTTGCTAACCCTGCTGAAGGAGGGCGGTATTTCGGTTTCTTATCCTTTGACAGATGCCTCGGGCGAGTTCCTGCAACAGCTGGATGCGCCGGAAGGCATGCGTTTTGGGCTGATGTTTTCTTTTGCCGAAGGCGAAAAGCTGCTGAACTTATCCGAAGAGCAGCATTACAAAATTGGGGAAACCATGGCCTGTATCCACCGCTTAACGGAGGGCCTGCAATTGCAAAGGGTTGATTATACGCCCCAAACTATCCTTCAGGACCCGTTCATATACCTCGATAATTTCCTGCCTGCTCAATCTGATGAAATGGCGTGGATGCTATCGGCACAAAAATACTTGCTGCGCGAACTAGCCAATGCCGATGATACGCAGATGCGCAAAGGCGTGGTGCACCTGGATATATGGTTCGATAATATGAATATCACTAAGGATGGCGTGGTGACCATCTTCGATTTTGATTTCTGTGGCAACGGCTGGCTGGCTTATGATATTGCCTATAACATACTGCAGATACACAGCACCGAAAAAGACCCTGCAGAGCGAGAACTGAAAAAGAAGAGTTTTTTAGATGGTTATGAATCGGTTGTAAAAATAAGCCACGAAGAAAAACGATTGCTGCCCGCTTTGGGCGTAAGCCTTTACTTTTTTTATCTGGGCATACAGTGCCAGCGTTTTGATAACTGGAGCAACGTGTTCCTGAACGAGACCTACTTGAAACGCTTCATCAAAATGTTGGTAAGAACCTTTTTCGAAGAAAATGTATCAGCTGCGTTATTGGCGGATTAGCATATACTTCAGCTTCCCCAAAACCATCAGGCTTGCCTTTGCATTGGGCTTCGCTTCGTAAAGTTTCAGCGTATTGTCTTCAAATTCGTAATGATAAACAACCCTCTTATTGCTGAATTCATCGAAAGTAATGAGGTCCATGTTATTAAGCGGGCCGGGTTTAAGGTCGTTCTCGATAAAATATTTCCTGAAGCCCGCCAGGCCGGTCACCGTGCCGTCGGGCGTGAAGGTAACTTTGCCCGTTTTCCCTGTCGCGCCCTTAAACGAATAGCTGCCCGCTAAAAGGGCTTTGTTGATGGCGTAGTTGATGCCGTCGCTAACGTTCTTGTTGGGGTCTACGTTAGCAATTTTGTGGTATCTGGTGGTGAATAGTTGCTTGTTGTAAACCTGGTATCGAATTAAAGCCGTATCGCCAATGGCAACCGAATAGCCCAGTTCATCCTCGCCGAATTGGAAAGTGCCGGGCCTTTTGCCGGGCTTTAGCCTAAGGGCTACGCTGCCGGGGTTTTGGTTATCCCAACCTACGGGTACCATAAGGCTATCGCCCGTCATTGCTGCGGTATCTATCTGCATGCCGGTTATGCCAACCACCAAATCTACCGATGCCAAAACCGATTTAGTCTGCCGTATCTTTTCTATATAATCGCTTTTTACCCAAACGCCCTGATAAAGGGGTAACTGTGTCTTAAAGGATGGCGCCGGTTTGGCCTTTACAGTAACAAGGGTATCGGGCTTAGTTTTTGGGGCGTTGCTTTTGCATGATAAGAGGACCATGACAGGGGCAAACAAAAAAAATAGCTTCTTCATTTCGGGGTTTTTCTCGTTACTAAAATACATAATAATATGGGCCGATTGACAGATATTTGCTTTATGGAAACTACGCTGATAGGCCTCCTGTCGCAATTGAAACTGATGCCTTTGGAGCATCAGCAGCTTATAGCGGATGCTTGTGAATTAAAGCATTTCAAAGAGGGCGAGTACCTATTCCGATCGGGGCAGGTGTGCCGGCAAATGTTTTTTATAGAGGATGGCGTGCTGCGCATTATGGCGCAAAACGAGAAGGGGAACGAGATAACCTATTTCTTTTTGAAAGCAGGCCAGTTGTGCACCATCCTGAAAAGCTTTAACGAGAGCGTCATTGCCGATGAAAGCATACAAGCCGCCTGCGATACGCAGGTCATGACGATCAGTAAAAGCAAGCTGGAGCAATTGTATGCGGTGATACCGTACCTGCGCGAACTCATGGTGCAGGCTACGCAAAGCACCCTGCTGGCCAAGATAAGCACCCGAAACGCCTACCGCGGGCTCGATTCGGCGGAGCGGTATAAATTATTCATGGAGCAGCAAAGGTATATAGCGCAGCGCGTATCCTTAACGGATATCGCGTCATACCTGGGCATTACGCCGCAATCGCTCAGCCGCATCCGCAGGAATATCAAGTAGCTTTTTTACCAATTGATAAGCGTGTGCCCGCATTTACCGGGCATATTTGTTGAAATAAAATACCGACATCTACATATGGAAACTACTAAAATTGGCTGGATAGGCCTGGGGCTGATGGGTACGCCCATGGCGCAGCAATTGATCAAAGCGGGTTACCCCGTAACGGTTTATAACCGCAATAAAGATAAAGAAGCCGCGCTGAAAGAGCTTGGTGCAGGCACCGCGATCACGCCTGCTGAATTGATTGAACAATCAGATGTAATCATCATGATGGTGACGGATGATAATGCCATCAACGATGTTTTCCACGGCGATGATGGCGTGCTGAGTGCTGGCGCCAGCGGTAAGGTAATTATCAATATGAGCACCGTATCGCCGGCCATTAGCAAGGAAATTGCGGAACTTTGCGCGGCACAGGGCAATGCCTGTTTAGATGCGCCCGTTTCCGGTAGTGTAAAACAGGCCGAAACCGCTCAACTGGTTATTATGGCCGGCGGCGATGCCGTAGCCTTTGAACGAGTAAAGCCGGTACTGGAGGCAATAGGCAAAAGCGCTACGCTTATTGGCGATGTGGGCGCAGGCAACGTAGCTAAACTGGCTATCAACACGCTGCTGGCCATACATGCGCAGGGTTTGGCTGAAGCCGTAATACTAGCCAGGCAAAACGGCATAGTCCCCGAAACTTTATTGAATCTGCTCAACAACGGAGCACTGGCCAACCCTTTCATGAAAATAAAGGGCGATGCTATCATGAACGATAACTACAAGGCTGCATTCTCGCTCGACAATATCGTTAAAGATCTTAAGCTGGCGCAAGATATTGGTTTAGCGTCTCCGCTGGGCGAGGCCGCTCTAAAAACCTACGAAGCTGCGCAGCGGCAATTTGGCGGGGAGGATTTGATAGCAGTTATCAAACATATCGAAGCAGATCAATAAAAAGCTTTAATTCGATTCGATTTTACCATTTGTTAAGTAGATGCCATTTCGCACTGCCGAAATTTGCATCAACAAATAAAAACACAATGGAATATCAATTGAAAGGCCTGCAAGGCAAAAGGGTCATTTTATTAGGCGCAAGCAGCGGGCTTGGATTGGCAACAGCTAAAGCCGCTGCGGCAGAGGGCGCCAATGTGGTCATCGTATCCAGCAATCACCAGCGCATAGATAAGGCTTTGGCGGGCTTGCCGGATGGCAGCGAAGGCCACGCCGTAGATCTGGGCAAAGAAGAGAACATTAAAGACTTTTTCGCAGGTATAGGAGCGTTCGACCATTTGGTTTATACGGCGGGCGAGAATCTGAACCTGAAAACTATCGACCAGACGGACATAGAAGATGCGCGTTCGTTTTTCAACGTTCGTTTTTGGGCACCGTTCGCAGCAGTGAAATACGCTGCGCCAAACATCAATGCGGGTGGTTCTATTTGCCTTATAAGCGGTACGGCCAATGCAAGGCCGGGTGTGGGCTGGTCGGTTGCTTCGGCCATATGCGGTGCTATGGAGGGCTTGGTGCGGGCCATGGCGGTAGAATTGGCACCCATCCGTGTTAATGCGGTAGTTCCCGGCGTGATCAGGACCAGTATGTGGGATAGCATGCCCCCTGAGCAACGCGAGGGCTTATACCAGGCCATGGCAGATAGCCTGCTTTTAAAACGCGTAGGCGAAGCAGAAGACGTTGCGCAGGCATTCGTTTACCTGATGAAGCAACGCTTCGGTACCGGGCAAAATATTGTGGTGGATGGGGGGACGGTGTTAGTGTAGGAAATAGTATGCGGAGTACCTTGTTTCGAACTTTTATTTTGAGAGCAAGTTAACAATGGAAGGCAGGTAATTGATAAACCAGGCCGGTAATTCCCGTCGGTCTGCATGAAATTCAATCTCTTGCAAAACAGTTTTAAATAAAATCCTGTGATTAATCTCAGAGGTATCAACGATGGTTAAATCATCAATGAGCGGGTAGTAAATGTTTAGCTTTTCAAGATTGCCAAAAAAGTTATTCATAAGCGTTTGTGGGTCAACATAATGCCCGCCTTCGGTTACCCTTTCTGTTACACGGAATTGCGAGAGTTCGGTGTTTTCTAACCCAAAAAAAATAAGATGAACCCGATACCCGGCATCTTTAAAGGCCTTTGGTTTGTCCCAGGTAGCATCGTTGGTAAAATGCCCTTCGTAAACATAGTGGTCGTTATTGGCGAGTGCGTTAGCGGTTTGCTCCTCAAACAGACTGATTACGTATTCAAGCGCTTCTTGCCTTGCATATTTTGCGGACCTCGTAACAGCCGGGAATAGTTCGCTTAGTTTCCGGGTGTAAAGCAGGTCCCCATCAAAAACAGCATAATGTTGATGGATATCATCCGGGAGGTATTCGGGGCCGACGGTAGATTTACCGGCGCCGTTTGAACCCGTAATAATATACAAGCTGGGCATCTTAAAACAAGTTTAGCTCCTGGCGGATAGCTTGCGCCTGGCCATTAGTAAGTTCTTCTATTACAGTGAAGGATCTTAGGTTAGATGAAACAGTGACAATTTTAATCGAGTTGTCGGGATATTCCAGATAACTCTGGTTTTTGGGGAGTGTGTTGGACCAAATCAAAAAGGGCTTGCCATTGTCGAGTTTTTTTCTCCTCAAACGTCTGACAACCGTTCCGCTTATTGCTTTTAGTTCTTCAATTGTGCCCATAGCCCTCTCTTTTGGTACTCAAATATAACGATAAATAGGCATTAAACGTAGAGGTTTTACTTCTGTCTTACCATTTTATACTTCAATTTATCAATTAAAAGTTGTACCGAGTCCTTATCGAACTTCGGCACATACAAGTTCAAGGTGTCTTTATTGAACCGGTAGATATACGAGTCGGAGTTTTTCTCGCCCACTTTAAAATACACAACGTCAGCTTCATTCGGCGGGGTCATGAAATCGATGCCGAGGGAATATGAGTCGAAAGGCGGCAGCCCGGTTATGGTACCGTTGCTCTTGAATTCAACTTTTATGTGGTTGTTCAGCGAGTCTGTCAACTGATAACTACCCGCCATTACCAGCTGGTTTATCCGGTAATAGCTCGCTTCGGTGGTTTGGTTGTTGGTAGTTTCGGGGTTGGCTATCAACCGGGTAAAACGGTCGCGGCTTTCCAGCTTGCCCTTGCTGTTGTAGGTGTAAACTATCAATGCAGTGTCGCCGTTAGCTATTTGATAACCTAGTTCGAAGGTGCGGTTGTCGATATCGCCGAGGTTAGAATAGAACGGCACAGCGTTTGGCGCACGCCCCTTGCGGAATTTCAATGTTAGACTATTCCCCTCGTGGTAAGTATAATTGATGCCTATACTTACGCTATCGCCTTTTATCGAATCAACATCGATACCTATGCCGGTAATGCTGAATGCCTTTGGCCAGGCTTTAAGCGGCGAGCGGGTCTTAGCTATCTCATCCATATAATCGCTTTTTATCCATTCGCCGTTGATGATGCCCTTAAATGTTGCCGTCAGCGATTTTGGAGTATCGGTTTTGGCAACGGCTGGCAGGGAATCTTTTACGGGTTGTTTAGTATTGCTTTTACAGGCGTATAGCAACACCGACAGCAACAGTAGGTACATTGATTTCTTCATCATAATGCGGATAAGGCTATGCTAAAGTAAAGAAACAACCCTGAAATCCGCAAGCTGCGCGTAAAAATAATCTCACCCTCTACACCAAAACCAGCCCCTCTTCCAACGCCTTCTCATAAGTATCCTCGTTGAATTTATAATAGGTGGGCGATCGGTGCCCGCCTATGCTGCGCTTTTCATCCAGCTTGGTGAGCAGGCCCAGTGATAATAGTTTATTGGGGAAATTGGTTGGGTTAAGCGTTTTGCCCGAGAGTACTTCGTAAAGGGTCTTGATTTCTTTGAGCGTGAATTTGGGCTGCAGCAGGTTTTTCCCTATCGGGAAGTGGTAAAGGTCTATCCGCATGCGCGCCAAGGCCTCAGCCACGATTTCGGCGTGGTCGAAACCCAGCTCCGGCAGGGCATCTATCGGGAACCATCGGCAAGCCTCCGAAAAAAAGTCGGCTTTTGGACTGGCGTTTACAATATCGGTAATAGCGTAAAAACCCAAAGTAACTGTTTCGCCGGCAAGCCAGCTGCTATCGTCTATCCTGAAGCCTATCATCTCCTCAAAGGCGTCCTCATCAAAAACGTCCAGCGCAGAGTTGCGGCCCACATCGCCAAAGGCTTTTACCTGTTTCAGGAACAATTTTTCCAGCCCGGTGCGTTCGGCTGTTATGCGCGACGCCGCATCGTCAAGGCTTTCGGTTTTCTTGATGAAGCCACCCGGCAGGTACCATTTGCGTATCAGCTTGTTTTTTACCAGTAACACTTTCAGGTCGCCATCGCGGTAGCCGAAGATGGCACAGTCGATGGTGATATTAGGTCGATACTCCAGGTACCCTATCTTAAAAAAATCGCGTGCTTCCTGCAGGTTTTCCATTTGTACAAAAATGGCGAAAAAATTATTTATTAAATTTTAATAAATGTAAATAAAATTTCCATACCTTCATTTATTCATTTTTAATAAATGAAGGGCTTTTACTAACCAATTGTAAACCATAAGATACACAAGCCAGCCCTGGCAGGTAGCTGCTGATAGCTGATATGCAACATATGAAAAAAGCATTGAAGATTATCCTATGGTCGGTTTTGGCCATCATATTATTGGCGGTAGGCGCCATGATGTTGTTTGCCTACAAGGTTACCCATGGTTTCCCGGTGTCGTATGAAACGGAGGTGCCGGCTATTGCTTTCCCCGCACATCAAAAGGCGGTGCTCCTGTTTTCCAAATCAACCGGTTTCCGCCACGGCGAATCTATAGAGGCCGGCAAAAAGGCCTTTGCCGATCTGGCCAAAAAGAACGATTGGTTTTTGTACAGTACCGAAGATGGCGGGGTGTTCAACGCCGCGCAACTGGCTAAAATTGATATTGTAATCTTCAATAACTGCACCGGGCGGCTACTGAACGATGAGCAGCAAAAAGCCTTGCAAGCTTACGTTAGCGGCGGCGGCAACTGGTTGGGCATACACGGCGCGGGCGATAACTCTCACCAATGGCCCTGGTATGCCGAAAACCTGATAGGGGCTAGCTTCTCGCACCACCCGATAGAGAAACACCTGCAGCAAGCAACGGTTTCGCTAAACACGGTAACCGATAGTTTAGTAGTAAAGGGTTTGCCGCAAACCTGGGCGCATACCGACGAGTGGTACGTATTCTTCGATAACCCCCGCAGCCATGGCGCGCATGTTATTTATGCTATAGATGGCGATAAGATCAATCCCAACGGTAACATTCTGTTCGTGAAAGATAAAAACTTCGGTATGGGTAAAGACCATCCGGTGGCCGGGTACCGCGAGGTGGGCAAAGGCCGGGCCTATTATACATCCATAGGGCACGATGCAAGCGCCTGGGCGCAGCCGGCATTCATAAACCTGCTGGAGAATGAGGTAAAGCGCAGCGGCGCCAAATAAGCACCAATTTTAAAACCATAAATACAAAACAACAAACATGAAAAAGTTCAATTTACTGCTGGCAGGCTTGCTGGCTTTCTTATTCATCTCGGTAAAAGCGCAGGCACAAACTACGCCACCGGCTTATTTTGCGGGCAAATGGGATATTTTGATAAAAGGCACGCCCAATGGCGATGTGCATATGTTTTTCACCATAACCGAAAAAGATGGCGCCTTTACCGGCACGATGGAAAACCCCGAAACTAAGAAAGACGAGCCCGTAACCAAGGTTGATAAGAACGAGAAAGGCATCGCCATTTTCTTTACCACACAGGGGTACGACGTAAACATCACCATGGAGAAAAAAGACGACGACCACGTTACCGGCAGCCTGCTGGGTATGTTTGAGTGCACCGGCGAGCGGGTGAAACAATAAACTAAAAGCTTTTTACTTTAACTGATCTGATAACCGCGCCCGGCATTTGCCGCGTGCGGTTTTTTTTTAATGCGCCGCCAACAGTTTTTATGATAGCGTTTTACATAATTAATTTATCTTCGCGCACAAAATTTACGATAGTATTTACATGGCAAAGGCATCTGAAGTTAAAGTAGGGAATATATTACGCTACAACGGCGAACTGGTAATTGTTACCGAGGTTTTACACCGCACCCCCGGCAAAGGCGGCGCGTTTTATCTGGATAAGTTCCGCAACATAAAAACCGGCAGGGCGGTAGAAGCACGCCTGGGTACCGATGAGCAGGTAGAGATATGCCGCGTGGAAACCAACGATTTTCAATACCTGTACGAGGAAGGCGACTATATGGTAGTAATGGATAACACCACTTACGATCAGCATAGCATCCCCAAAACGCTGTTCGGCCCGGCGGTTAAATTCCTTAAAGAAGGTATGAACGTTATCGTGTCCTTCGAGAGCGAGGAACCCATTATGGCAACCGCCCCTAACCACGTTGAGCTGGAAATTACTTACACCGAGCCTGCTGTTAAAGGCGATACTTCATCTGGTGCCATGAAAAACGCCACCACCGAAAACGGCGTGGAGATAAAAGTGCCCCTGTTTGTAAACCAGGGCGATAAAATAAAAGTAGATACCCGCACCGGCGAATACGTTGAGCGCGTAAAATAGCAAACTGTTGCAAATTATTTAAAACGGGTAGCCCGGCCATTGCGCCAGGCTACCCGTTTTTGCTTTTATACAAAACCTAAACGCGCTACCGGCCGCCCTGCGGTATCAAAAAATACCTACTATACGGTATTGCAAAATAAATAATAAATTTTGCCCTAAATATCCTGACGTTTTTGATAATGAACCTATTGTACTTATAAAAATATAGTCTGATATTTAACATACTAAAACTTTGTAACGATGAAAAAAGCCCTGTTATTACTATTTTTTGTAGCGGCATTTTCGTATTCCGCTTTTTCGCAAACCGGCACTATAAGCTGTATTGCTTATAAAGAAAACTTCAGAACATCGGGTACCTGGGGCACATGGCCCGACAAATGGAAGAGCTACTCAGACGAGGGGCGCAGCAATCCCAAAATACGTATCACCAATAATGGCAAAAACGACGATGGCGTTACCACTTACCGCGTTGAGATAATCGTGGATGGGACAGTAAGCGCAGACTTTTCAGTGACCTACGATGCCGATAAAACCACGCAGGTACGAAAAGACTGGAACGACGAGTATGCAAATTGCTACGTGGATAAGGTAGGCGATTACATATACACCCAAAAGGTATCATTAAAATCCCTCTCAGACGACCCTAACGATTGGAAAGACAATAAAGACTCGCAGATGTATTTTTTCCTGTTCTCTGCCGATAAGGCGATAGTAGTGAAATAACCTACATTTTACAGTGAAAAATCGGTTTCGTCCTTTCAGTAAGTACCCGGATGGGCATCTCGCCGGGATGTACAGACTGTTCGCACTTTATTTTAGCATATGTTTTATGCACCGAATTTTTTATAAATATATTTCAAATAATTAGTGACATCTTTGATAATCAGCCTATATACTTATAAAAACCATTAATTAATATTTTAACACAACTAAATTATTATCACAATGAAAAAGGCACTTTTGTTATTGTTTTTTGTAGCGGCATTTTCATATTCCGCATTTTCGCAAACAGGTACCATAAGCTGTATTGCTTATAAAGAGAACGTTAGGACCAGTGGTACCTGGGGTACGTGGCCCGATGAATGGAAAAGTTATAAAGACGAAGGGCGCAGCAACCCCAAGGTACGTATTACCAATAACGGCAAAAATACCGACGGCGTTACAACTTACCGGGTAGAATTGCTGGTAGACGGTAATGTATCGGCCGATTTTAACGTAACCTACGATGCAGATAAAACCACACAGGTACGCAAAGATTGGGGCGACGAATACGCAAACTGCTACATAGATAGCGTAGGCGACTACGTGTACACCCAAAAGGTATCCTTAAAATCGCTATCCGATGACCCAAAGGATTGGGCCGACAACAAAGAAGCGAAGATGTACTTTTTCCTGTTCTCGGCAAATAAAGCCATTGTTGTTAAATAACCAGAATTAGCAGGCGGCTGGCACAGCTGCTTTGCCCCGGGGGTATTAGTACAGATGCGTCCCCTTTGCATTGCCAATGGAAAGCCGGTTTTAAGGTAAGCACACCTTTAGCCGGCTTTTGTGTTTTCTTCAGCATATTTGCGTGGCGGCGCCTTAGCGCCTATATGTCTAATCAAACCTAATCTGCAATTTGTTTTTTATGGTTTGACTGCACAAAAAAGCATTGTTTTATCCACTTTTTCATAGTTTTAACGATTGATTGATTTTGCCGGTACTCATTCGATTCGATCTGCAACAAATATTGTTCGCCACATTATAAGGATGTCTACATCCGGTTTCTATTGACCTGTACATTCATTCGGGGAGTATATATACAACAAGATACTTTTAAGCTTAAGTAATGGAAAGTAGCCAGAGTTTGACGCACATGCCTGCAAAATGCGGTACTTTATGCGGTCCCAAAAACGTTTCGTCGCACCCGGTAAACCAAAGCCTGTTAAGCCAGGTGAAAAACTTTTTTTCGAAGTTGTTCGATACAGCCGATTGGCCTGCCCGGTGGCACTGTGGAAATTGGGAACAATTTCATGGGTGGTTGTACATCATTTCTGATGTGGCAATCTGGGTTGCCTATTTCGCTATTCCCATCTTGTTATTCCGCATCATCAGCAAACGAAAAGATATTCCTTTTCCAAAAATCCTTTGGCTTTTTATCGCCTTTATACTGCTGTGCGGTTCTACACATTTATTGGATGCCCTGATTTTTTGGTGGCCGGCCTACCGGCTAAGCGCATTGATAAGATTTTTCACCGCTATCGTGTCGTTGTTTACCGTGTACGCACTTTATAAACTTTTGCCGATGATTTATCGTTTACGAACGCTCGACGAATTGGAAGCGGAGATAATCGAACGAAAAAAAGCGGAGGAGGAGGTAAGGCTGCAGCAGGTATCGATAAGAGCAACCGAGGAATTGATGGCCAAAAAGGATGAATTTATGAGTATAGCCAGCCACGAGCTAAAAACACCCATAACTACCGTTAAAGCATCTTTGCAGGTTTTGGAAAGAATGGTTTCCCAAAACGATGACTTAAACGGTATTGCACCATTTGTGCAGCGTTCATCCAAACAGATAAATAAATTAACAAGCCTGATAGATGAATTATTAGATGTGACAAGGATACAGGCCGGAAAGCTTGAACTTAAAAGGAGCGAATTTAACCTGATGGAAATGGTGGTTGAATGCGTTGACCAATGCAGATTGGCAGATGGGAAACACAGCGTAGACATCCGCGGAGATGAATCGCTGATGCTTTTTGCAGATCATGACCGGATTGAACAGGTTTTAAGCAATTTTTTAACGAATGCTTTTAAATACTCCCCGGCAGGCAGCCCGGTTGAACTTCATTTTGAGCGGTTGGATGATGGCCGGATCAGTTTGAGTGTTACCGACCAGGGCATAGGGATACCTGAAGATAACATAAGCCACGTATTCGACCGGTTCTTTAGGGCAGAGAACACCTCACATAATTACTCTGGAATAGGGCTTGGCCTGTACATATCTTCGCAGATAATAAAAGGGCATAATGGTGAAATTGGTGTGCGAAATAACCCTTTAAAAGGGGTGACTTTTTGGTTTGCTATTTGATATTAGCCGCATTATAGTGGCGCGTATCAATCTGGCTTCCTTGATTATTTTGATACGCCATTAAAGCAAGGGGCAATCCGGCCTTTACGGCGGCATTATCGGACTTGAAATTTTTATAAACAGACGTGGGTGCCTTTATAGAGGGGTTTAATCAGATAATACGTAGCCAAAAGCTTTTAACTCCTTAGCGGTAGTTTGCCTACCCTTTCGGTCATAGTATTTCCATACATTGCCAACTTCTTCCGTCCAATATGAAGTTTCGTACGTCTTTATAATTTTTCCTTTGCTGTTCCTTTTCAGAATAATTTCTTTCTTATGAAATTCTTTTTTATCCACGTAGTGGGTGGCCATAAGTTTACCATCTTCGTAATAGTATTTATAGGCTATATCGCCAGCCGGAAACCAAAATTCTTTTTTTAATACACCGTTTGGATAATAATCCTGATGTATATTACGACCAGTTACTTTTTTAATATGGCCATCGCTATAAAAAAGTTTTTCTTCATTAAAAACGGGATTATCGATATAAACTCTTTCGATTACGCCGGTAGGATAAAATTTCGTGGAGATAACGCTAAGTTTGCCGTTTTGTAAGATATCTAATTGAGGTACACCATTCTCATAGTATTTGCGCAACTTATAAGTATCGTAATCCGACTGGTCCATTTCATACTGCAGCTTACCAGAAACATAATATTCTTTCGTTTCGGCAGATTTAAGTTTATCATTGGTATAGTAGCCCGTAAAATACCCCTTGTTTGCTTTCTGTTCATGCCAATATCCTTGCTTGAGGCCATATCTATCAACCCGGTTTATAGTATCACCGTTTTGGATAATAAATTTAATAGGATAGACTTTGTATTTATCGGCATAATATCGAATTGACGAATCGTTCACAGTAACCACTCCGGGGAGTTTTGAGATGCCTTTTATTTTAAACGCATAGTCAAACGCACAATCGCAGGTGTATTCTATTACCTGTAGTGTGATTTTACCGTTTAGCGCAGTGTCGGGAAATAATCCGCCCTCCTCGTAAGACAGTTTTAGTGTATCCGATTTTAGTTTTAGTTTGATGTTATGGATGCCGGCACAATTGGTTATTAATCCAATGGATAGTTTATAAACACCACTATCTATGCGCTGGCTGATAATCCTTTGCTGTATTCGGAACAAATCTGCGTTAGTATCGCACGAGGATTTTTGGAAACTAACGAGTTTTAAATTAGGCGATTGGCCGTACGATAAACAAGCCACCGACATCAATAAAGCAAGCCATAAAAATTTCATGAAGCGATTAGGTGTTAGGTGATCAAACGAGTTTTGTACTATCTTTTCAGGTTCGGATTAAATTGTGAAGATTATCCCTGCAACCTATTTATTTGCTGCAGTTCTTGTAAACAACTCCTCCTAATGCGTCACCTTCTTCAAATCCTTTTCCAGCTGTAAAATATGGCTGTCTTCCAGCCAGTCGGCAAGGCGGTCGGGCAAGTGATTAATGGATTTAAGTACCTCACTCACCCATGTGTCTCCATCAGCCCGGCAAGAAGGCTAAATTCCAATCATTTCACCTTAAACGCAATCACCGAGTTTTTTGTAAACGTAGGCACGTAGATGATTTTTTCTGCGGCGTTATAAGCAAGGTCTGCGGTGCTCATTTTCTTGTCGCGGGTATCTGATAGCACTTGTGTGGATCCGTCGGCGTTTACGTAATAAATAGTGCCTGCCCATCCGGTCACAATAAACTCCTGCGGGCCTACCTTAACAACGCCGTCGGTACCACCTTCCATGCCTTTTGCAAGTGTTGTGGCATTTTTTTTGGCATCTACTTTTTGTAAAACGCCGGCGGTAAGTACGTAAAGGTCGGTGCCTACGGATAACACGCCGTTTATGCCTTTCATATTCTCTAAATAAACGCTGGCCTTGCCATCAATTATTTGGTGTACGCTGCCGGTTTGCGAATCGCTTACGTAAATTATGCCCTTTTCATTGATGGTTATGTCGTTCAAAAACTTAGCGCCTTCAACCGTTATACGTTTAATAACTGTAGCCGTATTAACATCTATTACGACTACAGTTGTCAATTCGGCAGCGTATAGCAAATTCTTATACAGGCCCATACCTTTTGCTGCGGTAAGCCCGGTAACCCAGTCTGTTTTGATGATCTTGCCATCTAACCCAATCTTACTGATACCGCCCGTTCCCGGCTTTTTAGAATCGCCCATATTGGCTACATAAAGGGTTTTACCCTTTGCGTCATACAACACCGATTCGGGCGTATTAAGCGTAGAGTCGCTTTGCCAGATTTTTTCTAGTGAATGCTGGGCATAAATAGTACCCGTTAATAAAACAAGTAAGGCGGTTAACAAATGTTTCATATTTATATTTTTTAGTTTATAATCTTAAAAATTAGCGCCTTTACAAGAAGCACCCTAAAACCTTCCAACTTTCCAACCCCATCAATGCGTCACCTTCTTCAAATCCTTCGCCGGTTGCAATATGTGGCTGTCTTCCAACCAGTCGGCTAGGCGGTCGGGCCAGTGGTTGATGGATTTGAGTTTGCGATTGGTGCCCATGTTGAAGGCGTGGTCGCCCTGGGCGTACATATGCAGTTCTACGGGTACTTTGGCTTCGCGGTAGCGTTGTAGCAACTGGATAAGCGGCAGCGAGCAGCAGGCATCGTCGTTAGCGGCCACTAAGAAAGCGGGAGGCGCATCAGGTGCGATGGTTGCCGGCACATAAGACGGACCGGGGTACACCTGCACAATGAAGTTAGGTTTGGCGTTCGCGCGGTCTATCAGGTCGGGGGCGTTGGGGTCGCCGTCGTAACCGCCGAAGGCTATCATGTCTACCACTTCGCCGCCGGCCGAGAAACCCATGAGGCCGATGCGATTAGGATCGATACCGAATTCGGCAGCGCGGCTGCGTACCAGGCGCATGGCGCGATAACCATCCTGTTTGGCGTGTACCTCTATTTTATAGGGCGATAGCGTATCGCGGCCCAGGCGGTATTTTAAAATAAAAACGGTGATGCCCAGGCTGTTGTAGAATTTGGCAGGCGCCACGCCTTCGGAGTTGTAAACCAGCAGGCGGTGGCCGCCACCGGGGCATATCACTACAGCAGCACCGTTGGCCGTGCCGGCGGGCGGGGCGTAAACGGTGAGCGAGGGGTTATGGATGTTCTTCACCCAATAATCCTTAGCTTGCTCTGGCTCGTTGCGACGGCTCTCGAAACCGGGCGCGCCTTTTCCCCAAAGGGGGATAACGGTTTGTGCAGATACTATCATACAGCCGAATTGCAGCGCGATGATGAGCGCAGCGTACATCATTTTTCTCATATAAATTAGGCTTTTTTCTGAAAAAAATGCGGGTTTTTCTTCCAGGTTTTATGGCAATCAATTACGCATGCCTCATGGCCATTGGTTTTGCGTAAATATCTGTATTATAATACGATAATACAAAGCCGATAATTTAGTTTTGTCCAATTTTTTCCAGGTTTTTGCACATGTTTATACAGGGCATTTCCAGGTTTTTCTAACGATAATCCCAGGCACGTGGGCATCCGCAGTACTAACTCATGAACTTTTTCCACCAGTTGCTTACCAGTGGTGCATCAGCCTCCGTAGGTTTTCCCGGTTCGGGGAGGAGTAGCTTGATGTTCTTTTCCTTCGCTAATTGCACCAGCCGTTCGGCGGGTTCGTACCAGGCATGCGGCGCCAGGTTAAAGGTGCCCCAATGGATGCCCATCATGATATCGCCCTTCAGATCGAGGTGCGCGTTGGAGGCGTTATCGGGCCCCATGTGTATATCTGCCCAGTGTTGCCCGTAGGCACCAATCTCCAGCATGGTCAAGTCGAATGGGCCGAAGGTTTCGCCGATGGCCTTGAAATCGGGCGAGTAGCCCGAGTCGGCCCCGAAATAGATATTATGCATAGGGCCCTTGATGACGAATGACGACCACAGTGTTTCGTCGCGGTGGGTGATGCCCCTGCCCGAGAAATGCCTTGCCGGGGCGGCGGTTATGCTGCAGTCGCCAATCATTACGCTATCTCCCCAATCCACTTCGTGGATGAGTCCCTTATCTATACCCCAGCTTTCGAGGTAATCGCATACGCCGAGGGAGCATATGAAAGGTACGTTTTTGCCTGCAAAAAACTTGATGGTGGCTTTATCCAGGTGGTCGTAATGGTCGTGCGAAGAGATGATGACATCTATCTTAGGCAAATCGGCCAGGGCTATCGGCGGTTGGTAAAATCTTTTTGGCCCGAAGGATTGCGAGAACGATACGCGTTGGCTCCAAACCGGGTCGGTAAGGATGCGTATGCCGTCTATTTCGATGATGAGGCTGGAGTGCCCAACCCAGGTTATGCGCAGGCCGCTTTTGGGCGGGGTATCATATATCGATACATCGGTGCTGAATGGGCCTAAGGTTTTCTTCGGCGTATTCTCCGCCGTGTTGTTCATATACTCCCGCAGGATGGGTATCATTTTGCCGAACCCGGCCGAATCGGTAGGTATGGTGTTGATGAACTTGCTTCCTTTTTTTCGGGATCCGGATATACTCATAGGTACAGGTATTTAAATGCAATAACGCAAAAAACTACCTTATTGATTGTAACAACTGACCTATTGTTTCAAAAATTCAATACAAATGTTACAAAATTGCAATAGCATGGCAGGCAGTTCCGGTTGCAGGTAAGGATGGCTGGCGTTGAATACATGGTCGGCGCCTTTTATAACCGCCAGTTGCGCTGCAGGCTGGGCCGCATGCAGTTCTTCGGCATGGCTGAGGGGTACGCTGGTATCCTCATCGCCATGTACGATGAGCCAGGGCTGTTTTATTTCGGCTGCCTTTAGCTGTATATCGAGCCTTTCGGGGTTCTTCTCCAGATCGTTCAGCAAGCTTACCTTGTAGGGCATGTTTTGTTTAGTGCGCGAATTGACGATATACATTACGCCCTGCAGCTTCCATTGCGCCTCGGCCTGTTTGGGCCAAAGGTTGTAGAAGCTGGAAATTGCCGCCATGGTTACCAGCTTGGTGATGCGCTTATCCTCGGCGGTTTTTACGATACTGATGCCACCGCCCAGGCTGTGGCCAATAAGGTAAACCTCGCGCACGGCGGGCACATACGAGCCGCCGCAGGCAAAATCGATGACTGAGTTAAGGTCGTCCAGCTCTATGCTGAAGGTGTTATCGCTAAAGGCGATAAGGTCGGCAAAATCGGTAGGCCTATCCAGTGTGGTGCCGTTATGCGAAAAGTTGAACTTGAGGTAACGGAAGCCGTTTTGGGCAAAATGCTGCGCTACCAGGTTGTGCGCGCCCCAATCTTTAAATCCGCGTATGCCGTGGGCAAATATCACCAGTGGCGCTTTGGGGTTGGCATCATCAAAAGTAATATCGGCCAGCATACCCCTGCCTTTGGCACCGGGGATAGTGTAATGGTTTTTGCGGATCATGGGTGCAATTTAGTAATGATGCCGCAATGAAATGATGGTTGCCGTATTATTTGTAATAATATAAACCATGCGGTGTTCGCGGGTTATCCGGCGCGACCACGTACCGGATAAATGGTGCTTTAGCGGTTCGGGTTTTCCTATCCCTTTAAAAGGATTTTCGCCGATGGATTGTATCAGTTGGGAAATGCGGGATTGGATGGATAAGTTATTTGATTCTTTCCAGTATTTTAAATCGGCTTTTGCTTTATCGGTGTAAACTATTTCCACAAGTCATCCAGTGGAATTGCAGATACCTTGCCCTCTTTTGCTTGCTGTATGCTTTCGTCGAGGTGGTTTTTCATAGCAACGGAGGATAGGAGGTATTCCGTTGTATCCATGTCGTCGGTTTCCTCATATTCGTAATGAAGGCTATCCAAAAAAGCAATCAGCGCCTTCTCTTCCTGTTCGTTATGGATTTTTACCGTTAAACTTGTCATATAACAAATTTAAATAATTTATGGTCAATATAAAAATAGCTTGCGGTTGTTTAGGGGTGCTTGATCATCCGTTCCATGAATGGAACGGCAATGAAGGTGGATTGGCGCCATATGTTGAATAAAAATCAGAATCCCACCTTCATTGCCGTCGGTTTCCAACCGAGGGAAGCTTACACCTTCTTCCCGTTAAACATAATGCTGTACAAATCCGTCCTGCGGTCTTTTAAATTCTGTACGCTGCCGTACTCGTGCAGTTCGTTCAACACGGAAAGGTCTACATCGGCTATTACGATCATTTCGGTATTGGGCGTAGCTTCTGATTGGATGCCATTGGTAGGGAACCCAAAATCCGACGGTGTAAACACGGCCGACTGTGCATAGGATATCCCCATATTATTTACATTGGGCAGGTTGCCCACGCAGCCAGCGATAGCCACATAGCATTCGTTTTCTACCGCGCGGGCCTGGGCGCAAAACTTTACCCGGTTATAGCCATTTTGCGTATCGGTAAGGAAGGGCACAAAGAGTATCTGCATATCCTGGCTTGCCAAAATACGCGATAGCTCGGGGAACTCCACATCATAGCAGATGAGGATGCCAATTTTGCCTGCATCGGTATCAAAAGCGATCACCTCGTCGCCGCCTCGCATGCCCCAACTGCTGATCTCAGACGGGGTGGGGTGTATCTTGGTGGTCTCTTCCATACTGCCGTTGCGGCGGAACAGGTACGATACGTTGTAAAGCGAATCTTCCTCTATCTTAGGCATGCTGCCCGCAATAATGTTTACGTTGTAAGATACCGCCAGTTTGCTGAAGGCTTCTACTATTGGCTGTGTGTATTGCGCCAGCTCGCGCATGGCGCGGGCAGAGTCGAGGTGATTGTACTCGGCCATCAAGGGCGTGTTGAACAACTCGGGGAACAAGATGAAATCACTTTGGTAGTCGCTTACGGCATCTACAAAGTATTCGGCGTGCTTTAACAATTCGCTAATGTTGTTGTAAGGGCGCATCTGCCATTGCACCAAACCAATGCGCACAACGGTTTTATTGTTAATGGCGGTGGTTGGTTCTTCAAAATAAACGTTGTTCCACTCTATCAGCGTAGCAAAACCTTTGGATCGGCTATCCTCGGGCAGGTAATTGCGCAATATCTTCCTTACGTGGAAATCATTTGCCAGCTGAAAAGACAGGGTGGGATCATATATCTCTTTGTACTTAACCTTATCAATGTATTGCTTGGGGGTAAGGTCGTTCTGGAATTTCTGGTAATTGGGTATGCGCCCTCCGGCAATGATGCTTTTGAGATTGAGGTTTTCGCAAAGCTGCTTGCGGGCATCATATAAACGCCGGGCCAGGCGCAAGCCTCGGTATTTGGGGTGCACGAAGATGTCGATACCGTAAAGCACGTCGCCTTTATCGGTATGGGTTTTAAAGGTGCTGTCGCCGGTTATTTGCTTGTAAGTGTGGGTGTCGCCAAATTTGCTGTAATCAACCATAATAGATAGCGCACAGCCTACTACTTCGTTGTTTACGGTTACGCAAATTTGCCCTTCGGGGAAAAGCTTTATCAGCTTTTTTATCGATGCGGCATCCCAGTAGTCCTCGTCCATATCCATGTACGCCGATTTCATCGATTTCTTCAGTTCCTGGTAATCCTGTACATCCAGGTTACGTAGTTCAATACTTTGCAGATCCATATGTTTTGGGTAACGGTGTTTGTTTGTAATTGTTTGGTTATGTAGTCCATAGTCGATGGTCCATAGTCCATAATAGCTGCGTGAGAGTAGTTCATAGTCGATGGTTTGCCGCTTTGTAGATTTTTTGCTTCCTCTCTTACTATGGACTCTCGACTATGGTCTATGGACGTCCTTTCTCAAATCTCAAATCTAACATCTCAAATCTATTCCTTATGCCCCCACGCCCACCATATCAGCAAAGGCTGCAAAACTACCAGCCTTATCCAGGCAACCAAAGGGGATACGGTTAACGTACCTAATAAAAAGGGCGCATCAATAACCATCTGGATATGTACAGGCAAAAAGGCAAGCAGCATCAAAATGATACCATAGACCGCAAACCGCTTTGTTTTTGGTGATATGAGCAGCAGGGCGAATAAAATTTCAAAAAAGCCCGACAGAATATTCAATACTACGGGGTAGGGGAGATAGCGCGGAATTATATGATAATACGATTGTGGGTTGTAAAAGTGGTTGGCCCCGGCCACAAAATAAAATATGACCAAAATCACTAAGCTTATTTTTTTGATATTTGTAATTTTCATAGGCTGGTGATTGATAAAAAAGAAACATTGTTAAAATAATATTCCATTTTTTGTAATATTCATTTTATTTATAAGCATTCTAAATACCTCTGTTTGACAAAGCCTTGACATTGCATCCTGTACAGTATGCTATTTTTGTTGGGTCAAATTTAAAACTGCTTTGAAGTATCTAAAGGTAATAGCTTTTACGCATAAACAAATCGAGCTGAAGGAATTGGGGAAGTTGGTAATATGCCAGGAAGACCTTACCGGTAAGCTCCAGGAGGTGAAAGCCAATTTTGGTATTGATGAAATATTTTACCTGGCTACTTGTAACCGTGTGGAGTTTGTATTATCGACCCCACAGAAGGTGGATAGAGAATTTGCCCATGAGTTTATCGATGCACTGGGCATTGGCCTTTGTACCCACTCGATGGGGACCTTTTTAGATGCTGCTTCTATATACGAAGACCATGCCGCTATGGAGCATCTGCTGCGCACTTCGTGTTCGCTGGAGAGTTTGGTGGTGGGCGAGAAAGAGATACTTGCCCAATTGCGCAAGGCTTATGATAGCGGCCGCGAAGCAGGCCTCACCGGCGATAAGCTGCGCGTGATAATGGATTGCGTAGTAAAAACTGCGAAGGAGGTTTATACCCACACCAATATCTCTAAAAACCCTATTTCGGTAGTATCTCTGGCTTACCGTAAGCTTAAGGATTTGAAGCTTTGCTCAAATGCCCGCGTGCTCATCATCGGTGCAGGCGAAACCAACAAAAATATTTCTAAATACCTGCAGAAACATAAGTTCAGTAATTTCTCGGTTTTTAATCGCACGCTATCCAAAGCGCAGCAACTGGCCGATGACCTGGGCGGCGACGCTTACGAACTGGAAGACCTGAAGACCTATAAAAAAGGCTTCGATGCCATTATTACCTGCACCTCTGCAGTAGAGCCCATTATTACTACAGAAATATACGCTTCGTTGCTTAATGGCGATACCGACAAGAAGACCATCGTAGATCTGGCCATCCCGAACGATACCGCACCCGAAGTGCTGGAGCAATTCGACGTGAATTTTATAGAGGTACACTCCCTTAACGAGGTTGCCAAAAAGAACCTGCAGGAGCGCTACCACGAACTATCGCACGCTGAAACCATCATAGAGCAAAACATCAACGAGTTTTTGGTGATGCTTAAACAGCGCCGCATAGAACTCGCCATGCGCCAGGTGCCCGAGAAGATAAAAGAAATACGCCACAACGCCGTAAACACCGTATTTGCCGAGGAAGTGCAAAGCCTTGATAAAGAATCGCGCGAGATACTGGAAAAGGTGATGAACTATATGGAGAAGAAATATATCAGTGTGCCTATGATTATGGCGAAGGATATATTGATCAACAGTAATTAAGCTACCGCGAGTTTAGCGAAGCATAACTCGGGGTGCCGATGGCGTAAGCTTCCAGCTTACGTCTAAAAACCATTCATTTTTTTTATCTCTAAGGCAGAAGCTAGTTACAGCAGTCACCATTATATTAAGATTAATCCCGGAATTAATCCTTTGCCCCCTGCATAATCTCTCGCACTGCTATATAAATAGTGCTCCGGTTCGTCAACCCATCCAGCCACTACCGGATTGTAGTGCAAATAATCAATTTTTTGATTAATAACCTCGTTGCTCCATAACTCTATCGGGTGATTGCCTTGTTGCCAAAATTGAACATATTCGTTATTAGGGTTCAGTTTGCCTTCCCGCTCAAAAAACCACATCATCCATTCGCGGCGGCTTTCCTGGCCGTTCTCACTAATTGCCGCGGTCAATTTTTTGGATGTATGCCGTTTGATGTCTCTTAAAATATGCTCCATTGGCTTATCGTGCGTGCCGATAATTAAATGGACATGGTTACTCATGATAACCCACGCATACAGCTCCAGCCCTTTTTGTTCGATACAATGATTTAAACTGTCAACTAAAATGTCTTTGTATTCTCTCCTGGTAAATACATCTATCCACCTAATTACAGAAAATGTGACAAAGTAAAGGCGGTTCTGGTTGTGGAATTTATAATTGCTGCTCATAGTTGCAATATAGTGATCATCTAATATAATAATTATAAGCTATCACGAGTTAGGCATTGCTAAAGCTGGAAGCTTTAGCAATGCGAGTCACGAGTTACACTTCGTTAAACTCGCGACAGCGTTTTTTTTAAAGCTATCGCGAGTTTAGCGAAGCGTAACTCGTGGTGGGCATGTAAGCTTCCAGCTTACAGTATTGTTGTTGCTAAAGCTGGAAGCTTTAGCAATGCGAGTCGCGAGTTACGCTTCGCTAAACTCGCGACAGCTTAGCAGAGTTTCCCAAACATCCCTATATTTAAGGTCATCAAAATCCTTATCCCCATGTACGAAACCGTAACCGTTGATGAAGCCTTAGCCCGCGGAAAGCGAACGATAACTTATCCATCTGTTTTCATTTTTTTTGCCACCACAGGTCTGACGATTTTTTTGATCCTGCAGATGAACTTGCCCGGTTGGATAGTCGTCTTCAGCTTTGTGATAGGGCTTGCATCGTCGTGGTTGTACTGGTCGGTTATGGCGGCGCGTTGGCGCATATGGGCATTTGATAACGTACGGAACGTACACGAGCTAAAAAAACGGGCCATAAAAGCCAACCTGATATGGGCCGATGGTGCCTTCTGGGAGAAGACCGAGCTGCGCTCTGCTACCCAGAAAGAAAAATGGGCAGCCTTGCAGGAAAAATTCAAGCAGCCGGACATTTTTCATGATGATTACAGCATCCCCACCGAAACACGCATCTATTATTCCAAAATTATGGCAACGGGTACCTTGCTATTCGGCATAGGGATGGCTGGTGGCAGCGCATACTTTTTTACAGGGGGCGATTCTCCGATACTTGCATGCGTGTTCGTGCTCGGCGGCCTCGTATTCATCTTTATGGGCTACCGCCATTTAACAAACCACAACCCGCAGATAATACTGAGCAACAATGGCGTTGCCCTGACAGACAATGTTTTTTACAGTTGGGCCGATATATCGAATGAAGATACCCGCATTGTGCGCCATGGTAAAAGCAGCACAACTTATTTTGTTTTTACTTTGGCAGGCAACGAGACAAAGATTGATATCGGTGCCCTTGGTATTGCCACCCATCAGTTCGAAAAACTGCTAAGGACATACCGCGGTCGTCACAATAACCGTATGGCGCATTAATCTGCCATGCCTGCGGTCGCCGGATTTTGCATTCGTGTAATTCGCCTCAATTTTGCAAATTAGTGTTCATTAGGTCATATTGTTGCAATTCATGCAATTGGCATTCCTTATCATCCCCATAAAAAATTAAATTTGCAGCTAAAATAATTCACCCCTTTGGACAGAAAAATAATTATAGGAACGCGTGGCAGCGAATTAGCTTTATGGCAGGCCAATTTTGTGAAAGATAGCCTGGAAGCGATACACATATCCGCCGAACTTAAAATTATCAAAACACAGGGCGACCGCATCCTCAACCTCAGCTTCGATAAGCTGGAGGGTAAAGGCTTCTTTACCAAGGAGCTGGAAGAGGAATTGCTGGCCGGCACTATTGATATTGCCGTGCATTCGCATAAAGACCTGCCTACCGAAAACCCTCCGGGCCTCATCATAGCCGCAGTATCCGAACGGGAAGACCCCGCCGAATTGCTGCTGGTGTTAAAAGACTGTACAGATGTGCGCCAAAAGCTATCTGTTAAATTTGGCGGCTTAGTAGGTACATCATCTAACCGCCGTAAGGCGCAATTGCTAGCCGTTCGGCCGGACCTGGAGATAAAAGATTTACGGGGCAACGTGCCCACCCGCATAGGCAAACTACGCGACGAGAAATATGACGCCATTATGCTGGCCAAAGCAGGCGTAAGCCGTTTAGGTATCAACCTGGACGAATTTCATGTAGAAGAAATCGGCGCTACAGAATTTATACCGGCGCCTGCGCAAGGCGTTTTAGCCATACAAATACGCGAGCGCGACCATATATTATACGAAGCATTACAGGACCTTAACCACCCTGATGTGGCCGCAGAACTGGCCGTAGAGCGCAATGTGCTCAAACTATTCGGCGGTGGCTGCCACTTGCCACTGGGCGTTTATTGCCGCAAGGAGAACGATAAGTTCCAGGTGTTTACCAGCAAGGCCGAGGATGGCGAAGGCTTCCCCGACAGGCTTTTTATAGAGACCGATACGCTGGAAGGCCTGCCCGAAAAAATCGTAGCCAAATTTGCCAAAGACCGCAAATTTCCATCGAAGGTATTCATCTCACGCGATATTTCTGCGGGGAGCTATTTCCGCAGGGCGTTGGAGAAAAATAAGATAGAGATAGAGGCCCGGTCGCTCATACGCACGGTGCGCACCATCAACAAGTTCGATAGCTACATCCTTAAAAATATCGATTGGGTTTTCTTTAGCAGCAAAAATGCCGTGGAATACTTTTTCCAGCTGAACCCAACCTTCCCGAAAGGGGTGAAGTTTGGGGTGATGGGTACCGGCTCTGAAGATATGCTGCGCAAGAACGGCCACTTTGCCGATTTTGTGGGCGAAAGCACCGATACAGCCGATGTGGCTGCCGATTTTGCGGCCATAGCCAACGGCTCGGCTATACTGTTCCCCGGCGCGGATAACCCCATGAGGAGCATACAGCAGGGCTTATCGGCAGAAACAAAAATAATAGACCTGCCGGTTTACGAAACCGTTTTAGAAGAACACGTAGAACCGACAGGTGCCGATATACTGGTATTTACCAGCCCAAGCAACGTGGAAGCCTACTTTGTAGATAATCTGCTGCAGCCGCAACAAAAAGTAATAGCCATAGGCAAATCAACAGGCAAAAAATTCGAAGAAATGGGTGTAAGCTATAAGCTGCCTTTCTCGCCCGATGAAATAGGCCTGGCAGAAGCGGTGTTTGGCATTTAAGCCCCCTAACCCCCTGAAGGGGGAACTATGGAGGCAGTAATTTAAATAAGAAATTCAAAAACTCCCCCTTTAGGGGGTTGGGGGGCTCATGTTACAACGACCAAGAAGAAACCGGAAGAGTGAAGTTATCCGCCAGATGGTGCAGGAAACGCATGTTAGCGCGGCTAACCTGATATTTCCGCTGTTTATTGTGGATGGAGGGAACGAGAAGAGTGAGGTGAAATCGATGCCGGGGATCTTCCGTTATTCTATAGATAATTTGCTGCGCGAGGTGGAGAGCTGCCTCAATCTGGGCTTGAAATCTTTCGACCTGTTCCCAAATATCCACGACGACTTTAAGGATAAATATGCCACCGAGAGCTACCGCGAGGAGAGCCTTTACCTGCGGGCTATACGTGCAGTAAAAAAGGAATTCCCGGAGGCTTGCGTAATAACCGACGTAGCGATGGACCCCTATAGCAGCGACGGGCACGATGGCATTGTGGAGAACGGCGAGATACTGAACGACGAAACGCTGGAGGTGTTAGGCAAAATGGCCCTGGCGCACGCCCGCAGCGGCGCAGATATTATTGCCCCAAGCGACATGATGGACGGCCGCGTAGGCTATATCCGCAAAACGCTGGATAATGCCGGTTTTAGTAATGTGTCCATCATGTCGTACTCGGCAAAATACGCCAGTGCTTTTTATGGTCCCTTTAGGGATGCCCTAAATTCGGCACCAAAATTCGGCGATAAGAAAACCTACCAGATGAACCCAGCCAACCAGCGTGAAGCTTTGATAGAAGCCAACCTGGATGAGCTGGAAGGTGCCGATTTCCTGATGGTGAAACCCGCCCTGGCCTACCTGGACGTAATAAAACTGATAAAAGACAATACCGAATTGCCCGTTGCCGCATACAATGTAAGCGGCGAATACGCCATGATAAAAGCCGCAGTACAAAACGGCTGGCTTAACGAACAACGCGCCACCATGGAGGTGCTCACCAGCATCCGCCGGGCGGGTGCTACTGCGATACTGACGTATCATGCAAAAGAGGTGTTATTAAATAAGTGGCTGTAGGTTAGAGACCAGAAGATAAAGAATAGAGGTTAGGACACCTTCACCACCATGTCATTGCGAGGAACGAAGCAACCTCATAGGACGAGCGGGCATGCTGAGATTGCCACGCTATCGCTCGCAATGACGGAACCAAAAATATGCAAATGCAAGTTAAAGATATCAGCAGAGCAAAGTCTGCAGAACTGTACGAGAAAGCAAAAACCTATTTCCCCGGTGGGGTAAACTCGCCTGTGCGGGCATTTAAATCTGTTTACGGCACGCCGCTTTTTATCGAAAAAGGCGATGGCAGCCATATTTGGGATGCCGATGGCAATGAGTTTATTGATTTTTGCTGCTCATGGGGGCCGCTTATTTTGGGGCATAACCATGCTTCAGTTCGCAACAAAGTGATGGAAGTGATGCAGAATGGCATGTCCTTTGGTGCACCAACGGCATTGGAGAACGAACTGGCGGAGCTTATCCTCAGCAATAATAAATACATCAAAAAAATACGTTTCGTAAGCTCGGGGACGGAAGCTGTTATGTCGGCCATCAGGCTTGCAAGAGGTTATACCAAACGCGATAAGATACTGAAGTTTGAAGGCTGCTACCACGGCCACACCGATGCTCTGCTGGTAAAAGCTGGTTCGGGCCTGGTAACTTTTGGCGAAACTTCATCTGCAGGCGTACCAAAAGCCTTTGCCGATGAAACTATTGTGGTGGCGTTGAATGATAAAGACGCGGTGCTAAAAGCCTTCGAAGATTTTAAAGACCAGATTGCGGTAGTTATTATCGAACCTATCCCGGCTAACAATGGCTTGCTGTTACAAACCAAAGAGTATTTACAATTCCTGCGCGATACCTGTACCCAAAACGGCACGATGCTATTGTTCGATGAAGTAATCTCCGGTTTCCGCGTTGGTTTCGAGGGCGCAGCGGCCTACTACGATATCCAGCCGGATATACTTACCTATGGTAAAATTATTGGCGGTGGCTTGCCGGTTGGCGCTTACGGCGCATCGGCAGAAGTAATGGATCATATATCGCCTGTGGGTTCGGTTTACCAGGCAGGTACGCTATCCGGCAATCCGGTTGCTATGGCTGCGGGTATCGCCCAACTAAGCGAATTATTGCAGCCAGGCTTTTACGAAGAGCTGCATGCAAAGACCGCCGATTTCGTAAAGTCGATAGAAGACTTTGTTGCCGAACGGGGTTACGAATTGAAGATATTCACTATTGGCTCCATATTCTGGTTCGCGTTTACGGATAAGGAAAGCATCCGCACTGCAGACGATATCAACCCGGCGAGTATGCTGAAATTCAAGGTCATGCATCGCGAACTCATCAATCGCGGCGTATATTTAGGCCCATCGGGCTACGAAGTGGGCTTTATATCATTGGCACATACAATAGCCGATTTGGAAACAACAAAAACCGCTATCTTTGATAGCCTTGATATAGTATTTAACCAATAATTTTGCGGTTGGCGGTAGGCAGTTTGCAATTCAAAACTATTCACCACTCTCCGCTCACCACTCACTAGTATGAAAAGATCGCTTGTTATATTTTATGCCATTATCATTTACGCCCTTGCGGAACTGATGTGGTGGGGGTACATGCTGGTGAGCTTGCAGCCCCGTCGTTTCGCCATGATCATGGGCGAGGGTTCGATGTTCATCATCGTGTTTTTATTGGGCGCTTACCACATGCACACTTCTGTAAGAAAAGAACGTAAGCTGATGGAGCAAAAGAGGAATTTTTTACTCTCGGTAACGCACGAACTGAAATCGCCGCTTGCATCTATCAAAATATTGCTCCAAACCATCCAAAAGCGCGATTTGAGCAAGGCCCAGATACTTGATTTTATTGATAAATCATTGCTCGATGTAGAACGGTTGGACGATATGGTAGAGAACATGCTGCTGGCCGCAAAAATTGAAAACAGTTCATACACTTTTCCAAAAGCACAATTTAACCTTTCGGTATTGGTGGATAGCATCGTAAACCGGCTGCAGATAACTAAATGCGATTGCAACCAGCAGATTATCAACGCCGAAATAGAACCCAAAATTGAGATAACCGGCGATAAATTCGCGCTGACATCGGTGGTAACCAACCTGGTAGAGAACGCCGTAAAGTATTCCAAACCTTGCATGGCGGTTGATGTGAAGCTGTTTCAGAAGGATGGCAAAGTATTCTTCCAGGTGGCCGATCATGGCATCGGAATATCTGACAGTGAAAAAACACGCATTTTTGACAAATTTTACCGTGTTGGCAGTGAAGATACCCGAAATACCAAGGGAACCGGCCTTGGCTTGTATATTGTAAAGGAAGTGCTAGACAAACACCAGGCCAGCATCAGGGTGAAAGATAACCGCCCCGCCGGCAGTGTGTTTGAAGTTGTATTTGCATAAACGTAAATTAATAGTATGATACCTGCTAAAAAGAGAATATTATTGGCCGAAGACGAAGAGCATTTGTTGGAAGCCATCAAGCTGAACCTGGAGCTGGAAGGTTATAAAGTTTCTACAGCAAATAATGGTAAAAAAGCCCTCCAGATTTTTAAAGAGGAGCGGTTTAACCTGGTAATACTGGATGTGATGATGCCCGAGATTGACGGCTTTGTGGTTGCAGAAACCATCAGGCTCGAGAACTCGGAGGTGCCCATCATGTTCCTCACGGCAAAAAACACCAACGAGGATAAGATATCGGGACTTAAAAAAGGTGCGGATGATTACCTTACCAAACCGTTCAACCTGGAAGAGCTTATCCTGCGGGTAAACAACCTGGTAAAACGCAGTCTCAAAGGCGACGACCTGAAAGAGTTCAACAGCTACAAGATTGGCGATAAAACCATCCACTTCAACTCTTTCGAGTTGGTGAACGGCGATGAGAGCATCACCCCGCTTACCAAAAAGGAAACCATGCTGCTGAAGCTATTGATAGAGCGCCGCAACGAGGCCGTATCGCGCGAGCAGATACTGGAAACCGTTTGGAATTATGATGTTTACCCATCAACCCGCACCATCGATAACTTTATCCTCACCTTCCGTAAGTATTTCGAGCCGGATCCCAAAAACCCGGTTTACTTTCACTCAATACGCGGCGTAGGTTATAAGTTTACAGATCAGCATTAATACATGTTCACGGTACGGGCACGCATATTAGTCACCGGTCTTTTTGTGGTACTGCTTACGGCGGTATTATATATGCACATCTACCCCTTGGCGGCGGTGTGCGTAATGTTCATCGTGTTGCTGGCATGGGGCTATTTTAAACAAGGCCCGATAGTGCTGGCGGCAAAGCATTTCCACAACAAAGATTACCGCGGTGCTGAGCGTCTGTTGAATGAGGTGAGCAGGCCAGAATGGCTAAGCAAGCGCAGGCGTGGCTTCTACGAGTTTATATATGGCGGCATATGCCTGCAAAAAAAGGACTATGAAGGGGCAGAGCAGCATTACGAGATTGCGGCTCAATACCCCCTGCGCAGCGCTAACGACCACGTAGCTGCCCTGGTACACGTAGCCAACATCAACGTACGCAACGGTAACTATGAGAAGGCACGAGCCTACCTGCAGTTAACTGAGAAACATAAAGATAATATTACTGCCAAAATGAAAGACGTGATAGACCGCGTGGAGCAGGAATTGAGAAAACACTAAAGAAAAGACGCAAGAGGTCAAGACATAAGAAGCAAGAAAAAAATCTTGTCTCTTGATTCTTGACTTCTTGTTTCTAAAAAAAACATGAGAGATTCGTTATTTATAAAAGCCGCATTTTCACAGGAAACAGAACGCCCGCCAGTGTGGATGATGCGCCAGGCAGGCCGTTTTATGCCAGAGTATTGGGAAATCAAAAACAAGTACTCTTTTCTGGAGATGTGCAAAACACCAGAGCTGGCCGCTGATGTTACCATGCTGCCGGTAGATTTGCTGGGTATAGATGCAGCTATCCTTTTCTCGGATATATTGGTAACCGGCGAAGCCATGGGCGGTGACCTGAGCTTTACCCAAGGCGTCGGCCCCAAATTTGCCAACCCGGTGCGCACCCAAAAGGATGTCGATGCTTTGCAAACCAACGTAGGCGATAAGCTTCAATATGTGGCCGATGCCATTAAAGTGATACAACAACGCCTTAATGGTAAAATACCGCTTATTGGTTTTGCCGGGGCACCATTTACCGTGATGAGCTATCTGGTGGAAGGCGGATCTTCAAAAGATTTTAAATTGACCAAGCTGATGCTGCATAACGAACCGGAGATGGCCCATCAGCTTTTATCAAAAATAGCTACAGTTACGGCGGATTACCTTAACCTGCAAATTGCTGCCGGGGTAAACGCCGTGCAGATTTTCGATAGCTGGGCACAGGCCTTATCGTGGGACGATTATACCGAGTTTTCGCACAGCTACATCGTAGAGATCATCAGCAAGCTTAACCGTAAGGATATCCCGGTTATATCGTTCTGTAAAGGCAGTTCGGTTTTTGCGCCGCTGATGGCAGAGGCAAAGCCGGATGTGATTTCTATCGATTGGAATGTTGACCTGCTGGATATCAAGAACCGATTGCCCAAAGGCATCGCCGTGCAAGGCAACTTGGATCCGCATATTTTGTACGCCGATAAAAAGGTAATCAAAGAACGCATCCACCGCCTGTTCGAGCGTATGAAAGGCGAGAATGGCTTCATCTTCAACCTGGGCCACGGCATTATGCCCGATATCCCTTTTGATAATGTGAAGTACGCGGTAGAGGTGATAAAGGAATGGGCCCCCTAACCCCCTGAAGGGGGAACTATTAGGCGAGGTCAATATAATTATTTAAAAACTCCCCCTTCAGGGGGCTGGGGGGCTCATGTACCAATACATATTAGCCATACATATCATTTTTGTAGTCTGCTGGATGGCGGGGCTGTTTTACATTGTGCGCTTATTTATTTACCATCGCGAAGCACAGGATAAACCCGAACCTGCGCGAACCATACTGTCTGATCAGTTTGAGATCATCGAGAAAAAGCTGTGGTGGATAATCGCTACGCCGAGTATGTATTTCGTGATATTGGCAGGGGCGACCATGCTGCACCTAAATCCGGGGCTTTGGAAAATGCCCTGGCTGCACGTAAAACTTACTTTTGTATTGGGTTTGATAATCTACCACTTCACCTGCCAGAAAATAATGAAGCAGATGGCCAAAGACGTTTACAGATGGACCTCTATCCAACTACGCCTCTGGAACGAATTGGCCACTATCATGCTATTCGCCATTGTGTTTTTAGTGGTGCTAAAAAGTGCCGTAAACTGGATTTATGGCGTTGTCGGCATCATCCTGTTCAGCCTCATTATCATGTCGGCTGTGAAGATTTATAAATATTTCAGGGAAAAAAAATAAAGGCCGCGAGCAAGTATTGATGTAGTCTTCCATACTTGCATTTGTGTTCATTTTGCCTAAATTTGGATATCCACCTGGGAAAACCCGTCTTATGATAGCCCAAACCCCGCAAGTACCTTACTACGCCGTAATTTTTACCTCCATCCGTACACCCGGCGACGACGGTTATGGAGACATGGCCGCAGAAATGGGCAAGCTGGCAGCAGAGCAGGAGGGGTACCTCGGCGTAGAATCGGCCCGTAACGAAACCGGCATTACGGTGTCTTATTGGGCAAGTCTGGAAGCCATAAAAAACTGGAAAGCCGTGAGCCGCCATAAGCTGGCGCAGCAGCACGGCAGGGAGAAGTGGTACCAAAGCTACAAAGTAAGGATATGTTTAGTTGAGCGCGATTACGAGTTTTAACGCCCGTTTGCCATATTGAATGCTGCGTATTTTTATAACAAGTTTGTTACATTGCGAGCAAAACAAAATGTGGCGTTCGGGCAAGTTTTACTTACTTTGCAGCCATAAAATCGATTGCATTTTTTAAATTTACAACGTTTAGGAGTATAACCTTTTCTATTTTGTTTCCGTATAAAGATTATATATGAGCCCTAATAACACCAAAACCGTTAGCGTTTTATTAGTTGATGATGATGAAATCAATAATTTCATCTCTATTAAACTGATAAAGAAAGCTTTGACTAATACAGACATCATGGCATGCCTGAACGGAAGGTTTGCGATCGATCAGCTCGTAGAGATACAGCGGAAAGACCCAAGCCAGTTGCCTGATTATATCCTGCTGGATATCAACATGCCGATCATGAACGGCTGGGAGTTTTTAGACGAATACAAGCGCATCAACCTGGATCCGCTGGGCAAAAGCAAGATTTTTATTATTTCTTCATCCGTTTTCAGCAACGATATCAACAAGGCGCGTTCCTACCCACTGGTGAAAGATTTTATCTCCAAGCCGCTCAACGTAGATAAAATAAAAGAGCTTTTCGGCGTTACAGAAGAGGCGTAACCATAAACTGCTCGTCCTGGTAACTTACCGTACCAACGGCATTGGCCCTTGCATGGTAAAATAAACAGGTATAACCTTCTGCTGCTGCTTTCTTGCCGTATTGTATACGCAACTCTGCCGAGCGTTGCCCGTCGTAATCATATTTCGCTACGAATTTCCTGATCAGCTGTTCCGGTTCGGGTAGTTCATCTCCTCCAAAAAATACCTTGCTGCCCTCTATATCAAACCAAAGCACCTGGTGATATTTACTGTGCCCGGCACTCAGCTCGTAGGTTATGCCGGGCCTAAACTCGCCTTCGCCCTCTACCAGCGTCATTTTTACCTTACCGGCAAGCGCCTCGAAAATTTCTTTGTGATAGGAGGAGGAGGCACCCGTTAAGGCATATTCCCATTCCTGTTTGTTGATCATGTGCTCAGCATCCGGGAAGCTCGGCTCCAGCCTGCCGTTGCGTTCTACCACCAGGCCGCCCGAGTGGTCGTAGTGCAGGTGGCTCATCAGCACCAGTGTCACCTCCTCCGGGTCGAAACCGGCGTTGCGGATGTGCTGGTGCAGCAAAAGCTCGTCGCGTGTGTCTTTGTACCCCAGGCCGGCATCCAGCAAAATCAGATCCGTTTGGGTTTTGATGAGGAAAGGGTTCACGTGGATAAACAGCGAACCGGGGCGATCGCGCCGGTTATCAGTCTCCGGGTTAAAAGGGATGAACTTTTTAGTACTATCAACCGAATATGAGCCCTCGCCCAATGCAAAAATTTCCATGTGCAAATATAAATGGATAATTGTAACGGTTTAGTCATAACGCGTGTCTATTGGATTGGGGCGGATTGCGTGTGGGGTGATTTAACCACAAAGGGCACTAAGATTTGTAAACCCATTGGCACAAAAAGCACAAAGCCTGGCGCCTGATTAAAAGATTCTTTGTGGTCTTTGTGCTTTTCTCTTTGTGTTCTTTGTGGTTAAAAGATATCCCAATCGTTAAAATTTGTTAAATAATTAAATTATAATTTGCATATACGAAAACTATCGTACATCTTTGTACGAAGGAATTCGTAATAAGGATAAAATGGAACTGAAACCAACAGAAAGCGAGCTGGAAATTTTACAGGTGATTTGGAAAAAAGGCCAGTGCACAGTACGCGACGTGCACGAGGAACTTGCCAAGAATAAAGAATCGGGCTACACAACTACCCTCAAGCTGATGCAGATAATGCACGAGAAAGGTTTGGTGGAGCGCGATACCAATGCTAAAACTCACCTGTACAAGGCGCTGATAACCCGCGGGCAGGCGCAACAGGGCGCGCTGGATAAGATCATATCCACCGTGTTCAAAGGCTCTACCAGCGATTTGGTTATACAAGCCTTAGGACAGCACCGCGCCTCTAAGGACGAGATTGACGCGATTAAGAACTTTTTAGACAAGTTTGAGGACGGAAAGTAGAACCAGGAATCAAGAGGTAAGAATCAAGAAGAAGGAGGATGCTTTCTCAGCTTTTAGGATTTCGTTTTTAGCATTTAGAATTTACTATTTAGGCCTTAGATTTTAGAATTTAAATAACATAGTATGCAAAGCTTGTTTTATAACATCAGCCAGGTTTTAGGTATCGCCATTTTGCATTCGCTGTGGCAGGGTTTGTTGATATGGTTCCTGCTGCGCGTGGTATTCAGTGCCTCGCCATCCTTATCAGCCGTAAAAAAATACAACATGGCTGCTGTGGCCATGCTGGGCATAGCGGCCTGGTTTATGGTAACCCTATTCAACGAGGCGGGCAACTTTAACTGGCATCACGTAACGCCAACTCCAGCGGCCTTTACGCCGCAGGCAGGCCTTGTAAACCAGCTATCACCCTTTACGGCACCTGCAGACATGTATTATTATGTTATTGAAGGTTATTTGCCCTATGTTACTATCCTGTACCTGGCGGGCCTGGCCGTAAACCTGTTTAAGCTTAGCTATTGCAGGGTAAAACTGCTGCGCATCAAAAAAGCATTGTTGCCGGCGGGCGACATGCAATGGCTGGTTGACGAATTTTCTGAAAGGCTGGATATCCATCGCTATGTAAGGGTGAATTTCAGCTCGCTGGTTGATGTCCCTTGTATGATCGGTTACCTAAAGCCTGTTATCCTGTTGCCCATCTCCTTATCTGCCAATCTCTCCGTTGCCGAAACAGAGGCCATACTACTGCACGAACTCGCCCACATCAAACGGAATGATTATTTGGTAAACCTGCTGCAGCAGGTCATCAATTCCTTATTGTTCTTTAATCCTTTTGCCCAGATGATTAGCCGTTTGATAAGCGCCGAGCGCGAAAACTGCTGCGACGACCTGGTGGTGCAAACTACCAACAGCCCGCTGGTGTACGCCCGTGCCTTACTGAAGCTTGAAGAAAGCAGGCATACCAACCTGCAGCTGGCGCTGGCCGCCAGCACCAACAAACACTTTTTATTAACCCGAATTGAACGCATCATGAAAACCCAACAAAAAATAGGCAACATACGCCATTTGGTGCTTGCCATATTACTTTTAGCCGGCAGCTTAAGCAGCATTGCCTGGCTTAACCCCGAAATTAAAGACGGGAAAATTACCGTTAAACCGGTAGCGCCCCGCGAAATTATCAACACCCTATTTGCCGATACTACCCGTAAAAAAGCCGTAAAGGCCAAACCCGCAAAACAAAAAGTAACCAAACTTTATAAAGACAAAGTGCGCCTGGACCAGGACAACTTTGCTTTCAATAACGG
This sequence comes from Mucilaginibacter sp. P1_D10, assembly GCF_056406215.1. Lineage (NCBI taxonomy): Bacteria > Pseudomonadati > Bacteroidota > Sphingobacteriia > Sphingobacteriales > Sphingobacteriaceae > Mucilaginibacter > Mucilaginibacter sp. P1_D10. Next base: position 20,987 of record NZ_JBFUAP010000019.1, on the reverse strand, counting down.
TTTCGACGACCCCGAACTGCGCCGACTGGGCACCGAACTGGATAAGCAAAGCCAGGCCTTCAGCAAGTATTACGATAGCCCGGAATTTAAGGCCCTTACCCAGGAGCTGGAGAAACGCGGCCACGAGATAGACGCTTTTTATAATAGCGACCAGATGAAGGCCCTTAGCGCCGACCAGCAGAAGCTTGGTGCCGATTTCGATCGCAAATACGGCCACAACAAAGATGTAGAACAGTATGGCAAGCAAATGGAAGCACTGGGCAAAAATATCGAAACGTACTTTAACTCGGCCGGGTTTAAGGATATGAACACCAGGCTGAAAAAGAAGTACAACATTACCAGCGATTACAACGACGACCACGATCTGAATTACAAAAAATACCAGGAAGAACTGCAGGCCAACCTGCCCGCCCAGATAAAAAAGGATACCGAAGAAATGAAAATGCTGGGCGAAAAGATGCGCGGCTTTTACCAATCGGCAGATTTTGTAGCCTCAAGAGACAGGATGCGCCAGATGGGCGATAGCATGCGCAGGGCATTTGATAACCCCCAAATGAAACTTCAGCAGGAGCAGATGCGCAAGCTAAGCGAACAGATGCGTGCTTATAGCAATAACCCCGAGTTTTTGCGTATGAAGAAACAGATGCAGGATGCCGCGGCAAGGATGAGGGCCTACACCCAATCGCCGGCTTTTAAAAAGAAGATGGAGGAATTCCGCAAGCAGATGAAAGCTTTCCAATGGAATTACAAAAACAATAATAACAACGACAATAATAACAACAACGACAACAAATACCACATAGATAGGGACAGCGTGTCAAACCCTAACCAGCCGCAAGAGCCCATTAAGCCTTAAGGAGCACGATGTTTTAGTGTATCAGGATTTTTTATGCCCGGTTACCAGGAGTGGTGGCCGGGTTTTTTTGTGGGGAAGCAGCCCTCCTCCTATACTTTAAGTCGATGTAATTAGCTGAGAGAACCCCATCGGGGTTCAATGTCGGTAGCATATCCATAATCCAGATAAATCGTGCCGTCAGGTACGAAACTAACGATGTTGCATACCTACGGCATGCCACATATTTGCTATTTGTTTTCTACCGACATTTTGCACCCATGGCGCAACCTTTCTAATCCTTAATTTATGATAGATAAATACGCGTTAGGGGTAGAAGCGGATACCGGCCTGAGCGTAATGCCTGCAGGCGTATGAGCGGATAACCCGGCCTGCCTGACGGTAGGCAGGGCCGGAGGCAACGCCATTATTGGTGAATAGAGAATAGTACCTAATAGAGGCAGAAGTTAGTGCAGCCTTGCAAATCAAAATCGGAATAATCTGTAAAATCGGGTAAACGGCGAAGCCCTCTTGAGTACCTTTGAAAAAAGTTAAACTACGAAAAATCCCGGTTCCTCCTCTGTCCAATTATTAAATGCCTGCTTGTTATTGGGGTATAAACAATTATCCAAATAACTATTAAATTTAACATCATGAATGAGTACATTTTGATTTTCAGGCACGAGGACGGTTCTAAGATTGCATCGCCCGAGCAGATGCAGGCCTGGATGAAACAAACCATGGATTGGATAGGCACCATTGCCGCGCAAAACAAATTTGTGAGCGGTACGGGCATCCCCTTTGCCGATGCGCGGGTGGTGGGCCATAACGGCGTGGTGACCAACGGCCCTTTTGGCGATATCAAAGAAACGATAGGCGGTTTTATTACCGTTAAAGCCGAAAGTGTTGAGGAAGCGGTAGAGTTTGCCAAGGGCTGCCCCGTATTGCAGGGCGAAGGCAATACCGTTGAGGTGCGGCAGGTTGCTAAGAATGACGGGGTACATTAAAAGGGGGAGGGAGAATATCGAACACCGAATATCCAATGATGAATAATAAAGGAAAAAAACTTCATCATTGGATATTCGAAATTCGGTGTTCGATATTTTTCTAAAAGCCTATAAAAGTTAGCCATGCAGGAGCCCGAAATCATCCCACATCTGTTCCGTACCGAACACCGCAAGATAACGGCGGTGCTTTGCAAGCTTTTCGGGATAGAGAACGTGAGCGTTGCGGAAGACATTGCCGGCGAAACCTTTTTGGCCGCGATGGAAACGTGGCCCTATAAGGGCCTGCCCGAAAACCCTACTGCTTGGCTTTACACCGTGGCCAAGAACAAGGCCCGTAATATGCTGGCGCGGAGCGATGTTTTCAGTAATAAGATTAGTCCGGCTATACAGGCTGGTACCCCCGAGGGTTACGAACAGGAGATTGATTTATCGCCGCAAAACATAGCCGATAGCCAGCTGCAGATGCTTTTTGCCGTTTGCCACCCCGCAATACCTCCCGAGGCGCAAATTGGCCTGGCCCTTCGCATCCTCTGCGGCTTCGGGATAGATGAAATTGCCACGGCCTTCTTAAGCAATAAGGAAACCATCAATAAACGCCTGTACCGCGCGAAGGAAAAGCTGCGCGCCGAGAAAGTGCCTATTGCCTTCCCGCCCGAAAGCCAACTGCACGGCAGACTGCAGCCGGTGCTTGCTACCCTTTATCTGTTGTTCAACGAGGGCTATTACTCCGAAAGCCAGAATGTGGTGCTGCGCAACGACCTTTGCCTGGAGGCCATGCGCTTAACCTATATGCTGATAACCTATGCGCCAACCAACCTGCCCGAGGTGAATGCACTGTTTGCGCTGATGTGTTTCCATGCCTCCCGCTTTGAGGCCCGCACGGGCGATAACGGACAAATGGTGCTTTACCAGGATCAGGACGAATCACTTTGGAACCGCGAACTGATAGGCAAGGGGGCATTCCACCTCAAGCTATCCGCCACAGGGAGTAGCCTTTCCCGCTACCACCTGGAGGCAAATATTGCTTACTGGCACACCATCAAGGAAGATACCACGGAGAAATGGGAAAGCATTTTACAGTTGTTCAACCACCTGCTGGTGCTGGAATATTCGCCCATTGCGGCGCTTAACCGCACCTACGCCCTTGCTAAGGTAAAAGGCAATGCTGCCGCCATCATCGAAGCGGAAAAACTACAACTCATCACCAACCCCTATTATTTTACCCTCCTTGGCGAATTGTACTCAACTATCGACAGAGAGAAAGCCCTCGAAAATTTAAATAAAGCCTTGAAGCTCGCCAAAACGCAGGTGGATAAACAGGTGATAATTAGTAAGATTGAAAAACTTTGAGGTGATTTTTAACACAGAGGGCACAAAATGAAAAACACAGAGAGGTACAGAGCCTTTTAAATCTATTAGCAGGAATTTCTGGGGTCAAATCACTCGGCCTCCGTGAACTCTGCGAAATCTTTGCGCCCTCTGTGTTTAAATAATCAGGCGGACTGCGCAATGTTGTCGAGGTGTTTAGTACTTTTGATGCTTATCTATTTATATCATGAACATCCCAGCCATCCGCTCAATAAGCATTTTTATAACCTTAAGCTTTTTTGTTTTTTCTTGCGATAACGCTGCCAAAACTACTTCCCCAAAAACAGATAGTCCAGCCACCCTGGCCAAACCCGCAGCACCGGCTACCGGCACGCTGATAGGCGCCTGGCACGATGCCGCCATCCACTCTGATAAAGGCGAGCAGATAGCTTACGAACTAATTACCAGCGGCGATAAAACTTACATACAGGCCATCACCTTCGTGGGTACTAAACTCAAACTGAACGATACCCCGCCCATCAGCCCCTCGGCATCCGAACTGAAGAAGGACGGCGATAAATACACCAGCGTAGAACGCCCCGGCGAAAGCTACGAGATAGCCAAAGACGGCGACCTGCTCATCTATGACGGCACAGAGCTGATTACTAAGTGCAAGAAACTATTATAAATCAACACGAATTGAGTTAACACGAATTTCACGGATTGGAACTAATTTACACAAACCCTTACCTTGATTTTATTAATGGATAGGACGAAGCTAAAAATTCGTGAAATTAGTCCTTGTTCGTGAAATTCGTGTTCACTCAATTCGTTCGCATCTAAACAAAACCCGCTTACGCTTAATGTGCGGGCAATATGCAAGAGAGCTAATCCATAGATTTTATACTTCCCTTAATATTCGTAAACTCCCCGTCGCGGGACGTCCAGTTCGAGTAAATTATTTCATTCTCGTAATCGTGCACCTGCGTTACGGTGGTGCCGCTGGCTTCCTGCCAGGTAAGCATGTATAGCTGCGGGCGCAACTCAGTCATTTTAGTTTGTACGGTTTCTACAATATCTACTGCTTCGCCGCCTTTCTCGGTGATGGCAAAAGTAAGTTGCGTTTCGCTCTCGATATGCAGTACAGCCTCTGCCATGCCGAAGCTTACCCGAAATTTGTTGCCGATGATTTCCATAATCTGGTTTTTGATATACAAATATGAGCAGGAATATCCGGTATGGCAGGGTGTAAAAGCGGCTATTTATCGGGGCAAATGCGGCAAGCTGGGTAAAAACACAACTCGCCGGTAACCCTCCTCACATTCGTGAAATTCGTCTTAATCCGCGCAATTAGTGTCAATCAATTCGTGAAATTCGTTTTAATCTGTTCAATTCATGTTCACTCATTTCTTTCTCCCTTTGTAACATCCTTGTGGGTTTACGCTGTAGGCGGCTTATCGTCTACTGTACTGTTAAACTATCCTTCGCCGCCCCCGTCTATCCTTACAAATAACAATTAAAAACATGAAAAAGATATTATTGATGATAACCATGGTGCTGGGCATAAGCGTTTTAGCCCAGGCGCAAAACAAAGGCAGGCAACACCACAACCCCCAGCAAAGGGCACAGCATGTAACCGATATGCTGCAGAAGAAATTGAACCTGAGTGCAGACCAAACCGCCAAAGTAAAAGACATCCTTTTGGTGCAGGCTACGCAAATGGACAGCCTGAAGGCCAACAAAGCCGGCGACAAAAAGGCCAACCATGAGGCATTTAAAGCACAGCTGCAAAAGACCGATGGCCAGCTTGCCGCCGTTTTCACTGCCGATCAGAACAAAACTTACAGCGAGTTTAAAGCGCAGATGAAAGAGAAATTCAAAGGCGGTCGCCGTGGATTTATGGCACACAACCGCAGGGGTGATATGAAGAACCCCGCCAAACGTGCCGAGCGCATGACCGGTATGCTGCAAAAGAAACTGAACCTGGATGAAGGCCAATCGGCTAAGGTGAAGGCGATATTCGTGGCACGTGCAGCACAGCTCGACAGCCTGAGGGCTAAAAACCCCGGCGACCGCAAAGCCAACCACGCTGCCTTTAAGGCTTTAAGACAAGATACCGACAAGCAATTGCAGGCTATTTTAACAGCCGACCAGCAGAAAGTATATGCCGACCTGAAAGCTAAAATGAAAGAACATCACAAAGCCAGAAGGGATAGCGTAGCCACACCAAAACAAGGCTAAGCTAAATTTATTGGGTTGATTTATGTGTAGCGGGCGGTCCGATTGGGGCCGTCCGCTTTTTTTTGTGGATGAGTTTCTCTCCCACTTTAGGATTTAGACTTTCGGTTTTAGGATTTCTTTTCCTTAGCGTTTAGGCTTTCTTTTTTAGAATTTATTTAGTGAGGTAGTTTATCGCGCAATAAGCCATATACCCAAGTACCTGCAATAGCACTAAACAAGGTAACCAATACCACTGCGAAGCCGCCGCCTAGCTGCGCAAAGAGCGGGCCGGGACATGCGCCGGTAATAGCCCAGCCAAAGCCGAATATCAATCCGCCGTACACATTACCCCAATGAAAAGTTTTTTGAGGGATGATAACCGGCTCGCCGCTGATGGTTTTAATATTGAAGCGTTTGATAATCAGGATAGAAATCATAGCCACTACGATGGCACTGCCGATGATGCCGTACATATGGAAAGCCTGCATATGGAACATCTCTTGTATGCGGAACCACGATACCACTTCGGATTTAATCAGTACGATGCCGAACAGCATGCCGAGGGCCAGGAATTTGAGGTTTTTCATAAGGCTAACAGATGAGGGAGTATAAACCATGCCATGATGAAACCGCCGGCCATAAAGCAACAGGTGGCCACCAGAGACGGCCATTGCAGCGATGATATCCCCATAATGGCATGCCCCGAAGTGCAGCCCCCGGCGTACCGCGTACCGAAGCCCACCAAAAAGCCGCCCAATACCATAAACACCAATCCGCGCAGCGTAAGCAGTTGGCTAAAGCTGAAAATATCCTGCGGCAGCAAGCCGCTAAAATCTTTTATGCCTTGTTTTTGCAATAATGCAGTGGTTGCAGGGTTGATGGCAACAGGGGCAGAGTTAGATAAGTAATGCACCGTTACAAAGCCGCCCAGCACAATGCCCGCCACAAAAAACAGGTTCCAGCTTTCCTTTTTCCAATCATATTTAAAAAAAGGGATGCCCGCGGGGAGGCAAGCCGCGCAGATATGCCGAAGCGACGAGGATATACCGAAAGCCTTATTGCCGAGCAATAGCAGCGCGGGGACGATTAAGCCAATAAGCGGCCCGGCCACGTACCAGGGCCAGGGTTGTTTTATAAAGTCCATAAGGGGGTGAAATCCTAAAGTGGGAAAATCCTAAAATCTAATCTCTAAATTCTAAAGAAAAATTACATTGCTAATGTAAACAAAGCATGGGCTTTATTTTAGGATTTAGAGTTTCCTCTCCGCTTTAGAATTTAGATTTTAGGATTTAGGGTTTAGAGTTTCCCCTCCGCTTTAGAATTTAGAGATTAGATTTTAGAATTTCTTAACTTATCTTAGTCCCTCCAAATCACCTATGAATATTACCCCACCGCAATTGCGCACCGTTAATGTTACCCGCTACGTTACCCCGTTGCGCGAGGGTGGCTCGCTGCCTGCCATAGCCGAAGCCGACGACGGCTTCTTATACGTGCTTAAATTCCGCGGGGCAGGGCAGGGACCAAAAGCGCTTATTGCTGAATTGATAGGCGGCGAAATTGCCCGCACGCTAGGTTTCAGAATGCCCGAACTTGTTTTCGTGAACCTCGACGAAGCCTTCGGCCGCACCGAAGCCGACGAGGAAATACAAGATTTGCTGAAATTCAGCGTGGGGCTTAATTTGGCTCTGCATTACCTGCAGGGTGCAATTACATTCGATCCGGCGGTTACGGTAGTAGAACCCAAGTTGGCCTCGCAAATCGTGTGGCTGGATGCCCTGCTAAGCAATGTAGACCGCACCGCCCGCAATACCAATATGCTGATGTGGCATAAAGAGCTTTGGCTGATAGACCATGGCGCCGCGCTGTACTTTCACCATAATATGGATAACTGGCAGGAGCAGGCCCTGCGACCCTTCGTACAGGTGAAAGACCACGTGCTGCTGCGCAAAGCCGAACTACTGGAAGAGGTGGATGCCGAATTCAAAGCCATCCTTACCTCCGAGGTAATCGATGCCATCGTATCTATCGTGCCCGACGCCTGGTTGGTGGACAGGTCTTTCGAAACTGAAGACGACCAGCGGCAGGTGTACGCGCAGTTTTTGAACGCCCGGCTGGCAAACTCCAACATATTCTTAAAAGAAGCACAGCATGCAAGATCGCAACTTATTTGAGTATGCCGTTATCCGCGTGGTGCCCAGGGTAGAGCGCGAGGAATTCATGAACGTGGGGGTGATATTGTATTGCGTCAAACGCAAATACCTACGGATGATGTACCAGGTAGATAAGGAACGCCTGCTGGCCCTTTACCCGGATATCGATTTGGAAGGGGTGGAAGCGAACCTGCGCTCGTTCCAACAGATATGCATGGGCGGTAAAGATGCCGGACCGATAGGCTTGCTGGATGCACCATCGCGATTTCGTTGGCTTACCGCTACGCGCAGCACAGTAGTGCAAACCTCTAAAGTACACCCCGGGTTTTGCATCGATGGGGATGAAACGGTGGAAAGACTTTTTAAGCAATTGGTGCTATAATTTATAAGAATACGTCATTGCGAGGAACGAAGCAATCTCTAAGTTGGACAGACGACTTGCAAAGGGGCTCTGCTTCCCGGGAGATTGCTTCGTTCCCCGCAATGACGACGTGGTTTTTATCTATATACAGACTCAAACAGAATATTAATATACTCAACTAAATAAATCTCACAACAAATGAAAATCAAATTCTTATTCATTCCGCTGCTGGCCCTTGCCGCCTGCAAGCAGCCCGCTGCCGACACAAAAACCGAAGAGCCTGCCGCGCCCATACAGGGCACCTGGAAGTTGGTATCGGCCCTGCAGATAACCAAGGGTGATACCGTGGTTACCTATCCCGAAAAAGGGCAGGAGCAGGAAATGATCAAAGTGATCAACGACGACCACTTCGCATTCTTCAAGCACGACCTGAAAATGGCAGGCACCAAGCCGATATTCGATTCGGGCGCGGGTACCTACACCCTATCGGGGGCCGACTATACCGAAAACCTGCTATACTGCAACTACCGCGAATGGGAGGGACATTCCTTCAATTTTAAAGTTAGCTTCAAGGGCGATACCCTTGTGCAAAAAGGCATCGAGAAGATAGACAGCCTGAAGATTGATCATGAGATAGTGGAAACTTACATAAAGGTTAAGAAGTAAGGTCGAAACTTAACCGTTCACGTCATGCCGAATTTATTTCGGTACCCCACACGGCAGGTTGCCTTCATGCAAGGTCGTTAGCACAGTGGCCACTTTTATGATGGGGTCCTGAAACAAGTTCAGGATGACGGTTTTTTGTTTTGATTTTTTCACCATTAAATCCTTTGCCATGCGTCAATCAATCAGCATAAAATTATTCGCCATCGCGCTGCTATGCCTATGTATAGCAGGTAGCCTGCATGCCCAAAAGAAGCCCCGTTTCAATGTAATAGCCTTTTACACCGCTAAAAACGACCAGGCACATATCAGCTTCGTGCACGAAGCCAACAAATGGTTCCCGCAGATGGCGGTCAAATACAACTTCGGGTACGATTCTACCAGCAACTGGAGCAATCTCAACGAGGCCTTCCTGGCCAAATATAAAGTAGTGCTGTTTTTAGATACCCGCCCCGAGGACCCCGCCCAGCGTGCGGCCTTCGAAAAATACATGCGCAACGGCGGCGGCTGGATGGGCTTCCATTTTTCAGCCTTCGCGCTTACCCCTTCGGACTTCAACGCCGATTGGGATTGGTACCACAACGAGTTCCTGGGCTCTGGGCAATATGGCAGCAACACCTGGCGGCCTACATCGGCTATTCTGAGGGTGGAAGACCGCAAACACCCCGCCACCAAACACATGCCCGAAACCTTTAAGGCCTCGCCTAACGAATGGTACCGTTGGGAGAAGGACCTCCGCAAAAACCCCGACATCCGGATACTGATGTCGATAGATTCTTCCAGCTTCCCGCTGGGCACGGGGCCGAAGCCGCATGAGATATGGCACAGCGGCTATTATCCTGTAGTATGGACCAATCGCAACTACAAAATGATTTACCTCAATATGGGCCACAACGACATCGATTACGAGGGCAAAACCAATAAGGACCTCTCGCACACCCTCGGCAACCCTATAGAAGATAAGCTAATCCTTAATGCCATCGAATGGATGGGTACCGGCAAGCGTATTGTTGATAAATAATGCCCTTGCGATTAAGGCGTATAATTATTCAAATCACTTTTCCGTCCCGAGGATAGAAAGGGTTGATTACTAGCCCCTTTACATTTTAATTGCTTGGTATCAAAGCGTATCAAAAATTACATAAATAACTAAATATCAGTTATTTATGTAATTTTTCCTTGTTTAATTCCGCGAAACTTTAATAGATTTGGCTCCGTAAACAAATACCATTAACCTTTCCCGGCTCAATAATGAAGAAAACACTTTTATCAACAGGTTTTATATGCATAGCGGCGGCGGCATTTTGCCAGTCGACAGTGAAGCCAAAAAAGCTTTATTCTGCAGCCAATAAAACGGTAAAAGTATTCGTAACCGAGAAGGAAGGCAACAAAAGGCTTGCACCTGCCGGCACATTAACCTTTACAGATAGTCCCCAGCCGCCCGAAACCGAAACGCTGGTATTTGTTGATCCTACCAAAACATTCCAAACCATGCTGGGCATTGGCGGCGCGCTAACAGACGCCAGTGCCGAAACCTTTTATAAGCTGCCGAAAGATAAGCAACAGGAGTTTTTAGCCGCCTACTTTGATAAGAACATAGGCATTGGCTACACCCTGGCGCGTACCAATATACAAAGCTGCGATTTTAGCAGCGGCAGCTACAGCTATGTAGCTGATAGCGATAAGGGCCTGCGCACCTTCGATATCAGCCACGACAAGACCTACCGCATACCATTTATTAAAGAGGCTACCAAAGCCGCCGGCGGGAAACTGACGCTATTCGTTTCGCCCTGGAGCCCGCCGGCTTTCATGAAAGATAATAACGATGTATTGCACGGGGGCAAGCTTAAAAAGGAATTTGCGCAGAGCTGGGCCAACTTCTATGTAAAATTCATTAATGCTTACGAAAAATTGGGCATCCCGGTGTGGGGTCTGTCGGTACAGAACGAGCCGATGGCCACTCAGACTTGGGAAAGCTGCAAATACACTGCGGAGGAAGAGCGCGATTTCGTAAAGAATTTCCTCGGTCCAACGCTTGTTAAAGGAGGCCTGGCAGCCAAAAAATTGATCGTTTGGGATCATAACCGCGATTTGCTTTACCAGCGCGCCAGTACCATATTAGAAGACCCTGCCGCGGCAAAATATATCTGGGGCATCGGTTTCCACTGGTACGAAACCTGGACAGGCGCGGGCCAAAACTTCGAAAACACGCGTTTAACGCATGCCGCATTCCCTGATAAGAATTTGATTTTCACTGAAGGCTGCGTAGAGAAATTCGATTTTAACCGCCTTGGCGATTGGGCCCTTGGCGAGCGCTACGGCCTATCCATGATAAACGATTTCAATGCCGGCACCGTAGGGTGGACAGACTGGAACGTACTGCTCGACGAAAAAGGCGGCCCGAACCATGTGGGCAACTTCTGCTTCGCACCCATACACTCCGATACGCGCACCGGGGAGTTGATTTACACCAACTCGTACTATTACATGGGGCATTTCTCCAAATTCATACATCCCGGCGCAAAACGCGTAGCCGCGGCTGCCAGCAGGGATAAACTACTGACCACCGCGTACATGAACCCGGATGGTAAACTGGCCGTTGTGGTAATGAACCGCACGGACGAAAGAATCGAATACAGTTTGTGGATAAAAGGCAAAGCCGCCAAAACCACTGCCGAACCGCATTCCATAGCAACGCTTATCGTACAATAATTCATAATCAACTAAATCTCTGAGAAAGGGGCCCGATTAATCTCGGTGCTCCTTTTTTAATTTTAAAGAGAATGGGCGGCGGTTTTTTTGTTACCCGTAGAGACGCAATATTTTGCGTCTCTCGTTTGATGATAACGGATTTGCATGCGGAGACGCAAAATATTGCGTCTCTACCGAAGGAATCTCAACAATCCCTATATTTGGCCTAACCAATTACATCCCGCCTATGAAAATCGCACATCGTTTATGGTTGGCAGCACTATTTTGTTTTATCGCGTTCACTGCATCGGCACAAACAAAACGCCTCACTTATTGCAATCCCCTCAATCTCGATTACGGCTATACGCCCTTTGAGAGTTTTGCGGCCTGGGGCAAGCACCGCGCCACTGCCGACCCAACCATGACTATCTTCAAAGGCAATTACTACCTCTTCAGCACCAACCAGTTCGGTTACTGGTGGGGGCCGGATATGCTGCACTGGACCTTCGTGCCCCGCAGATTCGTGCGGCCATACAACCAGGTAAAAGGCGATGAGCTTTGCGCGCCCGCCACGTTGGTGTTGGGCGATACCCTGCTGGTTATTGGTTCTACCTATAATAAAGATTTTACCCTGTGGATGAGTACCGACCCTACCCACGATACCTGGAAAGCTGCGAAAGACTACTTCCAGGTGGGTGCCTGGGACCCCGGGATGTTTGCAGATGATGACGGTCGCGTTTACATTTACCACGGCAGCAGCAACACTTTGCCGTTGTACGGGCAGGAGATAGACCGTAAAACCTTCGAGCCCATCGGCCCCAAAAGGGAGATGATAAAACTCAACTGGGAGCAGCACGGCTGGGAGCGCTTCGGCGAGAACAACGATAATGTTTTCCTCACGGGTTTTATGGAGGGCAGCTGGATGAACAAGCATAACGGCAAATATTACCTGCAATACGGTGCGCCCGGCACCGAGGGCAAAGGCTATGGCGACGGCGTTTACGTAGGCGATAAACCGCTTGGCCCCTTCAAATACCAAAGCCACAATCCTTTCAGCTACAAACCGGGCGGCTTTGCCAAAGGCGCGGGCCATGGCGCAACCTGGGCCGATAAATGGGGCAATTACTGGCACATCAGTACCATGGTGATAGATGTGAAGAACAACTTCGAACGGCGCATAGGCTTTTGGCCCGCCGGCTTCGATAACGACGGCACGCTGTACGCCAATACCGCCTATGGCGATTACCCGCACTATCTATCCGCCGGCAAGGAAGACCACCTCAAAAGCAACTTTACAGGCTGGATGCTGCTGAACTATAACAAGCCCGTGCAGGTATCGTCAACCCTTGGCGCGTATGTGCCCAACCTGGCGGTTGATGAGGATATCAAAACCTACTGGAGCGCTAAAACCGTCAACAAAGGCGAGTGGATGCAAACTGATCTGGGCGAGGTAAGCACCGTAAAAGCTATCCAAATTAATTACGCCGACCAGGATGCCACCTTCATGGGCAAATCGCTCGGCGTGTACCATCAGTACCTGATATCATCCTCCATCGATGGCAAAATCTGGAAGCCATTGGTTGACAAACGCCAGAATAAAACCGATGTGCCGCACGATTACGTGGAACTGAAGACGCCTGCCAAAGCGCGATACCTCAAAATAACCAATTACCATATGCCCACCGGCAAGTTTGCTTTATCGGGATTTCGTGTGTTCGGCAAAGGGGCGGGCATGGTGCCCGATACCGTTAGCAACCTCATCGTATTGCGCGGCAAAGAAGAGAACCGCAATTCATGGCTGCGCTGGCGCCAAACCGACGGTGCGGTAGGCTACACCATTTACATGGGCATAGCACCCGATAAGCTGTACAATAACATTATGGTGTACAACGTAAATGAGTATTACTTTAACGGCATGGAGAAAGGCGTGCCTTACTATTTCCAGATAGAAGCCTTTAATGAGAATGGGATAAGCAAGCGGACAAAGGTGATAAAGGTGGAGTGAGCGGCGAATGTGCAAATATGCAGATTTCAGATTTCGGATGGAAAAACGGGGCTCAAGAACTTTTCATCTGCACACCTGCACATCTGAAATCTGCACATCTAACCTTCCGTCTCGTGAAGTGTCTGCACTTGATGAAAGAAAATGGTATGTGTGGACACTTGGCGCGGCCGGGTAACAGAAAATGTAATACAACCGCACGTAAACCGTCCGCTTACGAACGGGTAGGCCATTGGAGATAGGTGTAAGATCTTGCTAATCAATAAATTGCAAATTTGGCATAGTTTTGAAGAACAAAAAGTACAATAACATCCTGTTGCCATGCTTAGAAACTACTTTAAAACCGCCTGGCGGAATTTATTCCGCAATAAGTTTTATTCATTCATCAATATTGCCGGGCTTACTGCCGGGTTGGCTATTGGTATATTAATACTACTTTGGGTGCAGGACGAGTTAAGTTTCGATAGCTTCCACAAAAATGCCGACAATATTTATCGCGTAGAACTTTTTGGCGGTACAGGGGCCAGTAAACAGATATGGCAAAATACGGTAGCCCCTATAGGCCCGCTGGCTAAACAGGAGCTTACCGACGTGCAGGACCAGGTGCGCATTGCCCCCAACTGGTTTTTCTCGTTATACAAATACCAGGATAAAGTTTTTGGCGAGCAATCCGTAGCCTTTGCCGACCCTTCGATGTTCAGGATATTTGATTTCCCACTGGTACAGGGGAATACCGCAGCGCCATTTGCCGGCGATAACTCTGTGGTTATTACCAAAAAAACCGCACAAAAATATTTCGGTACCGATAATCCAATTGGTAAAGTGATTACTGCCGATGGCCAGGAAAACTTTACGGTGAGTGGCGTTATCAACGATTTCCCGCAAAACTCCAGTATCAATTTTGATATGATAATGCCCATGAGCTACCATGTTAAATTCATACTGTTACGCAATAAGACAGATGTAAATACCAATTTTAACAACTACACTTATCAAACCTACGTTAAGTTAAACCCGGGCGCATCGTTAAAAAAACTCTCGGCCGATTTAAATAAAATACATCTTAAGCACCGCGCCGAAAATACCGATGCCGATTACCTGCTATTACCTATCAGTAAGCTGCACTTATACAACGCAGATGGTACCGACCATGGCATCCAAACGGTGCGTATTTTTAGTATTATATCCCTGGTAATACTGCTTATAGCCTGCATCAATTACGTAAACCTTTCTACAGCGCGCTCTTTACTACGCGCCAAAGAAATAAGCATGCGTAAAATTATAGGGGCGGGTAAAGTGCAGCTATTTATGCAGTTCCTGGTAGAAACCGCCTTGTTATTCCTCATTGCAACAGCATTTGCACTGTTCGCCATTTACCTGCTGATGCCGGTATTTAATGAGTTAGCGGGCAAGCAACTGGTGTTCAGCTTGCTCAATCCTCATATTTGGGCTATCATTGCCATTACGGTTGTAGCCACCCTGGCTTTATCAAGCATTTACCCTGCGTTACTGCTGTCATCCTTCGAACCGTTAAAGGCCCTGAAAGGCAAAATAAGCGCAAGCATTGGCGATGCGCTTTTCCGTAAAGCGCTGGTGGTAGTACAATTTACCTTTTCGGTAATACTTATTGCGAGCACATTGATTATTACCCGTCAGCTTAAATACATTCAATCGAAAAATTTGGGGTACGATAAAAGCCATACCTTCGGGATGTGGATGCGCGACGCCTCGGCGCACTATGATGCAGTAAGGGCCGAGCTGTTGAAACAACCAGGCGTAGAAGATGTAACGCGGGCAACCGGCAATATCGTTAACAGCAGCATGTTTTCGGGCGATAACTCCTGGGATGGTAAGGCTCCGGGCCAAACCTTTATCCTGCATCCAATGGGGATTGATAAAGATTTTATTTCCTTTTTTAAACTGAAGATGGCGCAGGGCAGCAGCTTTACAGGTGCCGTTGCCGATTCTACACACTTTATCCTTAACGAGGCCGCCATAAAAGAAATTGGGCTAAAAGATCCTATTGGCAAGCATTTCAGTTTTCAGAAAACAAACGGCACAATAATCGGCGTAATTAAAGACTTCCATTTTGCCAGCTTGCGCGAAAAAATTGCGCCTGCCATTTTCTTTTACCGCCCGGCTAATTATCAAACTTTATACGTAAAAACCAGCACTAAAAATGCGGCCGCAGCAATCGCTGCCGCGGAGACACAGTTTAAACAATACAACGGCGAGCACCCTTTTAGTTATACCTTCCTGGATGACATGTTTAACAACCTTTACAAAGGCGAACAGCGCGAAGGTACATTGTTCAATTATTTTGCCGGAATGGCTATACTCATCTCCTGCCTGGGCTTATTAGGGCTTGCAACCTACACTGCCCAGGTACGCACCCGCGAAATCGGCGTGCGCAAAGTATTGGGAGCATCGGTTACAGGCGTTGTAAGCCTGTTGGCTAAAGATTTCATTAAACTGGTACTTATTGCCATTGTTGTAGCTACCCCTTTAGCCTGGTACGTTATGGCCAACTGGTTAGATGCCTTTGCCTACCGCATACCTATCAGCTGGTCTGTTTTTGTATTGGCCGCATTTATAGCTATCGTTATTGCATTTGTTACCATCAGCTTCCAATCCATTAAAGCAGCACTAGCCAACCCGGTGAAAAGCTTGAGAAGCGAGTAGGGGGTTGTTAAGCGCGTTGGAAAGTTGGTACTTATCCTCCACCTGGTTAAGCATGCGCACTTAACGAAAGAAAATGGCAAGCGTCCACGCTTGGCATTTAGGGTACGTAAGTGTGGGCACTTAAAAAAGCTATTGCCCCAAGTGTGGGCACCTGGCGCGGCAGTGGAAAATCGAATAGGAATACCCCATCGTCATTGCGAGGAACGAAGCAATCTCCCGGCTTTAAGAGCAATCTGCATAGAGGATTTTCCTGCGTAGAGATTGCTTCGTGCCTCGCAATGACGCGGGGAGAGTTTCATCTGCACATCTATCATATCCCCTTCCACAATTCCGTAGCCGGGTGGAATTGTTTCCAGGAGCGCCAGTATTCCTGGTAAGATTGTATGGTGCTAAGTTGTTTGCCTTTGTGTGGTCCGGAGATGCAGGTGCCCGTCCAATCCCAGATGGAGGAGGTTTCCTGGTCGGCCAGGCAATTTTCTTTATCCATCAAAAAGTGCAGCTGCTTGCCGTCTACTATACTGCTCCAGGTATGGAAGCTTTGCTGGTCTTCCTCTACGGCTATTACCAGCGGCGTGCCGTTTAAGTTATCATTCAGTACCTGCTTTTTCACCAATTGCCGCCAATCGTAGGCTTTGGGCTTGCCGTTGGCTATAATGCCTACCATCCAGCTTTTGCGTACTAAGGAATCTTTATTTTTTAAGGTGCTGTCTTTATCTACGGCTTGTTTATGGTCGTAATCTTTCAGGTCGATATAATCATCGAGGTAGCCGCCGTCGGGTTGCATGATTAAGGATGCGGGGTACTTTGCCAGCCATGCGCCAAGCGTCATCTGCTCGTAGGGCAGTTCTTCCAGGTGCGCGCCTTTCATGGGGCCTACCGCTGCCACGCCGGTTGCCTGGTACCACCAGGTGCGTGTACTTTCGTCTTCGATAATTGCATTATAATGCCTTGCGCCCACTAGTCTAAAGGTTTGTTGGATGCCTTTAATAACAGGGTCGTACACGCGGCCTGTGCGGCACATGGTGCAATAAGTAACCAATACAGGCTTACCGGCGAGGCTATCCTGCACTTTATGGTGATAGCCCAGGTAAATAATAGGGTAGGCCTTGGCCACGCCGTTGCTCACCACGCCAATTACCAAATAGCTTTGCGGTACTTTATTCGTGAGCCCATTGGCAAACCGCGCTTTTTGGGTCTCTTTGAACATCACCTCGGCCTTGAACATGTAATCTGTAAAGTAAAAACTGCCCAGGCAGATGATGATGACCGCCACCTTGATGATTTTATGCTTGCGGGTGTTTTTGGCAAAGAAACGGATGAAGTACACGATAAGGATTATGGCACCCAGGATGCGCAACGGAAGTACTATTTTTTCGAGGTAATAGCAAATGGTAATGGCGTTGATATCCTGGCTGCCGGGGAAAGGCATCAGCAGGTAAGCATGCAGCAAACCGGGCAAAATAAGCAATACGATACCGGCCCAAAAAAGCAAAGGTTTAGTGTTATTGTTCATTTGTCAGTAAAATGGGCTTATTGATAGTATTGGTCAATCAGGTACAGAGAGACTAAATTATAAAAAATATACAAGCTGTCAATATCCCGCTGAAAATAAACGCTTAAACATATTTTATGCTTTTTTTTGACTTTGCGTCGACCCGCTCTTTGCCTGGCATCTTTACCTTTACAAAAAATATAAATCACCATGAAAGTAGAGATATGGAGCGATGTAATGTGCCCCTTTTGCTATATAGGCAAACGCCGGTTCGAGGATGCATTACAGCAATTCGAGAGCAAGGATAAGGTAGAGATAGAATGGAAAAGCTTCCAGCTTAACCCGCAGATGGTGACCGACCCATCGGTAAACATAAGCCAGTACCTGGCCGACGTAAAAGGCTGGACGCTGGAATACGCGCAGCAAATGAATGCCCACGTAACCAAAATGGCCGCCGAAGTTGGGCTTACCTACGATTTCGATAGGGCCGTTGTGGCCAATAGCTTAAAGGCTCACCGCTTTAGCCATTATGCCAAAAGCAAAGGGCTTGGCGATGCCGCAGAAGAAGCCCTATTTAAAGCTTATTTTACCCTCGGCAAAAATACCGACGATACAGAAACCCTTGCCGGTTTAGGTGAGGAGATTGGTCTGGACAAGGATGAAGTAACTGCAATTTTGAACAGCGATGCCTACACCGACGATGTAAAGCACGACATTGCAGAGGCCGAATACCTGGGCGTCCGCGGTGTGCCGTTTTTTGTAATGAACGGCAAATACGCGGTATCCGGCGCGCAGGCCGTGCCGGTATTTACCCAAACGCTGGAGAAAGCCTATGGCGAATGGAATGATGAGCAGGCGAAACCAAAATTTGATGTGATAGACGGCCCTGTTTGCGGGCCTGACGGCGATTGCTAAAGAGAATCACATCAGATGAGTTATAATTTTTTCCGACGTTTTAATTAGCGCGGAAAAAATTATACATTTATGGGCTTTGATGATCTAAACTACTGTCACATCATGAAAAAGATCTGTTACCACCTGCTTACTTTACTATTTGTTGTAACCCTTCTTTCGGGCTGTAAGTTAGATGCGCCCTTAAACGCCGACGGCACCGTACTTGGCGGCACCAGCGGTAATTTTATAAGCTACACCTTTCAGGGCAAAACCGTTAAGATAGCCGACCGTGTTTTTTTCCAGGTGATCGCCCCCGGCGTAGTGCCTGATGGCAGCACCCAGATCATCGGCGGTACCGACCCTACAAACGCCTTTGGTATTATATCCCCCACGGCCGTGGCCGGCACATTCCCGGCAGAGATTATCTCCATAGGCTCGGACTTTATAGGCGAAGGCACCGTGATATTTACCGAAATCAATTCGCCAAACGGCCTCAACGGTACTATAAAAGGTACATTTACCGGGCAAATGAATGACAAGGCCGGGGCACCCGCCGGCGACATCAGCGGATCATTCAGCCTTAAGAATTAAACAGCTGCTAAACAAGCCGTTAAACTCCTTCGTATTCCCTTTAAACAATTTGATATAATTAATCAAATTGTAATCTTTCGTTGCAAATTTTTATATTTGAAATACATTCCGCAACTTAGTGTAGTATTTACACTAAGCATCATTAATCAATTTGGACTCCACGATATCTACATATAATTATCCCCGTACCACTTTCCGCATCGCGGTTGCCGCCATGTTTTTCATGACAGGGCTGTGCTTTGCCAGCTGGACATCTCGCATTGCCACCATACAGCAAACGCTCGATCTGTCGGAAGCGCAACTGGGCGGTGTTTTGTTTGCGCTGCCTGTTGGGTTAATGTGTTCCCTCCCGTTTTCGGGCTGGGTTATTACCAAAATAGGCAGCCGCAACCTGCTTATAGCAGCACTTATTGTTTACAGCATTACGTTGGTTAGCCTCGGGCTTGCCCAAAACACCTTGCAGCTTGTTATTTGCCTGGTGGTGTTTGGTTTTAGCAGTAATTCGGTAAACATATCTGTAAACACCCAGGCAGTAGCAGCCGAAGAATTGTACCAGCGCCCCATTTTAGCCTCTTTCCATGGGTTGTGGAGCCTTGCCGGTTTCACAGGCGGGCTTATCGGCGTTTTCATGATGCATTTGCAAATGCCGCCGGTAAAGCACTTTGCCATCATACTCGCTGCCATTGTCATTGCTGTTATTGTTACGCTGCCTTATTTAAAAAACGATAAGGTAGTAAATACGGGGCCGGTGTTTGTAATGCCCGATAATTCGCTTATCAAATTAGGCGCAATAGCCTTTTGCTCGATGATATGCGAGGGGGCAATGTTCGACTGGAGCGTTATTTACTTTAAGAAAGTAGTATTGGCCCCTACCGACTGGATAGGTGCCGGCTTTACAGCCTTTATGGCCACTATGGCTTTGGGGCGCTTTGTGGCTGATGGTTTTGCTCATCGCTTTGGCTTAAAGCGTACCATGCAGCTCAGCGGGATACTTACCGCAACTGGCCTGCTTATTGCAGTTATTTTCCCTTATTTTTATACAGCATTAATTGGGTTCTTGTTTGTTGGTGCGGGTGTATCATCCGTTGTGCCTATGGTGTACAGCGCGGCTGGCAAATCAAAAACAATGGCACCGGGCGTTGCATTAGCGGCGGTATCTACCCTTGGTTTTATGGGTTTTTTAATTGGCCCGCCAATCATTGGCTTTATAGCGGGATTAGCCTCTTTACGGGCATCCTTTACACTGATAGCTATGATGGGGATTTGCGTTGCCGTTGTATCAACCAAAGCCAAAATTTAAGCGTTGTTCAAATCGGCTTCGCCGGGATTCAGCACGTATTCAAAATTTTCGTACCCGTTATGGAAACGGAATTTTAACCGCTCTTTAGGCAAAGTAATATCCAACGAAATCAAAGCGAGTGTTTCGGGTAGATTATCCCGTATCAGTTTCAAATCGGTTACGTGAGGCATCTCTATGTAGATATCTTCGCCCATCGGTTCAATCTTCCAGTCTTTTAAATTGGCCGCTGCCAATACATCTATCCATTTTTGCTGGTACGCGTTCATAAGCATGCTTGTTGGTACTTATAGGGAACAGGCGGGTGGGAAGAAAAGTTTTAAAGATGTCTGAACTCGAATTTTAAGGAATTAAGCGAATTGTCAAAATTTTCTTTGCAGTTTGGAAGGAATTCTGCCCATTATTAAAATTCGTTTAATTCGAGTTCAGACAAACCCGTTGCCGCAAGCTTAGCGCAGCGTATCTCGTGGTGAGCATTGGGCAAGCTTCCAGCTTGAGTCAGGTGAAAGCTGACCTTGTGCATAGTCTGAACTGTCTTGTCCTGATATAGGTTGACACAAAAATAGTGTGAACATGGAATATTCAGAGAAAAAAGCGTCAGCAATAAAGGAATACTTTGCAGGCGGGACGACTTCAGTTAAATTAGGRCTCAAATACGGTTTCGGTAATGCAAGCGTATCAAGATGGGTTGCTATGGAGAAGAAGAAAAAGAGAAAGCTTGAAGAGTATGCAGCGTCTATCCAGGCCGTTAAGGGGGATATGCCGACGGATGTCAAGGCATTGCAGGAAGAGTTGCG